>CAYTJG010000282.1:0-8278 GCA_964437865.1 uncultured Bifidobacteriaceae bacterium | reverse complement strand
GGACACGGCCCTCTCAAGGCTGAAAGACGGGTTCGATTCCCGTGCGCGCTACCATCTTCCATATTTTCACCAATAGAATCTAGGCTGGGCGTCGTTCATCCCCGGCTCGCTTCCGGCCAGCGGCCAAGGCTGGCGCAGATGGGGGACAAATGATTAACCGCCGAACTCCGACCGTTGGCGGCAAGTTTATGCCGGCTATTTCCGGCCGAGCCACTCATACGCACTTGACGCGTCCTTGAAAATTTGAATTTCAAGTGCCGGGTTTTCATCCAAAGCCTGAAACATCCGGGCGATACCATATTGCTCCGGTTTCGGCGCCACGATAGCTGCTTTCACATGGTTTTTCATGGGCTCTCTTTCGCGGATGGCCGCCATACTTCTCACCAACTCGGAGTTCACCAGCCCCCAGGTCGCGTCGGAAATATCTAAGATTCGGTTTGGGCTGGCTTCCAATCTTGAGTCGGCTTCCCGCGCCAATTGATCCAACCGCAAGAGGTCTTCAGCCGTGACAGCTTCATGCAGTTTCGTCTCCATCAGGCCTTCGCGAAGGTTAAAAATCAAGGGCATGGTGATGATACTCGTTTTTTAGAATGACCTGGTGACATGGCGTGGCAATCAGCCAAGCGAGGGGATTTTTTCCACGGCGGCGCGGCGGGGGTTACGGGCGTGCTTCCGCAAGCTGTTGCCGGGCACGTTGCGCGTGCCGGAGGTCGCGCACGGTTCTCTTGTCCGCCCAGCCCTGTTTCCATGGCTTGCACAAGCCGCACGCGGACGCCTTGCGCGCTTTGATTCGCCGTTGGGTAAGATTGGTTTTCATTCGGTGTGTTTTAAGCCATCGCGGGTTCCAATGAGGCCAGCGGTTTCACGTCGCGTTCAATGACGCTCGTTTTTTCCAGCCGGGCCAACCGCAAATCATAATCGGCCTGCAAGCCCGTCCACATTTCCGCGCTGGTGCCAAAATACCGCGCCAGCCGCAAGCCGGTGTCCGCCGTGATGCCGCGCTTTTCCAAGACGATTTCATTGATCCGGCGCGGCGGGACGTGCAAGGCCCGCGCCAGCGCGTTCTGTGACAGGCCACGGGGCAGCATGAGTTCTTCGCGGAGAATTTCCCCCGGATGTATCGGCGGCAGCTTGTTCGTTTTCACTTGGCGAAATGGGCGTCGGCGAAATCGAGGAAATTGTCCCAGTCCGACGGCAGCACGTCATGTTTGCCAGTGTGACAATTGAAGCCGACGTCGTGTTGCAAAGCGTGATCGAGCGGCGGAAAATCGGTCTCCCGAATGCCGGTTTTGCCGAACAGTTCATACACCGGGGTGACCGCGCGGGCAGCGAGGAATTCGCCGTGCGGATCGCCCCAGCCGTCTTCGCTGCCGGTATTCAGAAACAAAGGACGCGGCGCGATCAGCGCGAGGAGGCAGTGTGAGTCCACGGGCAGGTTCGTCCAGTGGCCGACGTATTTTTGGAAATTGCCGCACATCCAATAGGGAAAACGCCGGGCCACGTCATCCACCGTTTCGCCGAAGTCGCGGCGGGAGAGTGAGGCACCCATTTCGCCAGAGCAGTTGGCGATCACAGCCGCAAACCGCGGGTCCTGCGCCCCCGCCCAGAGCGCGGTCTTGCCGAGCCGGGAATGGCCAAAGAGAATCACCCGGCGCGCATCCACATCCGGGTCGGTGGCCAGATAATCCAGCACGCGGCTGGCGCCCCAGGCCCAGGCGCCGATAGACCCCCAGCCGTCGGGCGACGGCACCGGGAAATTCCGATGCAGGCCGTACGCGAAACCGGCGCCCCCGTCCAAGTCCGGTTCGATCTCGCGATAATCAATGACTGCGAATCCGTAACCGCGGGCCAGGGTTTCCGCCAGTTTCCAGTTGTGCGCGAATTGGCCGCGCACGGGATTCTTTGGCATTGCAGGCAGGCCCGTCCGCCCGTTCCAACCGGGAAAGATGGCCACGCCGGGATCCTCGGTGACGGTATAGTTGCCGTCGAATTGCAGGCAGAGGAACGCCGGGGCGGCGCTTTTGCCGGCGGGGGTGTAGAGGAGCAAATGCGCGACGGGGCCGGCCGGCGTCCCCGAGAAATTAATTTCCACCTGCTTGCGAACCGCAGTGCCGCCGAGGGCGTTGGTGCAGGTTTCCCAGACGTTGAAAGTGACGTTGGTGCCGGCGGCCGGACTGCGGCCATAGATTTCGGCGCGATAGGCTTCGAGGATCTCGGGCCGGCGATGGACAAACCACGATTCCGCGTTGGTGACCCGTGAGCCATCATTGCAGACGAGCGGATCGGGCAGCGTGTAACTACCGACTTTGGCTTCGTCGTAATTCGTGGCGGCGGCCGGCGTGGCCAACAGCAGCAGGCACCAGCAAGTGCCCGTTGCGCAGGCTGTAAACTGCCTTGTCAGGGGGAACATGGGGCCAACCTGCCAAAGTCGCTCCCGTATGTCACGCCATTTGGGACAGCCCGTCAACGGGGGGGGACCACGGCCGGGCGGTGCGGGTTCATTTTCAGATACGTGTCGGCTGGAGGCGCACGGACAGACTCGTAGCTGGTGGCACCCACCCCACCGATTTCGGTGGTGGCGCGCCCACCATAATCAGGGGATGTTCAATCGGCGGCTTCCGCCGGTATATTTTGACATGAACGGCATTGCGAGACGAAGAAGCAGACCTGAGCTTGGCCCCGGAACTTGGTTGAGGTGGGGATTGGCCGTGCTCGTGGCTGGCTTTTTTTCGTGCATTGGGTGCGCTGCCGATTTTACCGTTGAGCAATGGTGCGCCGTGGAAATCCCGCTCACTAGTCCGGTCAGCTACGCAGATCCCTTTGCCGATGTTGATGTGACGGCGACGTTTACGGGCCCCGGCGGCGAGGTGATTGAGCGGCCGGCCTTTTGGGATGGCACGAACACTTGGCGGATTCGTTTCGCCCCCACGACGGTAGGCCAATGGAGCATGAGCACCTCCTGCACCGATCCGTCAAACGGCGGCTTGCAGGGTGTCACCCACACCATCCAGTGCGATGCTTATACCGGGCCTTATGCGATTTACCAACACGGGTTTCTCAAGGTCTCGCCGAATGGACGTTACTTTGTCTATGCCGATGGCACCCCCTTCTTCTACCTGGGCGACACTCATTGGCTCTATATTCACGAACGATTCGAAACCTCCAACGTCCCCGGAGTGGCATCAGAGTTCCAATACATCGTGGACAAACGGGTGGCCCAGGGATTTACGGTCTTTCAATCGGAAGCCATCCACATTCCTCAGGGGGGCATCCATACGAACGCCGACGAAGAGCCCTACGCCGTTTTAACGAATGGCTTTAGCGCGGCGGATCTTCCCGGCTTCTGGAATATCGATCAGAAGTTCGCCTACCTTGCCAGCAACGGATTGGTTCACGCCAACGGCTTCATCACGTGGACGGCGGATCCGGCCACCTTCCCGGGCGTCTTCACCACCAACTACATGGCCAGGCTCGGGCGGTATTGGGTCGCACGTTACGGGGCCTATCCGGTGCTTTGGACGACCGCCCAGGAACTCGACCCGAACGTGTATGGACTTTATAACACGAGCACCATCGCGCTTTGGTATGCCGGCGCGCAGGCACTTATCACCAACGATGCCTATGCGCAGCCCCTCGGCGTCCATATGCAATCCAATGGCAATGGCATCAACAGCCCGGCGGATTCGTGGTGGGGCCGCAAGCCTTATCACCAGTGGTGGCCAATGCAGTTGCAAGGCGAGATCGATGGCACCATCCTCCCGTTCGTGGAGAGTTTTTGGACGAATCTGCCGACCAAGCCCATCGTGCTCTATGAGACGCCCTATGAAGACTTTTGGACCCCCACCGACGGCGCACGCAACGACGGCTACAAGGCGTTTCAATGGGGCATGTGCGGCTATGGTTATGGCGCCAACGGCGTCTGGAACGATCTTTATGATTATGCCACCAGTGACTGGGGCACCGCCTACTACATGCCGGGCTCTTATCTCAAATGGTACGACGGCGCGAATCTGCCAGGCGCCGGGCAGTTGACGTATCTGAAGAATTTCTACACCGCCCTGGACTGGTGGCGACTCACGCCCCGCTTTAATGACCCGGCGTGGAGCGATTTTGCCGACCCGGATGACTCGTTGCTGTCGTCCGCAAGCAACCTCACCTATGTGGCGTATTTCTTTGGCTCAGGCAACAGCACAGGCACGCTGAACGGAATGGCGCCGGGAATTCCCTATGACGCGGCCTGGTTCAATCCACGCACCGGCATCTACACCGACCTCGGCGGGGTCATACCCACGGCCGGCCAATGGACCGCTCCGGCCAAACCGGACAGTGAGGATTGGGTTCTGCTGGTCAAACAGAACCCCGCCACGATCTTCCCGTTTCCGGCGAATGGCGCTACGGCCACCCTGCCGCTGCCCCAGGTTGCCTGGTCGGGGAAAAATACGTCGTCAAACCTCTACGGGGTTTATTTCGGCAGCGCAGCGGATTACGACCCAAACCAGCCGTATGGCAACTTGGTCTGCCTCACGCCGGCGGGCGGCAACACCAACCAGTGGGCCGCGTTGCCGGGACCGCTGCCGCCGGGAACAACCTATTACTGGATGCTGGCGGTGACCAACCTGACGGCGGGAACAACCAACCTCTACACCTGGTCTTTTACCGTGGCGACCGCGACTACCGGGCCACTAACCGTCGGCAACCCCAGTTTCGAAACGCCAAAGGCCGGCGGTGTGGGCGGCGGCTGGGCACAAATCGGAGCCCCTTGGGTCGTGCTCGGAACCAGTCCGTATCAGCAAAATAGTCTGACGCCAACCGGCTCCGCTCATTTTACCGGCACCAGTCCCGGTGGCGGTGTTTGGTATGCACTGCTTAATGGCAACACCGTTTCGCTCACCCAGGACTTGCAGACCAACGTGAATGTGGGCGACACCCTGGCGCTGACCTTCTATGGCGGGCGCGGCCAGGCCAATTCCTCAACGGCTGACGGGGGTGTTTTTACGGCCGCCTTCCTGGTCGGCTCCACTCCTTACAGCCTGCCCGTCAACACCACCGTATTGGCAAACGACTCCTGGCAGAGTTACACCCTGACCGAGACCATTACCAACGCGGGCGATCTCAGCCTGCAATTCAGCGCGGTGAGCGGCGATCCCTGGTTGGACAACATCAACCTCAGCAAGGTCGCGGCGGCGACTGCTCCCCGCCTGTCCGTGACGTTGACCAACCCGGGAGACGGTCAAGCATTCCTGACCGGCGCCGCAATCACCGCTGCGGCCGCGATCGCCAACGGCACAGGGCCATACACCGTGACGTATTATACGAACGCCGTGGGCAGCCCGACCGCGGTGGCCGGGGTGGCGGCGGCCGCCCCCTATACGGTGGCATTGGGCAAACTGGCTTCGGGTGCGTATCACCTCCGCGCGACCGTGGTCGACAGCGCTTCGCCCAGCGCCAACACCTCCACCTCCTTGACCCACACCTTCACGGTTGCGCCGGCCATAAACATCCCCGTGGCCAATGGTAGTTTTGAAACGCCCGGCGGAGCATCCGGTTCGGCTGGTTGGGCACACATCGCCGCCGGCTGGAATCCGGCCGACGACAATTCGTACCAGGAAAACAATTTAAACACCATACCGGGTGAGCATTTTACCACGATCAGTCCTGGCGGGGGTGTCTGGTATGCACTACTCAACGGCAATACCGGCGTCATCCGCCAGGACTTGCAGACCAATGTAAATGTCGGCGACACCCTGGCGATGACCTTCTACGGCGGGCGGGGCCGGGACGGTTCGTCAACGGCTGACGGCGGTGTTTTTAGTGCCGCATTTCTGGTCGGCTCCACTCCTTATGGAATGCAAGTAGACACCACCGCCCTGGCGGAGAATTCCTGGCAAAGTTTCACGCTGACCCAGATCGTTACAAACTCGGGCGATCTCCATCTGGAATTCAGCGCGGTGAGCGGGGATCCCTGGCTGGACAACCTCAGTAATGTCACCTGGACGCCCGCTTCGCCCTACACCCTTTGGATCGCCGGTTTTCCCGGTGTGGCAGCCGGCCAAACCGGTTTCGCCGACGACCCCAATCAGGACGGCGTGGCCAACGGTCTGGTGTGGCTCCTCGGCGGCAAAAATCCGCTTGCTGACGGACAGGCTCTCATGCCCGTCTCCACGGTCAATGCCGGCAACACGCTGACCTTGACGTTCGACTGCTTGCCGCCGGCTGCTTGGGGAACCGCGACCTTGGAAGTAGAATACAGCCACGATCTCAGCACTTGGACTGCCGCGGCGGTGCCTAGCAGCAACGGAACGGTCAATGGGGTTATCTTCGCCATCGCCGGAACCAGTCTGCTCCACGTGACCGCCGTGATCCCCAACACGACTGATAACAAGCTCTTCGCCCGTCTGCGGGCCGCCCTGCCCTGAACACGGAAACCACCGGCCTTCTCCCCGCCAGGGACACCCCAACCGGTTTCGGTGATGTGGCTTCAACCATATTCGGGGGATATGCAATCGGATGATTTTGTTTATTGTAAATGGAACCAACAAAGAAGCGCAAAATCCCGCTGGAATCAAGCCCAGCGGCCAATGCGTTTGTCTGCCAAGCCCAACAGAAACTGATCATTGAGCAACCGCCCACATAAAGCCGGCCGGCCTTCAACGCGAAACCACAGAGCAAAATCTCGAACACGCAACTCCCGAAAAACAATATGAAAACACTGCAACACCTCACTGGGAAAATCGCAGCGAGCCTGGCTGGCTTGGCGCTACTGAGCTCCACCGGTTTCGCCTGGGCCGATAATACGGGCCGGGGCGGAACGGTCACTTTTACGGATCCAAACGGGCTCAATCCCGTCAGCACACCACCGTATGTTGGCGGGTATGTGGTGCATACGTTTGCGGCTAACGGCACGCTGACCCTTCCGTCCGCGGTCAGCGCCAATGTGCTGGTCGTGGCCGGCGGGGGCGGAGCCGGGGGATATTGGGGTTGCGGCGGCGGTGCGGGGGGCTTGGTGTACTCGAATCTCTCGCTGGATGCGGGATCCTATGTGGCGACGATCGGCGCCGGCGGGGCCGGCAGTACCGCGACTGGCGGCAGCCCTGGAAGTACCGGTGCCAACGGTAACAATTCGACTTTCGACATTCTCCTGACCGCCCTGGGCGGCGGTGGCGGCGGTGGCGGCTGGGATGATAATTCCCCGGGCGGGCAAGCTGGAGGTTCTGGCGGCGGTGGCCACAGTGATGCGGGCGCTGGTGCCGCTTTGCAGCCCTCCAGTTCCAGTGGCGGCTATGGCAATGCTGGTTTTGGCCCCGCTTACTCTTTGAACTTGTATGGCGGCGGCGGCGGGGCGGGAGTGGGACCGACAGACTCGGCTGGTGGCGATGGGTTGCCATATGCGATTAGCGGTGTGAACACCTATTATGCCGGTGGCGGCGGGGGTATCAATGCCGGCGGTG
Organism: uncultured Bifidobacteriaceae bacterium; assembly: GCA_964437865.1. Lineage (GTDB taxonomy): Bacteria > Verrucomicrobiota > Verrucomicrobiia > Limisphaerales > UBA11358 > UBA11358. The sequence goes on along the minus strand of CAYTJG010000282.1, from coordinate 830 downwards.
GTGGCACCGGGTTGGGCGGCCAGGGCGGCGGCGGCAACGGGGCAACCGGCAATGCAATCGCAGGCGGCAACGGGACAGCCAACACCGGTGGTGGTGGCGGCGCCGGTTGGAGTGCCGACGGCAATATTCTCGGCTTCAGTCAAACTCACGTTAGCGGAACCGGCGGAGGCGCAAAGTATGGCAACATACTTGTCCAGCCCACCACAGGCAATCCGTCACTTACTTACTCCGATTCACCCCGCGCTGACGAAAAAGCCTCAACCGGCTTGTATTCGGTCAAGCTTACCCGATTCGGCATCGGTGTCGAAATTACCGCCGCGCGCCATTCAGCAATCTACCGCTTTCGCTACCCTGAAGGCGCCAAAGCCAATTTACTTTTCGATGTAAGTCACTGCCTGCAATCATTCAAGCGATTCGGAGAATCGCAATCGTTAGTAAGTTCCCAGATTCATATCTTATCTCCTTCCGAAGTTGAAGGTTCAAGCAGTGTTACTGGAGGGTGGAACGAGCAGCCCAATTCTTACACTGTGTATTTCTATGCGTAAACAGATACTCCCGCCGTATCTTCGGGAATATCGCTCGATGGAGTCCCCCAACCTAACCGGGCTTCTGTGCAGGGTAAAGCAACACAGAAGACGGATGCGTGGCTGACTTTTGCAAACGCAGCCAACGCGCCAGTACTCATGAAGATCGGCATCTCTTTCGTCAGCGCCGCGCAGGCGCGGCGCAACGTCGATTCAGAGATTCCCGCGTTCGACTTTGAAGCCGTGCACGCCTCAGCGGTTGCTGAATGGAACAAGGCTCTCCATAATGTCGAGCTCAAGGGTGAA
>CAYTJG010000281.1:0-8283 GCA_964437865.1 uncultured Bifidobacteriaceae bacterium | reverse complement strand
CCGGACAATACAGTATCCGCATCAACGACCAGTGGCGGATTTGTTTCCGCTGGGAAGCGGGCGCGCATGACGTGGAAATTGTGGATTACCATTAGGCGATTATGAAAAGTAAATTGCTGGCCAACATCACGCCGGGAGAAATCCTGGCGGAAGAATTTCTGAAGCCGATGGGCCTGAGCCAATATCGGCTGGCCAAAGACATCCACGTGCCGGCTCGGCGCGTCAATGAAATCGTGAAAGGCGAGCGCGCCATCACGGCGGACACGGCCTTGCGTCTGGGGCGTTATTTCAAGATGTCGGCCCAGTTCTGGTTGAACCTGCAATCACATTATGATCTTGAGGTTGTGAGAGAGCGGCTCGGTGGAAAATTGGAACAAGAAGTTAAAGAACTGGTGACGGCCTGAATAGCCTGAAATCACCATATTCGACCGCTCCAATACTCGACACTTTGTTAGCATAATGAATTATCTCGTGCTCATTTTCATGCTGGTTGCGGCCGGATTTGCGCACGCGCAGACAAAATCGGAAGTCCAAAGTCCATACGAGCGATATTTACCACAGGCTTCACCGTCAGAGACCAATCGTATCGAGTTCGCCGCAGGGTATTCGATTGTGAGTCCTGTTGGCTGGACAGCCCGGACGATTCGCATTGTTTGTTTTGCGAGCGAGATGGGAATGGATTTATTCTGATTTTCGATATGCGCAACGCCGACAAGGACAAGCCATATTACACACATCCCGTGCCGATTATTGAGCAGTATTTTGAGACGTTTCGTTTTTAAAAAGTCAGCAAGTGATGCCTCGTGAGGAGCAACTCGTCACGGCCGTCTGCTCGGTCAAACCACGCGCACCAATTCCTGGGTCGGGTAGCGCACCTTGATCAGGCTGGCGTACTTGTCGCCCGCCCCGCGGTAGCCCAGGGCGCAAGCCACCACGGTGGCGTACCCGGTGCCGTCCAGCTTCAAAATCTTGTCGTATTCCTGTGGCTCCAAGCCTTCCATCGGACACGCATCCACGCCCAGCAGGGCGGCGGAGGTCATCAGGCTGCCCAAGGCGATGTAGCATTGCCGGGCAGCCCATTCATGAGCGACCTTGCCCCGCGGGCCGTTGACGATGTCGCTCACCATCAGGTCGTGAAAGGGTTTTAATGCCGCGACGGGCACGCCGCGGACCGACTGGATGCGTTCGATCAGCCGGGTGATGTCGGCGTCCTTCATTTCGGTGCGGGCGGTGAAGACGACGAAATGGGAGCAATCCACCACTTGCTTTTGTTTCCACGAATGCGGGAGCAGGGCGGCGCGTTTGGCCGGGTCCTGCACGATCAGGAATTGGTAGGGTTGCAGGCCGTAGCTGGAGGGGGTGAGGACAAGCGCCTGTTCGAGGACGGCCCAGACATCGGCGGGAATTTTTTTGCTGGGGTCAAAGACCTTGGTGGCATAGCGCCATTCCAGGGCCTCCTGTAGTTGCTTGGTGCGGATCATAGGCGTTCTCTTTGCTGCGCAAGTTGGCAGAAGCCCCGGAAAAAGCAATTGTTTCCGTGGTTGCCAGGCGGGCGCCGGCTTGGTTATAAATCATGGGTATGCCCTCCCCGGCCCTGAACGTCCGCCGCGCCACCGTGGATGATCTGCCCGTCCTCCGGTCGCTTTGGTCCCAATCGCAATTGCCCGCCGACGAACTGGAAAGCCGCCTCACCGAGTTTCATGTGGTCGAGTCGGGGGGCGAAGTCGCCGGCGCGCTCGGGGTGCAAGTGGTCCGCCAGCACGCGCGGCTGCATTCGGAGGATTACCTGGATTTCGCCGTGGCGGATGACGCCCGGAAGCTGTTCTGGGAACGTATCCAGAAGCTCGCCGCCAATTTGGGCGTCTTCCGCCTGTGGACCCAGGAAACGTCGCCGTTCTGGACACATTGGGGCTTTCAGCCGGCCAACGCCGAAACGCTCGCCCGACTCCCGGAAGAATGGAAGGACCTGACGGGCCGCTGGCTAACGCTTGAATTGAAAGACGAGGTGGCCATCAACGCGGTGCTGCAAAAACAGATGCCCAGCCTCATGGAGTCCGAGCAGCAGCAGACGGCCCGGGTGGCCGCCCGCGCCCGCTTGCTGAACGTGGTCATCGCCGTGTTCTTCTTTTTCATTGCCGCGGTCCTCTTTGTCGTCGCTGGTTTCCTGTGGCACCGGCTGCGGACGCAGCAATGAGTGGCGCGGCCTTCAGCAGTGGGCCGAGGCCGCGTTGAATTCGTCCGCGTGGTAGGAACTGCGCACCAGCGGGCCGGCGGACACATGGATGAACCCCATGGAGCGGGCCACGCGGGCGAGCGCATCAAACTGTTCGGGCGCAATGAATTCCACCACGGGCAGATGCTTCAAGGTGGGCTGCAAGTATTGTCCGAGCGTGAGAATGTCGCAGCCGGCGGCGCGCAGATCCTCCAGGGCCACCACGATTTCGTTTTCCGTCTCGCCCAGCCCGAGCATCATCCCGGATTTGGTGTGAAGGCGTCCGCCTGACCTGACCTTCACCTTTTTGAGCACGCTCAGGGAGCGGTCGTAGGTGGCCCGGTGCCGCACGGACGGCGTCAGCCGGCGCACGGTCTCGAGGTTGTGGTTGAAGATGTGCGGCTGGGCCGCCAGCACGGCGTCAATGGCGTCGTCGCGGTCCTGGAAATCCGGCACCAGCACCTCAATGACGGTCCTCGGGTTCAGCCGGCGCACGGCCTCGATGGTCTGCCGGAAATGATCCGCGCCGCCGTCCTGGACGTCATCGCGCGCCACGGCGGTGATGACGACGTGCTTCAAGCGCATGCGCCGCGCGGCTTCCGCCACCCGCAGTGGTTCGTCGGCCTCGAGGGGCAGGGGCTTGGCGGTGCTCACCGCGCAAAAGCCGCAGGCCCGCGTGCAGCGGTCGCCGGCAATCATGAACGTGGCGGTGCCCTTGTCCCAGCATTCCCAGTGGTTCGGGCACTTCGCGCTCTCGCACACGGTGTGCAGCTTCAGTTCGTCCAGCAACGAACGCGTGTGCGCAAAGGTGTCGGTGGTGGGCAGCTTCAGGCGCAGCCACTCCGGCAAACGCGGACGCGGTTTCGATTCAACGGTCGTATTCACAAATTCTCAACTCCAACCGGGTTGCGGTTATTGCGTTTTCAATGTCTCCCAAAACTTGGCCAATTCCTCGGGTCCGAAATCTGCCAGGATTTTGCCGTCCACCTCAATCACCGGCGCCAACGTCTGGCCGCTCAGCGTCACCATCTCGTTCATGGCCGCGCGATCCGTGATGACATCCAGCGTTTCATGCCGGAGGCCGCGCTCGTCCAGCCATTGCTGGGCACGATCGCACCAGGGACAATACGGTTTGATAAATAGCCGGATATTCATATGGTAAAACGGCTGGGAAATGCGCTTGGGCAACCGCCTCGCTCGGGTAATTTACCGCAAGTGGCGCGTCCCGCAAAACGGAAAACGCCGCCGGGCATCGTCACCACCGGATTGCCAGCGGCAACCCAAAGCGTTCACCTTCGCCCGCAGCGGGAACTACGTCTCCCTCTCCCCGGGGGAGAGGGCCGGGGTGAGGGCGGGCTCTCTATTTCCCACCAGCTTCAGCTTCCCGGTCCGCGCCAGCCTCGGGCGCTTCAACCGCCAATCTGCTTTTGATAATCCGCGGGCGAGAGCAGCGCCTGGAGTTCGGCCGGGTTGCCCAGCTTGATCTTGTAGAGCCAGCCGCCGGCCTGAGCATCGGTGTTAACCAGCGCCGGGTTGTCCACCACGGCCGCATTGGTCGCCACGATTTCGCCGCTCACGGGCGAGTAGATGTCGCTGGCAGTCTTGACGGATTCCACCACGGCGCAGGCTTCGCCGGCCTTGACCTGGCGGCCCACGGCGGGCAATTCCACGAATACGATATCCGTCAACTCCTGTTGGGCGTGGTCGGTGATTCCCACCACCCCGGTGTCGCCGGTGACCTGGACCCATTCGTGCGATTTGGCGTATTTGCGATCGGAAGGCACATTGCTCATAAAGTTGGGCGCCAGCTTACGCTGCCGGCCTAGCCGAAGCAAGGCGGCTGTGGCGGGTTTGGGGGGGCCGAATGAGAGACAAAATTCTTCTTTGTTCAACCGCGTAGCGGTTGTTTTTGGGCAGGGAGCGTGCGAAGCCGACGTTCGGCCCCCGAGCGCGCCTGCCAACCAACGCGCGCAAGCTCGCCCAAAGCGCCGCCCTGAAATCACGCTCTGCCCGCTCCGCGTCAGCAACGCCGCCCTTCGCTCGTGGTCGCCGAGGTCTGCGAAGCGTCACGCTACGTTCGCGGCGCGCTCGGAGAGACGCGCCCCACCCGCGCTGGTATGAATGCCAACCCGTGGCACAGATAGATGTACCACCGGGCCGCCGCCCCCATTTTATGGGCGCTTTTGGGAGACGAGTGGCCGTTTTAGCACGCTTTGCTCACATTTCCCGCGGCCGCAACGTCCGCACGTCTCAGCGGCCGAGACGGCCGCGGACCGGGCACGGAGATGCCTTACCGGGTCAGGGAGGGCGGTGCCGCGTCCGGGGCGGTACCCCAGTTCTGGTTCGGCTCCGCTCCCATCACGAATTCCAAGGTGCCGCCGTTCGCGATGTCTGCGTGGCTGAACCAGGGCTTGTTCAGCGGCACGCCGTTCAGCGTGGCGGATTGAATGTAGAGGTTCGTCGGCGAATTGTTTTTCGCCGTGATCACAAAGACCTTGCCGTTGGCCAGATGGATGGTGGCGCGATCAAACAGCGGGCTGGCAATGGCATATTCTGGTTGAGCGGGGTTTGGCGCGAAGAAGCCGAGCGCGGCCATCACATACCACGAAGAGGTGGAACCCTGATCATCCATGCCCGGATACGCCAGCCCCGAGCGATCGCTGCCGTAGAGGTCGGCCAGGATCCGACGGACGATGGCCTGCGTTTTCCAGGGCTGGCCCGCGTAGTCGTAGAAAAACGGCGTGGCTCGGTCGGGTTGGTTGCCCTGACAATACTGCCCGATCATGCCGGTGACGTCGCGGGCGATGCCGGTGGGGTGATACGGCAGGGAGAAAAACTCATCCAGCTTGGCACAGAATTTTTCCCGCCCGCCGAGCAGGCGGATGAGACCGGCCACGTCATGCGGCACGATCCATAGGTTTTGCCAGCCGCTGGCCTCCTTCATCATGAAATTGTAATAGGGCTCCTGCGGATCAAACGGGGAAATCCAGGAGCCGTCGGCGTTGCGTCCCCGCATGAAGCCGATGGAGCTGTCGAACATGTTGGTATAATTGTACGCGCGCCCCAGGAACATCCGGTAATCGTCGTCGTGGCCCAGTTTCTTGGCCATGAGCGCCAGGGCGTAATCGTCCCAGCTATATTCCAGGGTGGTGGCCACGCCGGCGCTGCCATCCGCATAGGGCGGGCTCGGGAACGGCACCACGGTGTCATGGATCCATCCCTTTTCCTGGTATTCACTCAGGTAGCCGCGCGGGCCCTTCGGATTGGTGGCGTTGGCGCGCAAGAGCGGATAGACGGACGCCCAATCGAACGGGATGCCGCGTTCCCAAGCGCCCAGATACAGGAAGACCGCGTTGTCGCCGTGGAAATCCGTATGCATCCAGCCGGATTCCCGCGCCATTTCCAGGTGCGAGCGCATGATATTGGTGACCACGTCCGGTTCCAACAGCATGAGCAGCACAATTTGATCGCGCCCCGTGTCCCAAAACGGCACCGGCGAATAGCGGTCGTAGTCCGCCTCATGGCGGTTGCCGTCGGTACCGCGGAACTCATCACCGGCCGGGGCCACCAGGCGCGGGCTGGCAAACGAATGGTACAGCGTCGAGTAAAACAACTGGCGCTCGTGCTCCGTGCCGCCCTCCACCTCGATGAGATCCAACTTATGGCTCCAGATTTCCTCGGTTTGCTGCTTGACGCCATCGAAGCCCAGGGCGGGATTGGCCATATCCAGCCGTTGTTGCGCGCTTTTCTCGTCCCGTCCGGTGGCGATGCGCACGATCACCTGTTCGCCGGCGTGAGTGTTAAAATTCAAATAGCAGCCGGCGTAGCTGTCACTCTCGGATCGCGCGCCCGGATTAACCGTATCGTACCGCCGTACGCGGTTGCCATCCACTTGCGGTTGCCCCTGGTGGAAGGTGCCAAACGCCTTGAACGGCTTTGAGAATTCCGCTACGAAATGCCGCCCTTGCGACAAGCCGGTCAAGGTCCGGTCACTGACGATCTGGAGGTCAGCGTGCCGCGGTCCCAAATCCAGCAACACGGTCGCGCGTTCCGTTTCCGGGAACGTAAACCGGTAATAATCAATCTCCTTGGAGGTGGTCAGCTCCGCCCGGACCTGATGATCCGGGAAAAACACGGAATAATATCCGGGCGAGGCCTTCTCCGAGTCCTTGGCATAAGCCGGGGCATAACTGCGATCCGGCGGGGTCGTCCAATCGCCCACCAGCGGCATGATGGTGAGGTCCGGCACCCGGCTCGAAAAGCCGACCATGGTGGGGCGTTGCCAGAGGTACGGGAAAATGATGCCGTGGTTGTCGGCCGCGCCCTCGAGGTCCTTGTTGATGGGGTTCAGGTGAAAGTCCCCGTGCGGCAGGGCCGGTCCGGGCCAGACGAACCCGGTGTAGATTTCCTCGCCGGGCGGCGGCGCGTTGCCGATGAACTCCGGCTGGTCCAAGGCGGCGGTGCCGACCATCGGGTTGGCCAGTTCCACCGGGCTTTCAGCCGCCATCAGGGCGGCAGGGGAAAAAGTGCCCGCCAGGCCGCACACCAGCGCCGGCAGCAGCAATCGGCTTGTAGTCATATGCCGAGTAAGTTGCGGCGGTTGGGAGGCCGTTTTCAAGTCCAAAGAGCCGAATTGGCACAAAAAAACCGCGAGCCTGAGCCCGCGGGTTTTCACAAAACGGATATAACGAAGTCGGGTGGACTACTCGCCGTTGTCGCCGATGGCTTCCACGGGGCAGGCTTCCTTGGCCTCTTTGCAACGGGCTTCCTCATCGGGCGAGGCGGGTTGCTTGTACAGGAAGGAGTAGCCGCCGTTTTCGTCGCGTTTGAAATTGTCCGGCGCGGTCTCGCGGCACAGGTCGCAATCGATGCACTGGTTGTCCACGTAGTACTTACCGGGCACGTTTTCAGCGTATTTATTTGCAGCGTCAGCCATAAATTTATTTATTGGTTTAAAAGTAAGATCGAAATATGCGGAGGAAGATGGCTTTTGGCAAGTGCGATTTCTTGCCGGAATTTGCCTTTTGCCGGCTTTGGCTTGGCGGGCCGGAGGAAAAGACTTTTTTTTGTTCGCGCGCTGGCTATCCTTCTAGAATGGAAAGAGGCACGCTCCGCCGGACCAAGATTATTTCCACCCTGGGACCGGCCACTGATTCCGCCGAGATGATCGGCAAACTCGTGGCCGCCGGGGTGAATGTTTTTCGTTTGAACATGTCCCACGCGCCGCACGACTGGGTGCGCCGGGTGGTCCGCGACATTCGGGCCGTGGCCGCCGCCCGCCACGAGTTCGTGGGCATCATGATGGACACCCAGGGACCGGCGATCCGTACCGGCAACATTGCCGTGCCGCTGGATCTGCAGCCCGGGCAGAAATTCACCCTGACGGTGCGCGGCGAAAAGGACCTCGAAGAGTATTCCGTGGATGTCAACTACGAGAACTTTATCAACGACATCAGCGTCGGCGACGTGGTGCTCATCGACAACGGCGCCATCGAGATGAAGGTGCTCCACAAGTCCGGCAACAAGGTCGAATGCGAGGTGCTCACCGCCGGCACCCTCGGCAGCCGCCGGCACATCAATCTTCCCGGCGTCAAGGTCAGCCTCCCCCCCCTCACCGCCAAGGACATCAACGATGTCCACCTGGGGCTGGAACTGGGCGTGGACTTCATCGCGCTTTCCTTCGTGCGTGAAGCACAGGATTTGTTGAAGCTCCGCGAGCTTTTTCCCGAGGGCAAGCCGCATCCGTTTGTCATTGCCAAGATCGAGGACCAGGAAGCCATCCGGAATCTGGAGGCCATTGTGAAGGAGGCCGACGGCATCATGGTGGCGCGCGGCGATCTGGGCATCGAGATTCCCTTCGAGGAGCTGCCCATTGTTCAGCGGCGCATAGTCAAGACGTGCCTGCGGGTCGGGCGCCCGGTGATCGTGGCTACGCACATGCTGGAGAGCATGATCAATTCGCCCATGCCCACCCGCGCGGAAGTCACCGATGTTTCCAACGCCGTCTTTGAGGAGGCGGACGCCATCATGTTGAGCGGCGAGACGACGGTGGGCAAATACCCCGTCAAGTG
>CAYTJG010000280.1:0-8284 GCA_964437865.1 uncultured Bifidobacteriaceae bacterium | reverse complement strand
CACCCACGCTCGCGGTAATGCAGTACGGCAACGGTTGGGGGGCGGTCTTTTCGACTACGATGTCGAAGGTATAGCTGTTGGAAGTCAGCGGGACCGGGTTAAAATCGGCCCGCGCCATATTCAGGCAGGCGCCGGCCATCAGGATTGGTAGGAGTTTTGATTTCATGTGTTTCTCGAATTCATAGGTTTCTAGTTGCTGGGTGTGTGGAACGCTGCGGGCAAAACGAAAGCAAACACTTATTGAAGTGGGACATGTTAATTCTCGGCTGTTCAATTCGCTTAAGTCCAATAAATACAAGCATGGGCCTAAGCTGACTAACCTCCTCCAGCAAGATCCTCTGCCATCTCTCGGTTTCGGCTGCGATCGACGCGCCACAACTCACCCCTCGGGGAGTCGGAGACGCAAGGAAGGAAGATAATTTACAAAAATAGTTTTACCCCGGCAAAAAGCATAAAAACAACGTCCATTCTAATGATCCATTCATGCGGCTCACAGCAGCTGTTTGTCGTGGCTCGGCGTCAAAGTACCAACTCCGCCCCAACCTGAATAGCTCCCAAAACAAGTAGTTTTTTTGTCCCCTTGAAATCGCGGGAGAACCGGCCCGGGGCAGCCTTCAGATTCGCGGGCGGATCTTCAGGATGGCTTGGGAGCGTGAATGAACATGCAGCTTTTGGTAGATGTGTTTGAGATGCCAGAGGACGGCCGACAGGGAAAAGCCAAGCTTTTCGGCAATTTCCTTGTTGGAGAACCCTTGCGCCACCATGTCCAGCACCTCGCGCTCCCGTTTTGAAAGGTCCTCCGCCTCTTTGGTCGCCATGGTCTGGCCTTGGAAATACGCAATCACCTTGCGGGCGATTTCCATACTCATGGGGACACCGCCGCGTTGAACTTCGCGAATGGCTTCCAGAATGTCTTCGGAAACCGCCCGTTTGAGCACATAGCCGCAGGCGCCAGCGCGCAGAGCCCGAAAGATGGTGTCCGGATCCTCATAGACGGTTACCATTATGATCTGCACGCTGGGCAGCAGTTCCTTCAGCTTTCCCACGCACTCCACGCCGGAAATCCCCGGCAATTGGATATCCATCAATACCACCTCCGGCTGATGTGCGGGCAGCTCACGGAGCCCCGCTTCGGCGGTCGCGAACGAGCAGACGCACCGGCAATCGGGGGACAGGTTGATAATTCTCTCGAAAGCCTCCCGCGTAGTTTGATGGTCTTCGATGATGCCAACCTTGATCGATGTCATGATAATGGTTTCTTCAAAGGAAGCTTGAGTTCGACTTCAGTTCCCTTCCCGGGCTGGCTTTGGTGCCGGCAACTTCCCCCCAAACGCTCCATTCGTCGCCGCATGCCCGGGATGCCATCCTTGCCGGGCAGGGCCTCCGGGTGCAATTCGAAACCGCGTCCGTTATCGATTACCGCAATCACGAGCTCGCCATCCGTCATGGAGAGCTCGAGTTGCACCTCGGTGGCGCCGGAATGACGGACAGTATTGTTCAACGCCTCCTTGACCACCAGAAACAAGTGATGCCGGGTGATTGAATCCAGAGGATGTTCAGGAATGTCCTGGGGAATGTGCGTACGGCAGGTCATTTTCGCGAGTTTCAAGAAACGCTGCGCAAACAGAATGCAATAGCTGGCCAATGAAGCAATGGAATCATAGGTCGGATTGACCGCCCACACAATTTCATCAAGGGAGGATACCAGGGACCGGGAAGTATCCGTCAGTGTGTCCAAGTAACGTTGCTTTTCGGTGGCTGGCACCTGGGGATTTTTCACCAAATCTCCCAACAGTCCCACTTCGGTCAACCCGGCGCCCAATTCATCATGCAGATCCTGGGCCACGCGCATGCGCTCCTGTTCCACGACGCGCCGGTGTTCGAGCAATTGACGTTTTTCTATTTGCTGATTCAGTTCCAGGGTTCGTTGGCGGACCTGATGCCGCAGCAAGTAGACCCAACAGAGCGAAACCAAGAGCACCACGCCTAACCCCGTCAAACTCCATACGGTATGCCGGGTGGTCCACCAGGAAGGATGGTTGAGAATGCGAACATCGCGCGACGACGCCACATAAAGCTCGAACGCGCTGATGGCCTGATCGATATCGACGGTCTCGCGCTTGGCCTTGAATACGCCCTGCAACTCAACGCGACTGCCGGGCAGGATCACCGCCGGCGGCTCGGCGCCGGCCGGGATGAAGGCGGAGAACGCCTGCCTGGTCTGCTCGTGTTGCAGGATCAAGGTTTGAACCGGACCGTCGAAGTGTTGGGCGAGGACCGTGGCGGTGAGTTGGACGCGCGTGGCATCCAGGGCTTCCTCCTGCCCGCTGGCTTTGCTTTCGCGCAAATTAATGGGCAGCGCCCGGGGCATTTCACCATGGCCAATTTTGCGAATGACCGCTTGAATTAATTTAATGGAGAATCCGTCCGGTTCCGCCCGACCGGATACTTCCACCAAGTCGCCGGGCGCAATGTCGTAGCTGCGGCGCGAACCGACCCGCAACCCGGCGGTCGCGTCTTGAATGAAGATGAGGTTGGGTTCGCAATAGGTGACGACACCCTTCGTTTTGATCACCTGGGCCGGTTGCGTCCAACCGGAGGGGGCCACCTGTAGGACTTCGCCAATCGGAGTGGTCGGCTGCTCCAAGGGGTTCGCGGGAACGGCGTTGATAACGTGGACGTATTCGCCTGAGGGCACCAGCAAACGAAAGCCCACCCGTTGGTTGCGACCGTTCACGACCGGTGAACACACTCCCGCGACACTCGCCATGGTTCCCAGCAAGGATCCGCGCGCGTTTTTATTCAGTTCGTTGATCCATACGGCGATGTTCTTTCCGCCGACGGTCAAGGTGAGCCGCTGCCGCTCAACGGCACTGATGATTCCTTCAAGCTCGATCCATCTTCCGTCGTCATTGCCCAGCATGAGATAGTTCCAGGAATGGCGAACCGGCGCCGGCATTCCCGCCCGGCCCAGCACGCGGACAAAGGAGGTGGCATGAAGCTGGCCATTGCTGGCGGTGCCTTCGATCTCAACGCAGTTGCCCTCCTGATGTTGAAATGGACTCAGCCCGGCATTTAACTGCCCTTGCAGGCAGACGCCATCGGCGCCATTTTGCAGGTAAAATTCACCCAACGCCAAATCGATGTAGGTAATAACCCCCTGGATCCGGAACGGGAAACCACGTTCCGGTTGCGTTCGTGACGTCTCACGAACAGCGCCAATGCCCACGACGGACTCCGCCTTGTTGGGAGCCTCCCTCGTCGGCTCCGTAGTCGCCGCTGGACTGGCGTTGGCATGCACCAACGCCGAAAACAGAGCCATCTGCCCGGGGCGATTCATCAACAATCCCGCCGCTTCAACATCCGCACCATCCCGCCAACTCGCCGCCCCAAGGCAGCGAACCTCCAGGCGATTCGTACCATTACCGAGCAGGAGGCGGTCGCGGCCCGCATGCCCGGTCACAATTCCGTGGACGCGGACGATGGCACAATCGGAGGGGTTTTCCCGGGTGAGGTCCTGCAAGGGACAATTGCGCCAGGCGGTCCAAGCTTGGTCATTCTCCACGGCAAGTGAAATCGCCTCCAGACCGGACGCCCAGACCAAACTGGTTAAACTCCGGCCTTCCAGTTCGCACAACCCTTCCAAAATTCCCCGAACCCGGATGCGGCAATTCAACAGCGACATGGGCGGCCGCAGTCTGGCACCCACCACCCGCACGATCTGCTCGTCATAATGGTCTGGCCTCGATAAACTGAGCGTGGAATAAGAATCATCATAGGAAATTGAGGTAACCACGCCTTCGACGGCAGTCAGCCCAGCAGCTTTGTTGGGGTTGGCAGGTTCTTCGGCTTGGGAGTTTCCAGCCGCCGCCAAGGACCCCAAGCGGACATATTGCAAATCGGAAACAAAGGGCACGCCATGCCGACAAGAAAGATTTCCCCGCAGGTGAGCCCGATCACCGACGTGAACCGAGGCGCAACCTGGGGTCTCGAACACCTGAAAGCCCGTCTGGTCCAGAATGCCGATGGCCTTGATTTCGGGGTCGCTGTAAACCACGGTCCCGGTGAGCGAAAGCCGCAACTGTGCGGTTCTGCTCTGCTCATGAGCACTCATTTCGTCAGCGTTCAACACCGGGACCCCGACGTTTCTGACATACCGCCACTCGATCCAACTGGCTCGGTTGCTACGGCCTTCCGCAAAATCCAACCACTTGGTTTCCGGCTTTCGGTCAAAGGCTTGGTCGGCCGATTCCAAAGGCCCGTTTTCACCCTGGGCGGCCACGACCACACAAACATCCGTGTCCGACTTTTCGGAGGGACCCAGCGGTTCGATCTCCGCCAATTGGACAGAATTGGCCAAGCCCGGGGAGGCCACTGAATCGATTTGGAGGCGATACTTCGGGTAAGCAACCTCTCGCGGGAGGGAGAAGACGCGCCGTTGCCTCCGGGCACCGAAGGTTTCTTGTTGGCGGACGTCCAGCACCTCCCAATGGCGACCGCCATCTTTAGACCCCAGCAACCGCCAGTCACGAGGGTCACGCTCGGGAAAGTCGTCCCCGGAGACCAGGGCGTAGCCATGGATCGAACGCATCATCTGGTTGGTCCGAGACAGCATCCTGGTGAAGCGCAGCCGATTTTCGATTTTTTCCAAGGCGTGAAGTCCGATTACCGGCAGTTCTTCTTCCCGGGGAACGTACTGCCATTGCAACCAGCCCGGCTGGCTTTCGGAAACGTCGGTGGCGGAAATCGAGAGCCATTTGTTCTTGGGATCTCCGTCCAATGCCTTTTCGCAAGATTCGATCGGCGGGTTGTCCGAATTGGCGGAGACGACGATGGAAAACGCATCGGCTGCGGTTTTCTGGGAATATAGGGGTTCGAGTTTGCCCAACTGCAGCCTGCTCCCGGGCGCGCGGAGCGCGCGTATTTCCAGTCGGTAGGCAGCGTACACCGCTGTATTCGTCAGCGCAAATACCCGCCGCTGAAAGCGCTCGTCAAAGATCTCCTCCGACCGGTCATCGAGCTGCTGCCAGGTGGCGCCCCCATCATTGGAGCCGAGCAACCGCCAGGCCTGCGGGTCGCGCCTTGGTTCGTCGTTCGCACTCGTTAAGGCATAGCCAGTAACCACTGGCAGTGGAGCGGCCGCGTGCGCCGCCAGATTCGAAAGGATCTCCGGTCCTTTGTCCGCCAGCGCGTCAGCGGAGGCGGCGAGGCAAACAAACTCTTGCACCCCGTGAATGTTGGTGATCTCTCGTTCGGAATGATACGTGTACTGGCATTGAATCCAGCAGCCCGTGGGAGTGCCGAAGCCGTAGTCCCGCCAGCGCGTCATGGGATCGTGGTCAAAGGCGTTTTCCGCCGGCCCCAGCAACGGATGGGCCCGTGAACTGGTAATGATTTCCTGCACGTCAGATTCCTTGTCGGTGCCCACGAGAGGTCCAAGGAACTCGACTTCGGCAAGTTGCACACTCATATCCCTCCCCAGTCCGCCAGCTCCGTCAATTTCATCGATCTGAAGCCGGTAGGTGTTAAAGCCCACTCGATTGCGCACCAGAAAAGTCCGGCGCTGCGAACGGGTGATGAAAAACTGATTGGTCCGCACATCCAACAGCGTCCAGGATTTCCCGCCGTCGTTGGAGCCGAGCAGCCGCCAACTCTTGGGATCGAAGTCCGGCGTATCCTGAGTCGCCGTCAAGGCATACTGGGTGAGAATTCGTGCCGGTCCGACGGCGGCGGACTGACCAAAGGCCAGCGTTTGGAGCAGGCCACAGAGTACGGGCAGCATTACCCAGTGAAGCGCCCATTTTTGCACCGCACTGCCCATAAGTCCACCCGCTACGGATTTGCGCCCAAGACAACTGGTTTCGAACTGTCGGGGCATGATCAAACCCATGGAAGAAGGTGGTTTTCCAAGCTCACGAAAAAAGATGACAGCCGTCGTTCTGCTAATGCGATTCCGCTGAGCAATCCGAATCATGGGTTCCCATAAAAAGTGCGCAGCAATTTATTGTGCGCCAATCCTATAGCAAGCGGCCTCGTTGGTCAACGGCCCCAAACCGCTGGCACCAGACGCCGCGTTGCCCGACGCGGCGCGCGGAGGATTCTCCGCGCCTCCCCTGCCGACTCCCGCTCCGGGCGGGTGGGCGGCCAGTTGCTGGCCGAGGCAGAGGCGCGGCAATTCAGTCTCAAGCCGGTCGCTTCAGCCCCATCTTTTTCATGCGGGCCAGCAACGTGGTGGGCTTCACACCCAAAAGTTCCGCCGCGCTGTCTGCCCCCCCTGACTTTCCAGCCGGTCTGAACGAGCGCGGCGAGCATATTCTCGCGGCTGCGCGGTTGCGTTTCGGCTTCCGTGAGCACCGCGGGCCGGCTCCGGTCTTCCAGACGCGGTTTGGTGGCCGGCGGCACAGGGGCGGAATGGGTTACCGGCAGATCGAAACTCAAGGGACCGCCGCGGGCCAGAATTACCGCGCGTTCGATGACGTTGCGCAATTCGCGGATGTTGCCGGGCCACTCGTAATGCTGCAGTCGCAGCAGCGCGGCTCGCGTCAGCCGCGGCTGGGGACAACGTAGTTCTTTCACTGACAAATCGACAAAGTGTCTCGCCAGCAGCGGGATGTCATCCTGGCGTTGGCGCAGGGGGAGGACCTGAATCGGAAAGACATTGAGTCGATAGTATAAGTCTTCTCGAAAGTGGCCGGCGGCAATTTCCTTCTTCAAGTCCCGGTTGGTGGCGGCGATCACGCGGACGTTGGCCTGCCGGGTGTGGTCTTCGCCGACGCGTTCGTAGCGCTTTTTCTGCAACACGCGGAGGAGTTTTCCCTGCATGTCCATGGGTACTTCGCCAATCTCATCCAAAAACAAGGCACCGCCTTCCGCGGTCTCGAAGCGTCCGGCGCGGTCCCGGATGGCACCGGTGAAGGCGCCTTTCACATGGCCAAAGAATTCGCTTTCGAAAAGTTCCTTGGGAACGGAAGCGCAATTGAACCGCACCAGCGGCTTGTCCTGACGTCGGCTGCGCCGGTGAATTTCATGTGCGACCAGCTCTTTGCCGGCCAATGTTCCGTTCGAAAACAATGTTTATCAGGCCGGGTTCGACGCCAATTGGGAAATGGACGTGTTCGGGGGCAATCGCCGGGCCGTCGGAGCCGGCCGGGCCGAAGTGGCCGCGGCCGAGTTGGAACGACGCGGCACGCTGGTGACGTTGCTGGGCGAAGTTGCCCGCAATTATGCCGACCTGCGCGGCAGCCAGCGCCGGTTGGCCCTGGCCAACGCCAACATCCGGGTGCAGACCGACGTCCTGAATATCACGCGGGACCGGTTCCAAAACGGACTCACCAGCGAACTGGATGTGCAACAGGCGTCCACGTGCCCGGCCACCACCCGCGCCGAAGTGCCCGCGCTCGGAAAGGCGGTCCAGACCTCAATTCATCGCCTACTGGTTCACCGAAGGCAGCCGTCATGCAGAATCTCATTGCGCTCTACAAGGCGTTGGGCGGCGGTTGGGAATCGGCAGCCGCACCCGCCGCTTTCACCGCCGGCGGCCCGGGCGACGGAGCGCCTATCAAACCCTGCCCGTAAACATTTTGCAACAGGCCACCCCGTCCTTACCAAAAGCCCACCTTCAACCAAGCTCGGCCGTGACACCCCGGCATCGGAGTGGTAATCTTGAGGAAGTTGATGCGCGGTTAACCAAGGTGGAAATCAAAGTCGTGAATCCAAGACCCACCATGGCGCCCGCGCGTAGCCACGGCTCCGCGGACCCTGAACAAAAACCGTCCCCAGGAGCCGGCGCGTCATAGGCGCGGGGGGGAGTGCCACGAGGAACGACATGCCACTAACTCATCGTCACGCTGACTGCAATTGGCCCCTGGCGGACCCCTCACTGGTGGCCTGCCCGGATTGTGATTTGCTGCAGCGCCTGCCGGCGGTGCCGCCCGGCGCCACGGTGCGCTGCCGGCGCTGCGACAGGGAACTGCGGCGGCACCAGCCGGATTCGCTCAACCGCACCCTGGCCCTCACCCTGGCGGCAGTCGCGTTTTACCTCGGGGCGAACACGGCGCCCATGCTCGGCCTCAATGCCGCCGGTCACGAGGCCTTCACGACGGTGGCCGGCGGCGCCCATGAGCTCTGGTATGACGGACAGAAGCTCGTGGCCGTGCTGGTGTTTTTCTCGGCGGTCATTTCGCCGGCCTTGCAGATCGGTTTGCTGTTGCTAATCACCCTGGGCGGACTGCGGGAGCGCCCGCCGGCCTGAGTGGGGCTGTTCCTGCGCCATCTCGCGTTCACG
>CAYTJG010000279.1:0-8444 GCA_964437865.1 uncultured Bifidobacteriaceae bacterium | reverse complement strand
TTGTCGCGCTCCGGCGTGCGGAGCATGAGCGGCTTGAGCCGGGCGTTGAGGATGTAGGGCGCGATGGCATTGACCAATTGCACCTCCAACAACTCGACCGTGGGCACCTCCGCCATCAGCAAACGCCAGGAATTGCGGTCCCGCAAATCCACCTGTTGCAAATCCTGATCCAGCCGCCCCTGGGGAAACAAGGCCTGCTGGGCGGCCACTTCCTCCGGCAGCAGCGGCACCTGCGACAGCGCGGCCGCGTGGGTGAGACCGGCGAGGGCCGAAATCGGTGTCGCGCCAGTCACCGTCCCGGCCGGTTGGGCGGCGCCGCCCTCGGGCAGCAGATGGTAACCGCGCAAGCCCTCATAAGCGCCGAGCAGCGGCTTGAGCTCCGCGGGCAGGTCCTGCAGCGGGCCCTGCTCGCGCGCCATCATGTGGGCGTAAAAATCCGGCGGCCGCCGCACGGTCTGGCAGGCGTTATTGATGATGAAATCCAGCCGCGCATATTTCGTCTGCACATGGCGGCAGAAGGCCTCCACGCTGGGCGTGTGGCGCAGGTCCAGGCCAAACACTTCCAGGCGCTGGCCCCAGTCCTTGAAATCCGGTTCCGCGGCGTACCGCGTGGCTGCGTCGCGCGGAAAACGCGTGGTGACGATGAGTTGCGCGCCGGAGCGCAGCAGCTTGATGCCGGCCTGATAGCCGATTTTTACGCGGCCGCCCGTCAGCAGCGCCACCCGCCCCCGCAGGTCGGCCAGCTCGCCGCGCTTGCGCCAGTTCAATTCCGCGCACGCCGGGCAAAGCTGGTCGTAAAAATGGTGGATGCGCGCATAATCCTGCTTGCACACGTAGCAATTCTGCGGCTCCACGGCCTCGTGAAAATCCGGCTCGTCCGCCACCTCGTGCTGTTCGAAGTTGAGCGGCGGAAAAACATTGGGCGTGGTGAAGACCTTCTCCCGCCGCAGCTTGCGAATGCCGGTGCCGTTGAGCTTGGAATCGTCCTGCTGTTGCCGCACCGCCTTGCGCTGCTTCACCTTGGCTTTCACCAACCGGCGGCGCTGGTCCACATCCGGGCAATAGAGTTCGCCGGCCGCCTTCATCAGGCGCGTGTGTTCGGCAGTGGACAACTCCGCCAGCAGGGCGCGGTCCTGCACGGCTTTTTCCAGCAGCTCAATTGCTGCCCGCAATTGCGCCGGCGCCGGGTGATCGTTGTTCGAAGATGCGGACATGACTCAGTTGTCCAGCATAGCAATGAACCACGCGAGGGGCGAACGAAAATGCGGCCGGCCGTGTGGGCGAGGGCCGGTTTGATCGACGAGTTAAATGTCTTTGGCAGTCGCCGCGGCTCCGGTAAGCTGGCCGCCGGATTTATGCCTGTGCCTGACATGTCTGCCAGCCGAAGCTGGTTTTGCCTTCGCTCGCAGCCCAAGCACGAGCACATTGCCGCCGCCCACCTCAAGAAAGTGGATGGTCTCGAGGTTTTCCTGCCGCGCATCCGGTTCCAACGGCCCACGCGGCAGGGTCTGGCGTGGGTGACCGAGGCGCTGTTCCCAAGCTATTTGTTTGCCCGGTTCGACTGGCACCATTCGCTGCGCCAAGTGCAGGCGGCGCGGGGCGTCGGCTGCGTGGTGCACTTCGGTTCCCGCTGGCCCGTCATTGAAGACGCCATCATCGAGGACTTGAGACAGGCCATCGGCGCAGAAGGGATGCACGTCATTGCGGCCACGGTGCGGCCGGGGGATACGGTGGAGATCGGGGCGGGCGCCATGCGGGGGTTGCAGGCGGTGGTTTCCCGGGTGCTGCCCAGCCGGGAACGGGT
Source organism: uncultured Bifidobacteriaceae bacterium (assembly GCA_964437865.1). Classification (GTDB taxonomy): domain Bacteria; phylum Verrucomicrobiota; class Verrucomicrobiia; order Limisphaerales; family UBA11358; genus UBA11358. Next base: position 6,640 of record CAYTJG010000279.1, on the reverse strand, counting down.
GGCGGTACTGCTGGACTTTCTCGGACGCCAGACCATGATCGAAGTGCCGGCCAATCTGGTGATCAAGGAGGGCGACGCGCGCACGGGGCTGCTGCCGCCCGATGAACCCGTGGCCTGAAGCGGTCCATGGCGCGGCGGCGAATGGATCAGGGTCAATCGGCGGACACTTCCACGCTGACAATTTTGGCCGGTTCACACAAAGCCGTCACTTCAAACGGCCGGCAGCAAACCTCGCAGTCGGTGGTGAACCGTTGCTGCGCCAGACTGGTGTCAATGACTAGCTCGCAAGTCTGACCGCAGTAAGGACAAATGATGTCGGTGAATTCTTCCACGTGGCAATCTAGCCGCAGTCGGCCAAAGTGCAAATGGTTCCTCCACCTTGACGCGCGGCCCGAGAGCGCGGCGGGCCGCGCAGCATTTTCCAATTGCCCGGCGGCTCAAGTGGAATGTTTCTTCGGCCCGGCCAAAATCTCCTGTTCGGCGGCGAGCAGGGCGTCGCGCATGGTTTGGGCATCCGGCGCGGCCATGAGCTGTTCCAGCGCCTTGGTTTTTTGGGCGATCAGGCAGAGTCGGGCCAGGGTATGCAGATGGATCCGGTCATCCTGGCAGCAGAGCAGAAAGAACAGGTTCGTCGGGTCGCCGTCAGGGGCGCCGAAAAAGATCTCCTGGATTGGCCGGCCGATCACAATGAAGGACGTTTCAAAGAGAAACGGCTCCTGCGAACGAAGATGCGGCACGGCCAGACCGCCGGGCAGGGCGGTGGAACAAAGCTCCTCGCGGGCTTGCAGGCTTTCAATCAACGTCTGGGGGTCGTTGAGCTGCCCCGTCTTGTCCGCCAGGGCCACGAGGTCACGCAAAATCGACGACTTGGTCTTGGAGGTCATCGCGGAGGCGATGGCGCCGGCGGCCAGCATTTCGGGCAGAATGGCCTCGTTGGGCCGGAACTTGCGAATGTGGCGGGTGGACTTTTCGTGATAGCTGGCGAGCCGTTGGCTGGAAAAACCGAGGATCCGTTGCGAGGCCCAGGCGTCAATCTCGCTTTTGCGGAAGACCACGCGGTCCCCGCGTTTCTCAAACGGGATTTCGCCATCCTTCACCCGCTGTTCGATGTCCGCCGGCGTCAGATTCAAATAATCGGCCGCGGCCTCAAGGTTAAGCAATTGGAAGGGCATAGGCGTTAGCGGTCAAAAAAGGGATTCTTGCCGGTGACGCTCAGGGGAATGCCCAGCGCCTGGGTGACCTTGGGACCCAACCAGCCGAGGTCGAGCGACGCCCGGCCAAGGGAGTACATCACCCGGTTATCCAAATGGAACCGGCCGGCCACCTCCGCCGCCGAGGCGGTGGCGATGCCCAAGTCGATCGAATTAAAACTACATACGCCGCCGGCTTCCTCCAGCGCGTCGCACGACGGTTTGCCGCAGAAGCCGCAATTCAAGCCGACCGGGTTGCTGGCTACGCCGATGATCACGACCGCCGGGGAGCGTTCGATGTTGCCGGCGTCGCGCGCCAGGCCGGGCCGGTTTTCCCTGGCCGCGATTTCACGCATCTTCCCGACCAGCGTTTGCCGGTCGGCCTCGTCGGTCACGGCCACCACCCGGATATTGTCCACGCCGCGGGTCTTGGGTGCCGTGCGGGCCGCCGCCGCCATCAGCGCGGCCACCTGGCGGGCCGCGTCCTGCTCCAGTTCAGGCGAACTTTTCATGCCCGGGAGTATAACGGAAAAAACTGGAAATATTTAAAAAAAGTGGAGCGGTTGGGACGAGGGGAATCGGGTGCGGCCATTTGTCCGGGACCCCCTCCACGGCGGACGCAACGACCGTATGCGCCGATGACCGGCCCCGGCCAATTTGAGCCCGGTGTTTTTGCCAAACTATGTTTGAAAAGCGGCGGTTGCTCTGCAACAATCGCCTTTGAACTTCAATTACCACACATCATGACAAAACATCTAGCCTATGTCGTTCTAGCGGCCGGCAGCCTCTGGCTGTCCGGTATGAGTTCGTTTGCCGCCCCCATCCCCGACGATTGCCGCACCGGCGGCTTCGCCATCGGCTGTCAGGCCTGGACCTTCAACCACTACAGCGTGTTGGAAGCCATCGACAAAACCGCGGAAGTCGGCGGCAAAGTCATCGAGTTTTTCCCCGGCCAAAAATTCAGTGCGGACAAGCCGGATCTCAAATGGGATCACAACGCAACGGACGAGATGATCACCGAGGTGCAGGCGCGCTTGAAGAAGGATGGCATCCGCGCGGTCAACTATGGCGTGGTGGGCATTCCGAACAACGAAGCCGACGCCCGGAAGATTTTTGAGTTTGCCAAGAAACTCGACCTTTACGCGATCACGACGGAATCGGTGGAGTCCATCGATGTCATCGAAAAACTGGTGAAGGAATTCGATATTCGCGTGGGCTTTCATGATCATCCCAAGCGCGCGGATGACCCCAACTACAAGATGTGGGATCCCAATTATGTCCTGAGCGTGGTCAAGGATCGCGACGCCCGCATCGGTTCCTGCGCCGACACCGGCCACTGGGTGCGCTCGGGGCTGAATCCGGTCGATTGTTTGAAGATTCTGGAAGGGCGCATCATCAGCTCGCACCTCAAGGATCTGAACGAGAAATCCCCGGACGCCCATGATGTGCCCTATGGCACCGGCGTTTCGGACGTGCCCGCGATTCTCGCCGAGCTCAAGCGGCAGCATTTCGTGGGCAATATCTCGATCGAATACGAATACGACTGGACAACCAACGAGCCCGAAGTGGCCCAATGCGTGGGCTTCGTGCGCGGCTACGGCGCCACGCAATAGGTTGTCGCCGGCGGTCGGTCAGATACGAATTGGCAACGCGCGGTTCCCCAGGGGCCGCGCGTTTTCATTTTCCTGGAGAAAGACCAGCCAGGATTTGTCAGTGGCCAGGACTTCGGTGATTTCCGGCTCGGCCAGCACCATGCAGGCGGTGGAGAGGGCGTCGGATTCGGCCGCGGAGTCGCACAACGCCCACGTCCGGTTCAGCCGCGGGGCGGGTTGCCCGGTTCGAGGATCGAGAATGTGGCGGCCTTTCACGGCGAGACCCGAACCGCTCAGGGAGGCGTTGGCGAGCCAATAACGGCAGGCGGAATCGTCCTCACCCAACCCGCAAGACCAGCCCGGCGTCCCGGCCGGCGGATCGCCCGCCAGCACGCTGCTGCCGCCGGCCACCAGCAGGAAGGCGGGGCAACTCCATTCGCGCAGCAGCTCCGCGGCGCGATCCAGCGCAAAACCCTTGCCGATGGCGCCCAAATCCAGCTCCACCCGGCCGCCCTCGCACTGCATTGTGTAGTGGTCCAGCTTCCACAGCGGCGGCGCGGGTTGCGATCGCAATGCCGCCGCGGTGGCTGAAAAGGCGCCGCGCGTGGCTTGTTCCATTTTCTTGGCCAATTGCAGGCAGGCAAACACCGGTTCGCTCACGCGCAGACTTTCCCCCGGCGCCAGCCGGGCGATTTGGGCGATCTCACTGCCAACGCGAAACCGGCTCAACTGCGATTCCAGTTCGTCCACCAGCGCAAAGACCGCCTGCGCGGCCTGCCCGGCATACGTCTTGTCTTCGCCGGCAATGCGCACTTGAAAGTGCGTCGCCATGGCTCGATGAGGGAAGACATGGATGTCGTTCATGGCCGGAAAAGCTCAGGGTGACAACTTGAAAGCAGGCGGGATCCACAACGTGATCAACACGCCCGGGCGGACGCCGAAGAACTCTGAACGGTAGTCCTTCAGTCGCGTGCTCAAGGCCGCCGGCAAGTCGGTGGCCGTGATGTAAAAATCCGCGGGCGCGGGATCCTGGCCGGGCTGCCAATAGCCGACGCTGGAAAACTTGCGCAGATACCAGGGCAAAGGCCAGGCATCGGTGGCCACCACGTCGATGCGCGGCGACGAAAGCTGATTAGCGGCGGCCAGTTGTTCGAGCCGGGCCGGCAGGCCCAGCAAGTCTTCCCCCGTATGTGCGTAGGCGAACGGATTCTGTTCATCGGCCGGATGGTCGAAGACCAGCACTTTGGTCTGCCCGGAAAGCACCACCAGCAGGAAGGCTCCGGCGATGGCCACGGCCCAGCGGCCGGCGGTGTTCGTGATCTGCTCCCAACAGGCCGCCACGCCCAGGCCACACGCCAGCGCAAACGGCAGCCACAGATTCAACGCCAGCCACGGTGTCTTGTAAGGAATGGCGGAATAGATCAAGAAGATCAACGCCCCGTAGGCCACCAACAAAATCGGCGGCTTGCCGGCGCGGTTGACGGCATCGTAGGCCGCCGCATACAGGCCGGCCGCGGCCACGATGTAGAGGACCAGCGTGAGGTCCAGCAGATGGAGGTAATAACCGAATGCCTTTTGATGCCCTTCGCCGCCGGCCCGGGCCGCAAAGCGCGGGACCGCCTGCACCAAATCCACAAAGACCGACCAGTTTTGCCCAAACCAGGTGAACAACAGCGTGGCCACGAAAATAAGGACGGCGAACGCGACCGCCACCACCTTGAACCGGGGAAGTTTCTCCCGCGGGGGCAGAAAGCAGGCGCCCAGGCAAACCAGTGCCAGCGCAAAGAAATGCAAGCCGGCCGTTTCCTTGGCGGCGAGCATCAACGCGGCGCAGAAGCCGGCGAGCGCCGCCGCGGGCAGGGAGTTTTTTTGCCAGGCCCGCCAGCCGGCCAGGATGAGTCCGAAGTTGGCCGCCACAAACAACGTCTCATGGATGAAATACCGGCTGTAATAGACCGGGAGCGGCGCCAGGGTGAACAGCAGCGCGGCCACCAGGCAGGCGGTAAAACCGAACAGCTCCACGGCGGCGCCAAACAGCAACACCATCACGCTGCCAAAGAGCACCGGGGTCAGCCGCAATTCAGTCTCGGTCAACCCGGCCAAATCCCGGGCGCCCAGCAACCTGGCCAGCGGTTCGGCGACGACAAAAAGCGCCGGGCCATGGCGGTCCTGGGGGTCGTAATGATAGGTGCCGCCCGCCAGCAACTGGCCGGTGATGTAGGCGTTGATGGATTCATCCGTGTGCATTGGCCGGGCGCCCAGCGCCGGCAAGCGGATGGCCAGGGCCAGCAGGGCCAGGGCGATGAAAATCGCCCAGCGAATCGAAGGGGAAAGGCCGGGGGCAGTGGGGGCGTTGCTTTCAGCATTCATCGTTGCGGGCAGCCGACCGGCTGCGTTGGAACTTTACCCCCATGGTGGACCAACTCCATCCCCTGGCATCGCCGAACTGATTTGGCGGACAGCCGGTGGTTCGGCCATCCGCCCAACGCGCGCCGGCGGCAAATCGGCTCAACTTCAGGCGGCCGGCTTGCCCCACACTTCCACTTCGATGTAATGGTTCATCTTGTTGGTCGTGTTGCCGTTGCTGGAGAGCCGCACATAACGGCCTTTGACGCCCTTGGCATCAATCAGCTTGCCTTGGTAGGACTCGATATAGGGATGGTCGGTACCCGCCGATGAATTGTCATACACGGTGGTCACGCCCTTGGCAAAGGTGGGATCGTCGGACACCTGCACCACGACGTCGCGATACACGCGTTTCTGGGAATGAAAATGCCACACCAGGATGGCGTAGATTTCCGCCGGATTGCCGAGATCGATTTGCACCCACTGCTTGCCGGGCGCCAGTTCCACCCAGGACCCCTCATCGCCAGCCTTGTCGCCATCGGTCACCAGATCCAAGGAGCCCACCACGGGGTCGGAGTCGCTGGCGGTGACTTTCTTGCCCGCGGCCAGGTTGGTGACGCCCACGGGCACCAGGAAATCCGGGCGTTTGCCGGTGAGCTCGGGCTCGAGATTCGGCACGTTGATGGGCACCGGGGTGCCCACAAACAAGGGCTTGGGCAGTTCCGTCTTCAGCGGCACTTTGTCGTCGGCCAAGGCGGTTACGGTGGCAAACACCGCCAGGGCGGTGAAGGTCAGGAAAAGTTTGTTCATATTCAGATCAGACGTTCAAAGTTGGTACCGGTTCGAAATAGGTTCAGGCCGCAACCTCGGTTTCCCCGGTCGTAATGGCCAGGGTCTTCTGGGCGTCCATCGCCTCGTTGGCCTTGTGGATGACGTATTCGCTGCGGAAAGCCTCATCGGCCGGGCAGTTCAATTTGGCCGTGCCGCGGATGGCGTTGAAAAAGTTCTCCAAGTGCGGCTGATGCGGCTTCTTGTTGAAGAAAACGGGAATTTCGTACTGGGCCAACTGGGCCGTCTCCCGCACGTCCACCTTGGCGGCGTCTTCGGCGGGCAGTTCCTTCGCCCGCACATAATTTTTCTGCACCAGGTCATCCCAGGACACCGCCGTGGCGCGGGCCTCGCGGTAAATGGCGCACAGGGCCGGGTCTTCGGACATCTTGATGGTGCCGTCGTCGCCCATGAACATTTCAAAATATCCGCCGCCGGCGCTGGTGGTGGTTTGCACTTGGTAAAACGCGCGGGCCACGCCTTCCGCCAGGGGATACTCGTAAATCACCATGGCGTTGTCGCACCAGTCATGGTTCTTGTAGTAGTCCAGGCCGCCGCTGGCCATCACGGAGCGCGGCGTCATGTCCAGCCACCAATTGAAAATATCGATCTGGTGCGCGCCGAGGTCGGAGAGCGGGCCGCCGCCCAGCCCCTTGAACCAGCGCCAGTTGCGGAACTGGTGCA
>CAYTJG010000278.1:0-8480 GCA_964437865.1 uncultured Bifidobacteriaceae bacterium | reverse complement strand
GCAAGACTTTTCAAAAGGACAAACCTTGGTGGGTTCGCCGCATGTCTCCGAGCCGTAGCAATCCTACCGCCGAGGTGAGTAAAATCCGCCCCCCTTAAGCTTTGCCAACGACACCACCTCGCCAGTTTGCAATGGACGTGTCGGACCTGAGTGCACCGTACGATTTCCGTCCTTACGCCCGCCAGCAAAACGCGTTTCTTCAGTCCCGCTCGATCGTAAACAGGCTGGAGCTGTTCTCCTCGCCCGCAATCTGTGAATCGGCGATGCCCAAGCTGCCGCTGACGTCGCTGGCCACCGACAATCCGTGGTGGCCCGCCACGCCGGTGCCGGCACCAGCAATGGCCACCCGGCGCAGACGCGTCCCGGTCAGGCGCTCTCGGCCGCGCGCACTGTCGGACGCCACGATGCTCAAGCCGTCGGCCAGGCTGTCCTGGATGTTGAGATCGCGCAGGTCCAGGCCGGAAATGCCGTGCCGGTCCAGACATAATTGCAGGGCGCCGCGCCACCGCCAAAACGGGTCATAGCCCCCGCAGCGAACCAGATCGCAATCGCAGACCACGGTCGTGCCGCTGAAGTTGTTGTCGATCTGCTTCGCGGGGTCGGAGGTGGGAAACGCGGTGCTGATCAGCACGCCGCATCCGGCCGCCACGTCCACAAACCGACAGGCCTCAATCCGGTTGCCTTCGCCCCCATAGATGGCCGCGCCGTTGGCCAGGAAGGGGAATTGCGCCGTGCAATGGCTGATCACATTGCCTCCCGGCCGGAAAGCCTGCGGCGCGTGCGTGGCCGGCCAGATGGCAAAGCCGTCATCCCCCGTGCCCCGCGCCGTGCAGTTGCGAATGGTGCTGTTCCGCATACCCACACAAAAATTGACGCCATCGGCAATGGTGTCCCGGAACCGGCAGCCGTCCACCACCAGGTTGCTCGAATTGTCGACCCAAATGCCGGTTTTGGTATGCTCCACCCAGAGGCGCGAGAGGGTGGAGTTCAGCCCGAAGAAGCCTGTAATGCCATCGTTCAATTCGGTATCCGACCGATAATCCAACCGGCCCAGGATGGCGAAATCCGCCAGGTGAATGTCGCTGCCGCCACCGTTGAGGCGCACGCGCCGATGGGCATCGCCGTACAACGCACGATCCCCCGCCAGCGTGGTGTGCCATAGGCCGGCGCCCTGGAGGATGACGCCGGGCGGCAAGTCAATATCGCCGGTGATCTTGAAAACGCCGGGCGGCAACCAAACGATCTTGTTTTCCTTTTGGGCGGCGACGATGCATTGGCGCACCGGAACGGTGTCGTCCGCCTGGCCATCGCCGGCCGCGCCAAAGCGCACGTCGGTCACGGCCAGTGAATTGGCCGGCCGCGCCAAAGGCGCCGGTGCATTTTCCAGATCCGCAAAATCGATGACGCACGCATCCGCGGTATTGGTGGCCTCCATTTGCAGGCGCAGGACGTCGTTCCGCGCGAGCGCCAGCCCGGCGAGACGGGCCTCGTCAAAAAAATTCCGTGGATGGCCGTCCTTGGGATCGTTGGTAAAGGGATAGGCTCCGTACAGATGCGAGTAACGCGACGTGAGCGGCAGTTTGGCGACCAGCCGACCGTTCTGATAGAGGTCGAGCAGGGCATCTATTCCACCACCCTGCTCGGCATCGCGCAGGCTATAGCGCACCACGATGGCATTGGCCGCCTCGCGGGCCGTGAATTCGAGATATTGCCCGGGCGCAGTGAGCGCCACGCATTGCTGGCCGGAGGCCTCGCTCTCGATCCGGCCCGGCTCATATTGGGGACCGAGCTTCGTGCCGGTGCCCGCCATGGCCTCCGCCTCGTAAGTGGTCCACGGCACCGCCGCGCCGCGAAACGGCCCGGCAGCACACAGTGACAGGGTCGCAAGCAGAAGCAGGAACAGGCGAACGATCACAAGCCTACATTATATCGCGCCGCCGATCCTGTAACGTCGCCACTTCATGCGACATGATGTTTCATCTGAATCTGGGAGGATGTTTCCACCCATGTCCCGACCGAATCACGGAATCACACCCGCGAATATGCCCTCCAACCCGGCCAGGCCAAATTTTAACGCGGCAATTTTCGACATGGATGGCGTGGTCACCCAAACCGCCGTCGTCCACGCCGCGGCTTGGAAAAAAATGTTCGACGAGTATCTGCACCGCCGCGCGGAAAGAGAGCATGAGGCTTTTCGGGAATTCACCCAGGCCGCGGATTACCTGATTTACGTGGACGGCCGGCCGCGATATCAGGGCGTCCAGGTGTTCCTGCAATCGCGCGGGATCCAAATCCCGTATGGCAGTCCGGCCGACCCGCCCCAAGCGGAGACGATCTGCGGCCTGGGCAACCGCAAAAACGAATTTTTCAACCGTACGCTGGCGGAGGACGGCGTGCAGGTTTACGACTCCACCCTCCGGCTGATTCGCGAACTGCGGGCCCGGGGCATCGCCGTGGGCATTGCCACCTCCAGCCGCAATTGCGTGCAGATCCTGGAGCAGGCCGGCATCGCGGATTTGTTTGCCACCCGCGTGGATGGAACGGTTTCCTTGGCCCTGGGTTTGAAAGGCAAACCCGAGCCGGACATCTTCACCACCGCCTGCCAAAATCTCGGTGCGCAGCCGCACCGGGCCATCGTGATTGAAGACGCGGTGGCGGGAATTCAGGCGGGGGTCAAAGGCCATTTCGCGCTGGTGATCGGCGTGGCCCGGGAAGGCAATGAAGAGGCTCTGCAGACCGCTGGCGCGGACCTCGTGGTCAGTGATCTTTCGGCGGTGACACTCGACCAGATCGACCACTTGGCCGGGAAACTCCTGCGCAACCAAACTGCCACCGACGCGCCGGCCGATTAACCAACATGAAGACAAAACCCGCCCTGAACTTCTGGCAACTGTGGAACATGAGCTTCGGCTACGTGGGCATCCAGTTCGGCTTTGCGCTCCAAAACGCAAACGTGAGCCGGATTTTTGAGACCCTCGGCGCCCGGGTGGATAACATCCCCATTTTGTGGATCGCTGCGCCGGTGTCCGGTCTGCTCGTGCAACCGATCATCGGGCACATGAGTGACAAGACCTGGAACCGGCTGGGCCGACGCAAACCCTACTTTCTGGCGGGCGCCATCCTGTCCTCGCTGGCGTTGTTGCTCATGCCCAATTCGCCGGCGCTGTGGGTGGCCGCGGGCACTTTGTGGCTGATGGATGGCTCCATCAACGTGACGATGCAGCCGTTTCGCGCCTTCATCGGCGACATGTTGCCGGACGAACAGCGCACCACGGGATTCGCGGTGCAAACTTTCTTCATCGGGGCCAGTTCGATCATCGCCTCACTCCTGCCATACCTTTTCACCAACTGGCTGCACCTTTCCAACACCGCGCCCGAGGGGCGGATCCCGTCGTCCGTCCAATGGTCCTTCTACGTGGGCGGCGTGGTCTTCCTGCTGGCCGTCCTCTGGACCATTTTCTCGACCCGCGAATACTCGCCGGCCGAGCAGGAAGAATTCAATGCCCAGGAAGCTGCCGCCGCCAAGGAAGGCGCCGCCATTGAGTTGCACACCACGCGCTACTACACCCAGGGCGGCGTGCTGGTCGTTTTCGGGTTGGTGCTCACTTACCTGGTGAGGAGCCTGGGCTGGTACCAGGGACTTTACATTCTCTCCTTTGGCCTGGCCGGCTACGGCGCGTTGCAGATGGCGGCGGCCATGCGCTATGCCAGCGGACGCATCACCGGCCTGGTGGAAATCATCTACGATCTCCAGAACATGCCCAAGACGATGATTCAACTGGCCCTGGTCACGGTCTTCACCTGGTTCGCCCTGTTTGCGATGTTCATCTACACCACCTCGGCCGTGACCAGTTTTCATTTTGGCAGCACGGACGTGAAATCGGCGCTCTACAACGAGGGGGCCAATTGGGTGGGCGTACTCATGGCGGTTTATAACGGAGTGGCGGCGTTGGTGGCCTTTTTGCTACCGGTCTGCGCCCGACGCATTGGCCGGGTGGCCACGCACGTGATTTGCTTGTTCATCGGCGGGCTCGGCCTCATTTCCATGATGTGGTTCAAGCAGCCGGGGCTCTTGCTCATCTCGATGACGGGCGTGGGCATCGCCTGGGCCAGCCTGCTCACCATGCCCTATGCCATTCTCAGCAGCGCCGTGCCGCACCGCAAGATGGGTGTGTACATGGGCATCTTCAACCTCTTCGTGGTCATCCCCCAAATCCTCGCTTCCGCCATCCTGGGCCTGCTGGTGCGCACTGTCTTCGACGGCCATGCGATCTACGCGATCGCGTTGGGCGGCGTGGCGATGATCCTGGCGGGGTTTCTGATGATGACGGTGGAGGATGGCCGGAGCGAAAGAATTGCCTATGCAAAACCTGTGGCAGGTCAGAACCAATAAGTTCGTCAACGACCCGGAAAGTATCATGCGCACCGGTAATGTTTACCAGGTGGCGAATGGTTACCTGGGCTACCGCGGCACGCTGGATGAATTCGGGCCGGCCGAACTGGTGGGCATCACCCTCGCCGGCCTCTACGATCGCGTGGGCGACGCCTGGCGGGAACCGGTCAACGCCCCCAATGGCGGCTTCACCCGAATCCTCGTGGACGACCGGACCATTTCCGCGCGCCAGACTGAAATCGAGCGGCATGAACAATCGCTGAACCTCCAGAACGCCCTATTCGAACGCCGGACAACCTATCACAGGGAAAACAACTCGCTAACGGTGAGCACCAGCCGGTTCTTGAGCACCCACGACCCGCATTTGGGCGTCATCCGGTACACTTTCACCTGCGAAAAAGCGGTCCGCCTCACGCTCCAAACGGGCATCGACTGCGATATTTGGGACCTGAACGGACCGCATTTGGAGCAAGTGAAAGGTGAAAGCCGGGGCGACGTCTTGTTGGTTCGCGGCCTGACTCACGAGCAATCCCGGGCGGTAGCGGTGGCCGAGGCGGTGGACCTTGATTTTGGCGCGCCGACGTACCGCCAAACCGAAAACAAGCATTTGCGCGAATTGACCTTCGAAGCCGAGGCGGGCCGGACATATGCCTTCTGCAAGTATTTTGCCGTATTCACTGAGCTTGATTCCACCGGCCAACCCGCGGCCGAGGCGGCCGTAAATTGCGTGCGCGCCGCCCGGACTGCGGGTTACGACGTGTGCCTGCAACGCCACAACGCCGAATGGGCCGAGCGCTGGGCTCGGGCCGACGTGATCATTGAAGGCGACGACGAAGCGCAACTGGCGCTGCGCTACAGCATCTTCCAACTGCTGATGGTGGCGCCGGTGGCGGGCAGCGCCCATTCCATCCCGGCGCGCGCGCTCTCGGGCCAGGTCTACAAAGGGGCCATCTTTTGGGACACGGAGATGTTCATGTTTCCCTTCTTCATCCACACCTGCCCCGCCCAAGCCCGCGAGCTGATGCGTTATCGGATCAAGACCCTCGACGGCGCGCGCCGCAAGGCGAAGACCGAGGGCGTGGGTTTCGAGGGTGCCTTCTATGCCTGGGAAAGCCAGGAGACCGGGGACGAAGCCTGCACCTATTTCAACATCGGCGATCCCATCACCAAACGGGATTTGCGGACGTATTTTCGGGACAAACAAGTGCACATCAGCGGCGACGTGGCCATCGCCCTCTGGGAATACTTCAAACTGACCGGCGATGACACGCTGCTGTTGGAGGGCGGAGCGGAAGTCATCCTGGAATGCGCCCGGTTTTATTATTCGTACGCCTATTTCAACAAATGCAAAGGGCGCTATGAGCTATTGGACGTCGTGGGGCCGGATGAATACCACGAGCGGGTGAACAACAACGCCTTCACCAACCAGGTGGCCCAGGCCACGTTTGAACTCGCAGTGCGCGTGGTCGACTACTTGGAGCAGAAGCACCCCGCCCGGTTGGCGGCGCTGCTCGCCAAGCTCGCTATCGCCGAAGAATTGCCGCGCTTTGGCGAAGCGGCCGAATTGCTGTACGTTCCGCCGCCGGACCCAAACTCCGGCGTCATCGAGCAATTTGACACCTATTTCAAACTGCAAGATGTCGCCGTGCAGGATTTGAAAGCACGGCGTTTGGATCCCAACGAATATCTGGGCGGCGGCCAGGGCCTGGCGGTGCCCACCAAAGTCATCAAGCAGGCGGACGTCATCATGATGCTCAACCTGTTCAAGGACCGCTATCCGGAAGCAGTCAAGCGGGCGAACTGGGAATATTACGAACCGCGAACCGAGCATGGTTCCAGCCTGAGCGCCAGCGCCTATGCGCTCGTGGCCACCGAAATCGGCAAGCTTGAGCCCGCCTACGCTTATTTTCTCAAGACCGCCAAGATCGACTTGGAGGCGGATTACAAGGTCCGGGTGGGAACGACCTTCATGGGCGGTTCGCATCCGGCCGCCAATGGTGGCGCCTGGATGACCGCCATCCTCGGTTTTGGCGGCGTGCGGGCAACCGAAGATCGGGTGCTCATCAATCCCCGGCTCTACCCGAAATGGACCGGGCTGCGGTTCAACCTGTGTTATCAGGGCGACCGTTTCGCCGTTGCCATCCACCGGCATGAAGTGACCATCGTGGCGGAGGCAACCAATCGCGGCGCCCGCGAATTTGTCATTGGCGGCCACGCCTGCGCCTGCGCCCCGGGAGTCCGGGTCGCCCTCCCCTATCAGTCGTAAACAACCCATACCAGCCATGCAAACAAGCCGCCCAAACTGGAAAAAGAACCAGCGGATGCCCCTGGCCTTTCTGCTCGTACTGCTCCTGGCTCCCGGGGCCGCGCGCGCGTCGGTGGGCGCCGACGTGCCGTGGACCACTTACGAAGCCGAGACCATGAAGACGACCGGCCTCGTGCTCGGCCCCAAGTACGATCCGTTCCGGGTGGAAACCGAATCCTCCGGCCAGCAATGCGTCAAACTGGACACGGCGGACCAATACGTGGAATTTGCCGCCCGGGCCCGCGCCAACACCCTTGTCATTCGTTATAGTCTCCCGGACTCCCCGGCCGGCGGCGGCATCAATTCAACGATCCGTCTGAGCATCAACGGAAAGTTGGTCAAAATCATTCCCCTCACCTCGCATTATTCCTGGAACTACGGGCAATATCCATTCACGAAGGACCCGGTGGCGGGCAAGCCGCGCAATTTCTACAATGACGCCCGCGTCACGGGCATTTCCATTCAACGAGGCGATCTCGTGCGGTTGCAAAAGGCGTCGGCCGACGGCGCGTATTGCATTCTCGATCTTGTGGATTTGGAGGAAGCGCCGGCGGCGTTGAAAGCCTCCGCTGATTCACTCTCGGTCAAGGATTTCGGCGCCGGCGGCGCCGGCGAAACCGATGATACCGCCGCCCTGCGAAGCTGTCTCGCGGCGGCCCTGGCCCAACATAAGACCGTATGGGTGCCGGCCGGCACGTACCAATTGGCGGGCGATATTGTCCTCACCTCCGGCGCCACGATCCAAGGTGCCGGCCTATGGCACACCACCTTTGTGGGCGATCCGAACCTTTACGCACAGCCCGACAAGCGGGTCCGGTTCAAGCTGGCCGGCCACGACATCCGCCTGACGGATTTTGCCATTGTCGGCCGATTAAATTATCGGAATGACAATGAACCCAACGACGGCATCGTCGGGGCCGGCTGCCAGAATTGTTACCTGGGCCGATTATGGGTGGAGCACACCAAGACCGGCATGTGGTTCTACAACGGCAATCAGGTGGTGGTGGAGGGCTGCCGATTCCGTAACACGATGGCTGACGGCATCAACCTCTGTGTGGGCTGCCGCGAGGTCGTGGTGGAGAATTGCACGACGCGCGGCACTGGCGATGACTGCTTTGCCATCTGGCCCGTGCCCACCGATCAGGGATATGTGGAGCAGGCGGCCGGCCCTGGTTCCAACGTATTCCGCCACTGCACGGGCCAGCTACCGTTCCTGGCCAACGGCGGTGCCATTTATGGCGGCCACGACAATCGCATCGAGGATTGCCGTTTTGAGGACATCTCCGCGGGCTGCGGCATCCTGATCAGCTCCACTTTTCCCACGGCGGATGAAAGACTGAAGATCGACAACAATTTCAGCGGCACCACTGTGGTGAGCCACTGCGACCTGCTCCGCTGCGGCGGGTACGATCACGACTGGGCCTGGCGAGCCGCGCTGCAATTATGCGCCGACCGGCGCAGCCTGGCCGGCATCGAAATTCGTGAGGTGAACATCCGCGACAGCCTGTCGGATGGCCTGAGCCTGGTGGCGCCGGGCAGCGCGAAATCCACCGGCACCTTCTCCGGAGTCGATCTGGACCATGTGAACATCGGTGCCTACGGACTGGGAACTGCCGGCCGGCACGGCTTGTGGATTCGCGGCGATGCGCAGGGCAGCCTCGTCCTCCGCCAATCCCAAATCAGCGAGACGCAGAACGATTCCGGAAAATTCGTGATCACCCGCGAATAAGGCATATTCCCGATCTTACCGAAATCGGAACCCATTTCCGCTCACGGCCGCAA
>CAYTJG010000277.1:0-8511 GCA_964437865.1 uncultured Bifidobacteriaceae bacterium | reverse complement strand
ATGGAAATTCAGGGCTGTATTATTACCTGTACCGGTTTTATGATCCGAATTTGCAAAGGTGGGTGAATAGGGACCCGATTGGAGAAGGAGGAGGCGTTAACCTTTATCTTAATTCTGGTAATAGCCCGGTTGATCAGATTGATCCCTTTGGCTTTGAACCTCCAATACCACTGGACGAACAACAAATTGAGCGTATTTTAAACAACTTATGGAATCAGTGGAATGAGGCTGGGCCAAATTCGGAAAAAGCCAATCAAATTATGCGAGAGATTGACAAATGGTTGGATCGCCTGAACCAATTGAAGAAATTGCCGCCGCCAAAACCAGATAGTTGCCCAAAGAATCCATGGTGGAAGCGTGTGTGGAAAGACATTCCTAAAGTCCCTCCTTTACCGTTCCCGCCACCACCGATAATTATAATGCCTATTTGGTTGCAACCAACGGAGCCCGTGCATTGCACGCCCGGTCACTACTGCGGGCCTATGGCGTAATCAACTTTTCAGTGGATGGTATTTTCAAGCACATGAAAGAACACTCTGGACCAAATAACGAGCAGTGTTTGAGAGCGCTCACTCGTTTTCTAATCGATTTCGATGGCGGAGCTGGGTCTTGGTTGATAGATAACAGTTCGTTTGTTGGGGATTTCATGGTTGCTAATTTGGATCTTTTAACAGCACAACAACGAATCAAACTATATGTTTGCTTGTTTGGGTTCTTTCGACTGCATTATAAGCGTGTGGTTGATGCGCGTTTGCGCCTTGAAACAGATTTAAGGTGTCAGGAAGTGCTTGCAATGATCGCGAAAGAACATAGAGAATTGGTTCGAGAGCCTTATTCACCAGTGACTGATAAAGAGCTTCTCGCCGTCAGTGAAAATAATTTAACAAATATTGATGCTGCATTGCGTCTTGTTGGCGCACTTGGTGTTTGGGCTCTAACAAAAGAACCCACCAAAGTTATCCCGGTACTCTTGGAGATTGTGAAAGACCGCAGAAATAAAGTGAGGGAAGAAGCGGCATTGCTTTTCGCTGGGACAGTTCCTTTGAATGGCAATGCCATAAGTGTATTGCGGATAATCGCACATGATAAAACGGACCCCATTGCTGCTGTCGCAGAGCATATTGTAAAAGGGTCCGGTAATTAATGATAATAGAACATTTCCGGTAAATGGGTCAACCCAGTAAATGATGCCCAAATCCTCGTCTAAGTGTTACGCACTTTTTTGTCATCGTAAGATTTACATAATTGATCTCGTAAAAACCCGGGGATTTGGTTCCGTGCCGTCGTAAAAAGTGGGGTGAAAGCAGTAAGGCGAAGTTCTACGACGAAACTGGAAAGCGAAAAATCAAGCGTTTGCGAAAAATTTGCCGAATTAGGACAACACGAAAAAAATTGCCAAATGGCCATCGTAAGAAATCTGCCGCCAATGTTGCCGCTCTCTGGTCGTAAAGTTTTGCCAAGTCCGCGCGCTGGATGAGACAACCCGTCCGGATGGGCCATGAGGGTGCCTGGCGCTGGCTCCGCTCGATTCTATTGGCTTTTGCGGCACGGCACACCAGACGGCGGGACTCGGTTGTGCAGGATCAAGGCAAAGGAAAGGACGGCACTGACGGCACTGTGGCCACGAACTGTAGAGAAATGACCATTTACGATGCGGATGAGCGGGTTTGGATGCTAATTCGGCCAAAAAACAGGGTTTTTTACGATGAGAATTCGGCCTTTAACACTTCACCCCGGAAATATTGACGACCATTGAAAAGGAAGGACCTCTGCCATGGATGACCAAGTTTTTTATGCGCTCGACATTGAGGTCGACGTTTATGGTGGGAACAATCATCCAGGGGAAGGCAAAATCGCCCGGCTCCCCCCAGCCGCTAATTGCTTGAGTCCGCAATTCCATCTTGCACAATTGGCGGGTGTCCAAAGTCGTCGTTGTCGTTTTTTTTGGGGCGCTGGTCTGGCTGACCGGTTGCACCACTTCCGAGCCACCCTTGCCACCCGATTGGTCGGGCGCCAATCCGCCCCCCCAGACAAATGTCTCGGCGGCGCTCCAAGCCATTCTGCCGCTGCTCCAGACGAATGCGCCCGGTTTGATCAAAACCAATGCGGAGATCGGGAACGGCACCAACCCGCCGATCACGGCCAGAACGAACCTGCCGATGGCAGTCCGCACCAACCTGCCGGGGAACGTCAGCAACAACCTCGTTCCAGTCCCAACGATGCCGGGCACGAACCACCTGGAACACCTGGTCGTGAGCAACCTGGCCAAGCCGCCTCTGCCGCCGGTTTATACCTGGACCTCCTTGAAGCGGTGGGCGTTGGAACAAAAAATTCAGCCGCCGAACCTGCTCACGAAGTCTCCGCTGGTCACCTATGCGCTGGGCTCCAGCCGGGGCGTGATGGTGCTGGCGATCGGCAGTCGCGAGGCCACATGGAACGGCGTGACCCTTCACCTGGGATTTGCACCGGAGATCATCGATGGTGAGGTATACGTTCACGGGCTGGATTTGCAAAAGAGCTTTGCGCCGTTTCTGTGCGAATCCGGGCCGAGTTTTGGCACCAACCGGGTCATTGTCATCGATCCCGGCCATGGCGGCATCAACGCCGGCACACTCGGGGTGGGGGACCGCCGGCCGGAAAAGGAATTCACCCTGGATTGGGCGCGGCGGTTGCAGCCGTTGCTGGAACAGGAAGGCTGGCAGGTCATTCTCACCCGCACCAACGACGTGGACCTGGCCCTCTCGAATCGCGTGACCGTGGCGGAAAGCCGGCATGCGGACCTCTTTGTCAGCCTGCACTTCAATTCGGCGGCGCCCGATGCCAAGCCCGCGGGCCTGGCCACGTTTTGCCTCACCCCCGTGGGCATGCCCTCCACGGTGACGCGCGGGTTTCCGGACCTCCAGTTTCAGAGTTTTCCGAACAACAGTTTCGATACGCAAAATGTGCAACTGGCCGAGCAAGTGCAACGCGCGCTGCTGCATGCCACCGGGCTGGAGGATCGCGGCGTCAACCGGGCCCGTTTCTTGGGCGTCCTCCGCGGGCAGCGCCGGCCGAGTGTGCTCATTGAAGCCGGCTTCCTCTCCAATCCCCACGAAGCCCACCGGATCGAGAATCCAGATTTTCGGCAGAAACTGGCGGAAGCGGTGGCGGCGGCGCTGAAGTAGGACGGCCGGGCGATTTCCCGTGCGGTCTTTTCTTTCCTAAGGCGCCCGCCTTGGCTACCCTTGGCCCATGGAACGACTTCCCGGTTTTCGAGATTTTTATCCTGAACCGCTCCCGCACAATGATGTCTGGAGCGCCGACGCGCGCCAGTTCATTTTTGAACAATGGCGGGCGGTCGCGAAACGTTATGGCTTCCGCGAATACGACGGCCCGCCGCTCGAACCGCTGGAGCTCTTTACCACCAAGAGCGGCGCCGAAATCGTCGGCCAGCTTTACAACTTTTCGGACAAGGGCGAACGCGCGGTTTCGTTGCGCCCGGAGATGACCCCCACGCTGGCCCGCATGGTGGCCGCCCACGAGCGCAATTACAAAAAACCCATCAAGTGGTTCGCCATCCCCCAGTTGTTCCGCTACGAGCGCCAGCAGAAAGGCCGCCTGCGCGAACACTTCCAGTTCAATGCCGACCTGATCGGCGAGACGGATCCGGCCGCCGATGCCGAGCTGATCGCTTTGCTGATTGATACCCTGCGCGCCTTCAAGCTCACCGCCGAGGATTTTGTCATCCGCCTGAGCAGCCGCAACGCCTGGCATGATTTCTTCAAGCAGGGCGGCGGGGACAGCGCCCACGAATACGATTTTTTTCAAACGGTGGACAAGCTGGAGCGCAATCCGCCCGAGGAATCGGAAAAGAAATTCTCCGCGATGGGCTTTTCGCTGGCGCAGGTCAACGACTTCATCAAGTCGGGCAAGCCGACAGTGGAGTTGCAGAGCATTCTCGACAACCTGGCCGCGCGCGGTTTGCGCGACTTCGTGAAGATCGATTACCAGGTCATTCGCGGACTGGCGTATTACACCGGGGTGGTGTTCGAGGCGTTCGATCGCAAGGGCGAGTTTCGCGCCATTGCCGGCGGCGGCCGCTACAACAACCTGGTCAAGCTCATCAGTGGCGGCAAGGTGGATCTGCCCGCCCTCGGCTTCGGCATGGGCGACGTGGTGCTGGCGGAATTGCTGCGGGAGCGCGGCTTGTTGCCCAAGTTCGATTCTCCCATGGATGTGTACGTGATCATCGAGGACGAGGCCCTGCGCTCTGAATCGCTGAAGCTCGTGCACGACTTGCGCGGCGCCGGGTTTGCCGTGGAATATCCGCTCACGCCCACCAAGTCGGACAAGCAGTTCAAGCGGGCCCAGGAGCTGAAGGTGGCCCGGACCGCGCGCCTGGACAACGACGCTTACGTGCGCATCCGCGATCTAAAAACGCGCCAGGAGATCGTCACCGGCATCGCCGGCGTGGCGCATCACCTGGGTTAAGCCGGGTTTGCCGGCGGCCAAGTCGGGCCTGGATTGCTTTGCTCCGGGCGTTTTGGCGCCCGGGGGGGGCGGCGGGCTGGCCGCGTCGGCGCGCGCTATTTCCCGGCCCGCCTCACCGCAAAAATGGACTTCACATCCACGGGCGGCTCCTGGGCCAGCAGGTGGATGCCGATGGTTTCGGCGTTGGAGAGCAGGCCGATGATCGCCAAGGTGATCACGGACCAATCGCCGGCGTGGAACACCAGCAAGGCGATGAGTCCGCCCAGCAGGCACAAGCCGAACAGTTTGGCCAGCCACGAATGGGCCGCCGGATAGCGGCCAAACCGGGCGAAACCCACCGCAATGACGAGCGCTTCGGAGGCGAGAATGGCCGCAATCCACGGCCAGGTCCGCTCGATGACCGGCCGGCACGCGATCCAGGCCGCCGCCACGATGAACAGATGGTAAATCACGTCCGCCGTGCTGTCATACCGGCGCAGGCCGGGCGTGGCCACGCCCCACCGGCGGGCCAGGATGCCGTCAAAAATATCCGACAGGGTTCCCGCCAGCAGAATGGGCAGATACCACCACCCATTCGCCCCCAGCAGCGCACAGCCCAAGGCACAGGGGCCCAGCAATAGGCGCAAGGTCGTGAGCGCCACCGGTAAATAATATTTCATGCTTTGTCGCCCGCTAAAATGATCGATCCGGCAGGACGGCTCAAGCCTGCGCCACGGCCGCAATTCAGCCCGGGTTGGCACGAAAAATGGACGTGCCCCATCCGCCGGCGTCCGGACATTAATTAAAATGTATTTGGCAAGGAAAAGGATTTTTGTTAATAAAAGATGACATCCAATTATGGGATCACTCAAAAAACGCCGAAAGGCAAAGATTAATAAACACAAACGGCGCAAGAAGCTGCGTTTGAACCGTCACAAGAAGCGCACCTGGCAGAAATAGTCTGTCGTCGCCATGTGATTTCATCCGTTCGCGGTGGTGTTTGTTTATCCCCGCGAACGGTCTTTTTTTATGCCCAACCGATTCACCAAGCATTACACGCGGGACGAGGCTCGGGCTTTGCTGCCGCAATTGCGCCAATGGCTGGCCGAGTTGAACCGGTTGCGGGGTGAGGTGGACCTGTACGACCAGCGCCTGGGCGGCTTGAATGCCGCTGGCCAGGACACCGGCGGGCAGACCGTGAACAACTGGATCCGCGCCCTGACCGGCATGCAGGAAATTCTCGCGGAGTTCCAGCAGCGGGAGATTTTCATCAAGGATGTCACCCGCGGCCTGATCGATTTCCCGGCCATCCTCGCCGGCCAGGAGGTTTTCCTCTGCTGGGAGGCGGACGAGGACGATATCGAATTCTGGCATGACCTGGAATCCGGCTACAGCGGGCGGGAAAAGCTGGAATAAGGAATGCCACCTTGGAAAATAACTGTTCATTCTAGTGGGGGTCGGTACACTGGCGGCGCGTTGAAAATATGAGTCGCAAGCGATCTTTACTTGTCATCTTTCTCACGGTCTTCATTGACCTGATCGGGTTTGGAATTGTGCTGCCGTTGTTGCCGCGGTATGCGGACAAGTTCGGGGCGGGCGGTTGGATGATCGGAGCCATTATCGCCTCGTTCTCGGTGATGCAGTTCTTTTTTGCGCCGGTGTGGGGCCGGCTGTCGGACCGGATCGGCCGGCGGCCGGTGCTGTTGTTGAGCACGGCGGGCGCGGCGGTTTCTTACTCCTTGTTTGCCTTGGCGGCCTGGCCGGGACTCTCCCCGGCCACGGCGCTGACCGTGCTGCTCACCTCGCGGGTTTTTGCCGGGATTTGCGGGGCGAATATTTCCGTGGCCTCGGCCTATATTGCGGATGTGACGCCGCCGGAAAAGCGCTCGCGCGGGATGGGCTTCATCGGCATGGCGTTCGGCATCGGGTTTATTGTGGGACCGGTCATTGGCGCCCTGAGTGCCAGTTACCTGGGGTTGCAGGGGCCGGGTTGGGTGGCGGCGGGCATCTGTACCGCAAATTTTCTGCTCGCCTTCACCATTCTGGGGGAGAGCCGCCAGCCGGGGGCGTTGCCCGCGGCTGCCCGTCCCAAGCTGGCACAATGGAGCCACGCCTTGAAGCTGCCCCACGTGGGGTTTCTCATCGTGCTGTATTTCCTGGCCACCTTTTGTTTCGCCTGTTTCGAAAGCACGCTGCCGTTGCTCCTGGGCTCGCCCGATTTTCATCCCGATGACTTCAAGCAGCCGGCGGCGCTGGCGCAGCAGCTGGCGTCCTCGCCCGATCCGGTCTCCGCGCGCGTGCGTGGGCGGCTGCCGGCAGCAGCGCTGCAAACGCTCAAGGATCCCGCGGCGACAACACTCACCCTGCGGCGGGTGCTTTATTTTGAAATCAACCGCCTCCTGAAGGCGCCCGATCTTTACGATGCCACCGCGTGGCAGAACCTGAAGCTGAACACCGAGACGCAGCGGTTGCTGGCGGCGGATCCTTCCGGCGACACCAGCCGGCGGTTGAACCGCCTGCTGCTCGAGGCCGCCTACCCCGGGGAATTGCAGCCGCAACGATTCTACTATGACGAACGGCATATTGGCTACCTGTTCGCGTTTTGCGGTCTGATGTCCGCCTTGGTGCAGGGCGGCATGATCGGCCGGTTGGTGAAGCGTTTTGGCGAGCCGCTGCTCATCAATGGCAGCCTGATCGCCGTCGGCGGCAGCCTGCTGATCATTCCTTATGCCGGCACGCTGGGCGTGCTCTTGCTCGGATTGGCGCTGGTGGCCATGTCTTCGGGGCTCAACCGGGCGCCGACGATGGGGTTGATTTCCATTTTTACCGCGGCGGAAGAGCAGGGAGCCATTCTGGGAGTCACGCAAAGTGCCGGCACCCTGGGGAGAATCTTTGGTCCGTTGTTTGCCACCAGTGCCTATGCGCTTTATCCACGGTCCCCTTATGTGGCCGCGGCG
The DNA here is from genome assembly GCA_964437865.1 of uncultured Bifidobacteriaceae bacterium. Taxonomy (GTDB): domain Bacteria; phylum Verrucomicrobiota; class Verrucomicrobiia; order Limisphaerales; family UBA11358; genus UBA11358. The sequence continues at coordinate 1,105 of CAYTJG010000277.1, read as the reverse complement.
GCGTTGTGCCTTCTGGCTGGGCTGGTGGCCATGAAACAACTGCCCAAGCGGTCCGACCTGCCCACCCATTCGCCCGTCCCGGGGTGAGGTCCGAATCCCCACATGGAGCGCGGCGAACTGAGTTGACACCCATGAACAGTTCTCAGTCCGCCGCCTGGCCGTTCCGTGGAACGGAAACCTGATTTGTCAATTATCGCCGGGCGGCGGACCATCCGGTCCACCATCCGGAGGCGGCCCGCCGGCATCGTTGTCATCCATGCCGCCATTTCCGCCGCCGCCCTGCGGGGGCGGACCGGGACGCTTGCCCAGGTATTCGTCGCGGGTCAGCACGCCGTCACCGTTTTTATCCAGCGCCTTCAAGGCGGCTGGTGCATTGGCAATTTCCGAGGCGTCAATGATCCCATCGCCGTTGGCATCGAGTGCCTTGACGATGAGGGGCGTCGGTGGGCGGGGGGCATTGGCCGGGGCATTCTTAGGCAGGGCCGGTAGGTATTCGTTGGTGGTCAGCACCCCGTCGCCGTTCGTGTCCAGCGTGAGCAGTGCCGCGCTGGCGTTGGCGATTTCCGCGGCGTCGATGACCCCGTCGTGGTTCGTGTCCAAGGCCAGCACGAGCGGCAGCGGTGGGTGCCGGAACATCCGGTGTCCGCCGCCACCGGGACCGCCGGCCGGCGGACCGTCAGTCGGGCTTTCGTCCGCGGCGGCGAGCGCTAATGCGCCCAGCGCGGCCAGCGCGAGGGCGAGGGAGGTTTTCATGATCTTCATAGTTTTGCCTTTCGTGTTATTATGTTCTTGTTCTTTCGGTGTAAAATTCGAGGTATTCATATAACTTGGTGAAACGTGTGTTTCGTTTCAATTTTCATGGCGATAATTTAACCGAAGCAACCTTAAGCCTGCGTTAAGCGGGAAAATTGCCGCGATGATTCTTGGGCGGCCTTGCAAAAAGGCGGGCCCTGCGCGGTTCCGGTCATTCGCACATCGAGCAGCGCGCGGTGGGCCGGCCTTTCGTTGTGGTGCGTTTCTGGCGGGTGTCGGCTGGTCCGGAATCGTATCTCAGCGGCCGGGGACGGCCCCGGACCGGAGCGCGCCCGTCCCGGGCGCTGAGGCG
>CAYTJG010000276.1:0-8600 GCA_964437865.1 uncultured Bifidobacteriaceae bacterium | reverse complement strand
CCTTTTGGCACAACGATGCCCCAGATCGGGTAACAGTTACTTTTGGCAGAGGGCGTCCCACCCGCCGCCCAGCGCCTTGTAGAGCGGAATCAAATCCTCCGCCACCACCTGGTCGCTTTGCGCCGGGCATCCGGCCCGCCACCCTGCGCTCGCGCCTGAAAAAAAGGGGCTCACGCGGCCCGGCTGAGTTTGCCCCTCAGCACGATTGATCATCGCGTCTACTAGCGGTGTCCATCGGTGGTCCGGCTCTCCATCCGCCATCAGTGACGGTCCTGCTTTTTGTTCGACAAGCGGCGGAAATTCGCCACATTGCGTTTCTTAAAAGAAACGCTTTACCATGAAATTCTCGTTGCAAAACAAATGGGTTCTCATCACCGGCGCCTCCAGTGGTTTTGGCGCGGCAGCCGCCACCGCCTTTGCCGCCGAAGGCGCCAAGCTCCTCCTGGGCGCGCGCCGGATGGATCGATTGGAAGCAGTGGCCGCCGAGGCCAGCAAGGCTGGCGCCGGCGAGGCCGTTTTTCATGAACTGGATGTTTCGCTTACGGCGAGTGTCGAGACCTTCATGGCCTGGGCCGCAAAGCATATCGACGGCATCCCCCTCACCCCCACCAAGAACGGTCATGCCCCCCATAAATTGCACGTTTTGATCAACAATGCCGGCGGCGCCCAGGGCTCGGATACGGTGGCCGACGGCAAGGACGCTGATTGGGAGACGATGGTACAGACGAATGTGCTGGGCCTCCTGCGAGTGACCCGCGCCGCGCTCCCGCTGCTGGCGCACGATGACGGCGCCAGCATCCTCAACCTCGGCTCAGTGGCCGGCCACACCGCCTACGCCGGCGGCTCCGCCTATTGCGCGGCCAAAGCCGGTGAACGGCAAATCACCCGCGCCCTCCGGCAGGAACTGCTGGGCACCGGCATTCGCGTCGGCACGGTCGATCCCGGTTTGGCGGAAACCGAATTTTCCCTCGTCCGGTTCAAGGGCGACGCCCAGAAAGCGAAGGCCGTCTATGCCGGTATGAATCCGCTCGTCGCCACCGACCTCGCCGACATCCTGGTCTGGATGGCCACGCGTCCGCCGCACGTCAACATTGATGAACTGGTGGTGAAACCGGTGGATCAAGCGGATGTGGGCAAGGTCCATCGCCGCCCTTGACGTCGGAGGCGAAAGAAGACCAGCCAATTCGCACGAGCAGAAGGAAAACACGCAACGTTCCGTCTCCGGAATTTCGTGACGATTTGTGGAATCAGGGTCGTGTTTTCTTATCCGTGCGAACGGGAACGCGCGTCCAGTCCCAGGTCTCACATTCCCCGGTTGGCCCGCCAAAGCAAGACCGCGCCCACCGCTTGGAATAAAAAGTTGGGAAACCACAAAATCAGGTAAGGATGGTATTCCGGCCGCGCCGCCAGCGAACCACCCAGCATCGTGAGGCCATAGTAAAAGCCCACCAGAATCAGCGCCACCGCGATCCCCACGTTGGTTTCCCGTCGCTGCACCCGGATGGCCAGGGGAATGCCCACCAGCGTAAAGCCGAAGCAGGCAAAAGAAAACGCGATCTGGCCATGCAGCGCCACGCGCACGCGGCTGATCTGCTCATTCCGAATCTTGTCCGCCTCATGCAACAGCGAAGTCTCTTCCCCGGGGGACGCATTGGTTTTCCCCGTTAATTTCAGTTCTTCCAGCCCCGCCAAGCCATTGGTGGCCGTGGCGCTGGCACTGGTCAGACGGTTCCGCTCCAGCTCTTGCAACTCCGTCCGCAACTGCCCAAACGTCATGTCACTGATCTTGGGCTTCACCACGTGGTTCGTAACCGGATCCAGACTGAAGTTCACGGTGCAATCCTGAATCGAAGTAAACACCGAACCACGCAACATCCGCGGTTCCGTCAATTCCAGGACCACTTGATTCGTTCCCCCCGAGCCCACCAACCGGCCCCGCGGTGCGTGCAACAGTACGTCCCAGTTGGTTTCGTTCAGCATCCGATAGACGTTCACATCTTCCAATTCGCCGCCGTGGATCTTGCCGAAATAAAATTCGTAGGATTTGTTGTCGACCTTTTTATGAATCAACTGTCCTTCCGGAAACTGCGCGTTGGCGACCAAATGCAGCAGGTCGTTCCGCAAAGTCAGGAATTCCACGCGCGAACGCGGGCCGATCTCCATGTTAAACCACGCGCTCAGGCCGCAGCACAGCAGGCTCAAGCCGAGCACCGGCGTGATCAGGGCGAGCAGACTCACGCCGCTCGCCCGGGCGGCGATCAATTCCTGATCCGCACTGAACCGGCCGAAAACCAACAGCGTGGCAATGATGAACCCCATGGGCAGCGCATACACGCAGGCCCAGGGCAATTCCAGCCCGATCGCCTTGGCCACCAGCCACAACGGGACATTCCCGCTCAGCAGCAGGGGCAGCACGTCGCGCACGACGTTCATCAGCAAAACGACGAACGCGGCCACGGCCACCGCCATCAGTAGCGCAGCCAGCACCTGACCGGTGATGTATCGGTGTAATGTTCTCAAGTTCTCACCCGTCCCGCCAAGTTGGCGGATTTCCCCCGACTGGCAAGAGGAAACTCCCTGGAAGTGACCGACGCGGAAGCCATTTACGGAAGCAAAGAGCATTCCTTCCCAGCCCGATCAACCCGCGGTAGCCGACGTGAGAAGGCTGGGGGGTTCATGCTTTTGACGCCAACGCGAGCACAGTAGCGTCGACTGCCGGCGGGTTTCTCGGGGCACGGGGGGCGACCGGAAAAAAACGACTACAGTGCGGGCGGCAGCGCCGGCGCGACCGCCCGGAAACCCCGCAGGACTCAAGCGTACAGCGGACCGAAATTGGCGCAGGCGCGGTAATCGGCGCCCTCCCGGCATTCGGTGCCAAAGGCCGACCAGACGGACGGACGGAAAATCCGTTCCTCAGCCACGTTGTGCATGAAAACCGGGATGCGGAGCATGGACGCCAGCGTGATCAGATCCGCCCCCACGTGGCCATAACTGATGGCGCCGTGGTTGGCGCCCCAGTTGTTCATCACGGAATAGACATCCTGGAACGCCCCCCGGCCGACGACATTCGGAGCAAACCAAGTTGTGGGCCAGGTGGGGTTCGTGCGCTGATCGAGCGTCGTATGCACCGCGGGGGGGAGCGTGACAGTGGCGCCTTCCGCAATTTGCAATACCGGGCCGAGGCCCTTGACCAGATTCAATCGGCACATCGTCACCGGCATGCCGCCCCGGGTGAGGAACCGCGAACTCCAGCCGCCGCCAGGAAAATATTCGGTGATGCTGGGATGCCACGTGGTGGCCGCCAGACATTTCTGCGCCTCTTGCCGGCTGATCTCCCAAAACGGCTTCATGGCCGGTTCGCCGTTGCGCGTTTGCTCGCCGGTGCCGTCGAGCGTGGCCGCACCAGAATTGATGAGATGCACGATGCCGCCCGCAGCCGCCCCGGCCAGCACGTGTCCGGTGACCCGTTGGACGGATTCCGGACTCCAATAAGTTCGCACATCGGCAAAAATCTGTGCCGTGTTGGTGAGCAAGTAGCTCAATAACATGGACACCCCGTTCAACGAATCGTTTTCGGTGGCGAGCACGTACGGAGCGCGCACCCCGTTCCAATCAAAGGAACTGTTGAGAATCGCCTCCAGAAAATCGCCGTTGGGCTGGTAATCGGTCCATTGCCGCTGGCCTTGGAAACCGCCGCAGATGGCATTATGTCCGTGCGCCGCCTCGCCAAAGCCCAGCTGGGCCAGCCGCGGATTGCCCACCATCAGGTCGCGCGCGATCAGGGCCATCTTCACGCTTTTCTCCCATTCCAAATTGAGTTGTTTGCGTGACCGGGTGGTCTTGGGCGAATTGTAATCCTTGCCTTCCCGGCAATTCGCCTTGGTCCACGCCAGCGCTTTCTTGAACTCCGCCGGGTCAAACATGCCGTGATCGATGCGGCGCAAAAATTCCGTCAGATCCACCGACTCCACGCGCATGCCCAAATACCGCTCAAAGAACGACTGGTCCACGATGGAACCGGCGATGCCCATGGAGACGCCGCCCATGCTCAAATAGGATTTTCCCCGCATCAACGCCGCGGCCAACCCGGCCCGCGCAAACCGCAGAATCTTCTCCTGCACGTCCGCTGGCAGGCTTTGATCATCGGAATCCCGCACCTCGCGGCCGTAAATGCCAAAGGCCGGCAGTCCCTTCTGCGCATGCCCGGCCAAGACCGCCGCCAGGTAAACCGCGCCGGGCCGCTCCGTGCCGTTGAAGCCCCAAACCGCCTTCGGAATCAGCGGATTCATGTCCATGGTCTCGCTGCCATAGCACCAGCACGGCGTGACCGTGAGCGAAAGCCCCACGCCCTGGGCCGCAAATTTTTCCGCGCAAGCCGCCGCCTCCGCCACCCCGCCAATGCAGGTGTCCGCAAGCACACATTCCACCGGCTGGCCGTTGGGATAAAACAGGTTGGACGAAATCAGCCTGGCCGCGGCCCGGGCCATTTCCATGGTTTGCTTTTCCAGCGACTCGCGGACGCCGCCGCGGCGGCCGTCAATGGTTGGGCGAAGGCCGACTTTCGGGAGCGAACCGGTAAATGATGATAGTTTCATGGCCGACAATGGGTGTTGAATAGAGTCCCATTCTCTCAAAGAATCCAAACCAGCGTGAGTGAATTTGCATGGATTGGAGGGTAAAAAACTTGGACTAATCACAGGTGCCGCTCTCAGGCGCCGTGTGATCCGCGGTAGGCGGTGGGGGCCACCCGGCACAATTTGCTGAACACCCGGCTGAAATAGGCGGGGTCCGGTATGCCCACCGCGTCCGCCACCTCCTTGATGGGCGCCCGGGTGGTCAACAGCAAATATTGGGCGCGCTCAATCCGCCGCCGCAGCAGGTAATCCAGCGGCCGCACGCCCACCATGCGCTTGAACTGATCGGAAAAGTAGGTTGGATGCAGGTCGGCCACGTGGGCCAGGTCCGCCAGCGCAATCTGACGGCGCATGTTCGCCTGAATGAACTCCTGTACCGCTAAAAACTGGCGATTCACCCGCGCATGCACCCCCTCGTGGCTCCGGGCCGTGCGCAGGAAGGGCGCCAATAACAGCCGCAGCGCACCGCCGGCCGCAAACCCTTTCAGGGCCTCCTCGGGCGTCACCGCCGGCGTCAAGGTCGCCGGCAGCCGCCTGTATTCTTCCCGGTTCGGGTCAAAACACGGCAATTTCCGCTCCGGATAAATCCTCTCCAATTCCTGAAATAAGTTCAGCATCGGCTCCGCCGGCAGGTCATAATCGCTGTCGAGCAGCGAAAACAAGTCGATTCCCGTCGGCATCCGTGCGACAAAATGCAGGTGGTAATGATCAAACCGGCTGGCGCAGGAGCAATCGTGCATCGTGAAGGCCGGCACCAGATGAATCCGGCCGGGCCGCAGGACAAACCGGCGCCCGTGGTGGCAGACTGTCGCCTTGCCTCCCAATACCAGCCACAAACGCGAAAAGGGACTGATCACCTGCCGGAAGTTCCACCAGCGCCCTGCCCGCACCCGCTGCACCGTCAGCACCCGCAGGTCGAGCGCGTTGAGCAATTCGTGATTGAGCACGGAAATCATATCGGCCGGTGCCGGCAGATTAACCGCGACCCGCCAAGGGTTCGAGGCAAATTCCACCCGCCGCGCTCCGGCGCCGGCTCCCGTTCCGGCCCGGTCTCAATTCCGGCACTGGCAAAAGTTCCGCCAGTTTGCTAGGTTTTGCGCCACATGAGTTTTCTGGAGCGAACTTGGGTCGGCGAATGGCTGACCGGGCTGGGACGCATCGCCGTTCTGACCCGCGACGCCGTGGCGTCGTGCCTTACTTTCAAGGCCTCGCGACGCGACCTGCTTTACCAGATCTATTTCATCGGCATCAAGTCCCAAGCCGTGGTCCTCGTCACGGGCGCCTTCACCGGCATGGTCCTGACCGCCCAGACTTATTTCCAATTTCACAAGGTCAAAATGGATACGGCCACGCTCGCGGTGGTGGCGGTTTCCATGTGCGATGAACTGGGCCCGGTGCTCACCGCCCTCATGGTGGCAGGCCGCGTCGGCGCCGCCATCGCCGCCGAAATCGGCACGATGCGCGTCACCGAACAGATCGACGCCCTCCGCACCCTGGCCACGCACCCCGTTGATTATCTGGTCGTGCCGCGACTGCTGGCGTCCATGATCGCCCTGCCCCTGCTGACGATGGAGTCCATCACGCTGGGCATTACCTCCGGTTACGTCGTGGGCAGCCAACTCCTGGGCATCGACCCGGTTTATCTTTATTATGACATGCTGAAATATGCGAGCGACATCGACGTGATCTTCGGCTTGGTCAAGTCGTTCGTGTACGGCGGAATTATTGCCCTGATCGGTTGCTACAAAGGCCTGTCCTGCGGCATGGGCGCCGAGGGCGTGGGCCGCGCCACCACCGAGGCGGTGGTGTATTCCTCCATCACGATCCTGATCACCAATTTCTTCCTGACGCTGGTGCTGCAGCGCCTGTTCGTCCTGCTGTCATGATTGAAGTCCGCCAACTGAAGAAGAGCTTCGGCAGCCAGTTGATTCTGGTCGGGGTGGATCTGCGCATCGAGAGCAGTGAATCGGCGGTGATCATTGGCCGCAGCGGCGGGGGCAAGAGCGTGCTGCTCAAGCATATGATTGGCTTGCTGCGCCCGGATAAGGGGGAGGTCTTTGTGGATGGGGATCGCATCACGTGCATGAACGAACGGCAATTGTTGCGGGTGCGCCGCAAATTCGGCATGGTCTTCCAGGGCGCCGCCCTGTTTGATTCCATGACCGTCGCCGAAAACGTGGCCTTCGGGCTGCGGCGGCACGAACATCTCACCGAGGCGGAAGTCGCGCGCCGCGTCGCCGCCACCCTCGACCTGGTGGACCTGCCGGGCACGGAAAAAAAGAAGCCCGCCGAACTTTCCGGCGGCATGCGCAAACGGGTGGGCCTGGCCCGGGCCATCATTTACGAGCCCCAGATCGTGTTGTACGATGAACCCACCACCGGGCTGGACCCCATTGTCTCGGACAGCATCGATCAACTCATTATTCGCGTGCGCGACCAATTGAAGGTAACCTCGGTCGTGGTGACGCACGATATGCGCAGCGCACGCCGGGTGGGCAACCACGTGTTCATGCTGCACGAAAAGAAGATTTACGCCCACGGCGCGCCGGAAGAGTTGTTCACCTCGCACGATCCGATCGTGCGGCAATTTATTGACGGCGTGGCGGACCCAAAAGAAACTATCTTGTAACATGGAAAAGTCGCGATTGGAAACCAAAGTCGGCCTGTTTGTATTCATTGGCCTGGCTTTGTTGGTCACCTTGATGGTCTGGTTCGGCAAAGGCGCCAGCTTGTTCCGCAGCACCTACACCCTCAAGCTCCACACCTCAAATATCGGCGGCCTCAAGCCCAAATCCTCCGTCTTCCTGGCCGGCGTGGGCGTAGGCATGGTCCAACGCATCGAACTGGACCCCAGCGGCACCAACGTCGTCGCCTACCTGCAGATCTACCAGGAACACCCCATCTACCATGACGCCCGTTTTGTCATCGAAATGTCCGGCTTCCTGGGCGATCAGTATGTGTCCGTGCTGCCCACCGCCAATCAATTGCCTTTGCTGACCAACAATGCGGATGTGGAATGCGACGCCCCGTTCAATCTCCAGGAAGTGGCCCGCGGGGCGGCCGGTTTTATCCAGCGACTCGATGAAACCGCCAAGAAGCTGGACGCCTCGATCACCGACTTGCGGGCGCAAGTGCTCAACGCCCAGACCTTGGGCAACTTCGGCTCCTCCATCACCAATCTGCGGGTCTTCACCGAGCAGGCGGTCGATACCGTCCATGACCTCCACGAAATGGTGGGCACCAACCGGGCTCAAGTCGCCGTGGCCGTCAGCAACATCGTGCTCTTCTCCACCCAGCTCAATGTGCTGCTGGCCACCAATGGCGAAAACGTCACGGCCGCCACCAAGAACATGGAGGAACTCACCGTCCACGCCCAGGAGGTGCTCAAGGACCTCCAGGCCGGCCACGGCCTCGCCGGCACGCTGCTCGAGAACAATGAAACCGCCACGAATGTCCAAATGGTGGCCGAAAATCTCGCCCTGGTCAGCAGCAACCTGAACCGCTTCGGCTTGTGGCATTTCTTGTGGGCCCATAATCCCCCGGCCACCAACACGGCCAAGTCCGTCACCTCGGCATCCAAACCTCCCCACCCATGAAACAGCTCTGGCCCATCCGGATCCTTTTCCTCAGCCTGTGCGTCGTCGCCGGTTTTGCCATCAGTCAGGCCGAGAGTTTTGTGGGCATCGCCCACAGCGGCCTGCTGGGCGCGGCCGTGGGCTTCGGCTTCGGCGGCCTGCTCATCGCGCTCGACGAAATGCTCAAGGGGTTTTCTCTCCGGGCCTTTTCGGCCACCTCCTTCGGCCTGCTGCTGGGCTCGCTGGTCGCACTCCTGGTGGATCATTCCGGCTTGTTTGAAGGCGCCGATGCCAACACCCGCCAATTGATCCGCATCGCCCTGTTCGTCAGCTTTGGCTACATCGGCATGGTCCTGGCCATGCGCAGCAACAAGGAGGATTTCTCCCTCAT
>CAYTJG010000275.1:0-8618 GCA_964437865.1 uncultured Bifidobacteriaceae bacterium | reverse complement strand
GCGGTATCTGCCACTTTTTCTTCCCAACCGTATGGCGGGGCGATGAAATCCTGGGGACGGGCGATATATTCCCCATGGTAAAATTGTTCAGGACCGAAGATGGCGGGGAAATTCTGCATCGAGGAGCGCCACGAAGCATCGTCCCAGGCATCAAAATCCTCATCGTAGGGCGTGTCGGTGCCCCAATTGATGGCTGGCGGCGTGCCGGTTTTCAGGGGCACCGTAGGTACGACGGTGACGCCGATGGTTTGGCGGGCTCCGACATAAACGCCGTTATTATCCACGATTTTCAAGCCGACGGTTTCGAGGGCCCCGACCGGCTGGCTGGGGAGCTGCAACCGGAAGAATTGGTCCTGGGACGCGGTATTGAGGGTGACGGAGCTCAAGCCGTTGTTCTGCTCCACGTCGTTGGTAAGCATCGTCCACGCGGCGACGTCGGGACCGGGTGCGGATTGTGCCTGGTAGAGGCCGAGCGGGTCCAGCCAGGAGAGCAGCGCCGAGCCGGATGCCGCCGGGGAGAGGGAAACCGTAGTGGGGGATTCCTGCAGAACGGGGGTGTATTCGATGCGCGAGCCGGGGTTGGTGAAGAGGTCCGGCGGCGAGCCGCTCCATAAATAACTATACGGTGGCGTCCCGCCGGCGACGTCGGCACTGGCGACAACCTGCGTGCCGCCCAACGTGACAGCGGTCAAACCGACCGTGGGCACATAATCGGGATCAGCCGTGGCGGGGATGAGCGCGTGCGACAAACGGACGGGGGTCACCTGGCCTGTCACCGGATTGGTGACCAAGACGGTCCCGCCGCACAGGTACCAGGGAATCAGTGTGGCAACGGTGGTGAGGGACAGTGGCGGCGCGTAATAAACGAGTTGGAGGTCAAGCTGGGCGTTGATGGCGCCATACATTGCCACGGCGCTGTTGCTGGCGACGGTTTGGGAAATGAGGGCGACCGTCGGACCGGGGACGACCTGACGGGCCGCGTAGTGAAGCCGGGTGACCGCGCCGTTGGGACCATAGGCCACTTGCACTTGGGCCCCGGGCCCTACGACAGGCATTCCCTGCAAGGTAAACCGGTAGTTGACCTCGGTATCAATGCTGTTGCTGGCGAACGAGACCGTGTTGTCGTCGTTGGTGTAGATGGCCATCAGGACGGTGTGGGTGACGCTGGGCGTGGCGGAGGACGGCGCCAAGCCGGCGTTGGTGAGCCCGGTGCCGAATTCAAGAACGGCTGCATTCGAATCAGGCACCGTGATGGCGCTCAGGGCGGCGAAGTTGAGCTGCTCAAAATGGATGGGAATGGCCGGGTACTTGTTGACCGTGTCGGCCAGGAGGTCACGCTGCACCGTTGGGTCGGTGACGGGGAGGACCGGAGCGGCAAGGTAGTTTGCCGAATCAATGAAGTCCATCTGGCCATTGGTCAGGACGTAGGCGCCGGGCGGGATGGCGAGAGCGCTGGCCAGAGCGGCGGCTTGCGGCGGGAGCGCGCCGGATTGGACGACGGTATAAACCGGAAGGCCGAGGCCACTTTGGCCATAGGCGTGAACGCCAAACAATGGCAAAATTGCCATTGCTGTTACCACCGGACCAAACCGGACCACGGAAACAAATGAGTTTTTCATCTGCACCTCTCTTTGCAATGAACCGATCCCACCTGACTATGGTCGATTTTACTATCAGAATATCTACGTTTGTCAATAAGATTGTGGCAACTCGGACCCGGGGGGAGAGGGTGTATCGGGTCTCCGTCATTGGTGGTAGCGGTCGCGCTCCAGAGGAACAAATGAGAACAGTCCGCATTTTTAAATGCGGGCTGGTTTCGGCCGCCGCGCCGCGACTGGGGAACGCTGTCCAATTTGCCGCAAACCCGAAGACGGTGATGGGAAAAGAAGCCCGCCCTCATCCTAGCCTTCTCCCCCGGGGAGAAGGAAGGCGTGGTTCCCGCGTCGTTTGCAAGTTGCGCGGCGGGATGGGCGCGAGGCATTCGGGTTGGCGGGGGGGCGCGCAATGGTCGGCGCTGCGGACAAGCTGGCAAGGTATTGAGAATCCAGTCAGGACCCTTTCACGGCCAACCCAATTGGAAAACGCGGTAGAATCGTTCCGTGACGGTCAACGGCATGGTTTGGGTGGCGGGTGGACCGGCATCGGTCCAACTCGCCGTGGAACCGGCCGCGATCACTTCGCCCGAAGGGGAAGCCATCCAGTTGACCAAATCCGTCGAGTATTCCACTTGATAAGTCCGGCCCGAAGTGGCGGGCCAGGTCACCGTGACCGCGTCCTGGGCCGGTTGAATCTGGGCGGTTAGATTCGTCATAAACGGCAACGAGACGAAGCCAGCCCGTTGCAGGCCGAGTTGAATCTGGGGATTCTGCATGAACCGCCGCCAAACATTCTGATTTTTGTAGTTCTCGGCCATGATGACGATGGGGCCTTGGTCAATGCCCAGTTCTTCGGTATCGTACCACCCGGCGCTCAGGTTATAGGCATCAATGAAACCGTATTGGGTCCAGAAGCGGGTTCGGCCGTGATTGTAAAAATATTCCAAAGTCGGCAAGGCGATTTCCGAAGCAAAAGCCAGGGCGCCGCCCGCGGCGGTGAAAGCAATCGTGCCGTTGTCATTCTCCGCTGGCGGGGCGCCGTGGGCGGCGTAGCCGGATGGATCATCCGAAGCGGTCAATCCCCAAACCGTGCTGCTGTACCCGGCCCAGCCTCCCGGATTGGCGGCGCAGTAGGATTGCTGCGCCAGCGCGGCCCGATGGGAGTTCTCAAAGTAGGTGGCGCTCTCCGAGTTCATATAGGCGTCGCCAACGTGGCGGAAATCAACCCAGCAGTGAGAGTACTCGTGTCCGAACAAGGGCGGGAACTCGATGAACGATTTGCCATAAAATGAGGCCCAAACATAGCCGCTGGTCCAATAGTCCCAGCACGCGGCCGGAAGCGCATTGGTGGTGGCGCCCAGACCGAACAGATAAATCAGCATCCCTTCATCATAGCCAATCCAGTCGCCATAGGTGCTGAAACCGGTGGTTGGCTGCCAACCCATCCGTACCCCGTTGGTACCCGGTACGTCCGGCGCCATCCACCCCCAATTAACCCGATTGAAAATGTTGTCGGCCAGTGTCCGGATGTTGCTTTCAGCGGCGTTCGTGCCGTCAAAAAACTGTTTGTCATAGAGAATGCCTGCCAGCAACAACGTCGTGTCAATGGACGACAGCTCCGAACTGCCGGAGCGCGTGGCCGTGCTCATGTCCAGGAAATGGTAGAACCAACCGTTGTAACCAATGTCGCCCGAGGTATTGGTGCCTTGCGGTCCCTGCCAAAAGGTGTTCAAGGTGGTCAGCACCCGCGCCGCGCCCGCCTCGCGGCTAATCCAGCCGTGGTCAATGGCGATTCCGATGGCGGTGAGCCCGAACCCCACCGCCGCAATGCTGCAATCGGATCCGGCCGCCGAATGATCCGGGACCAGCCCGTTGGCCGGATTTGCCGCGTACCAAAAGTAATCAAAATTGGCCTCCTGCAAATAATCCAGGAAAGCTCCATCATCAGCAAACGGCAGGGGCGTGGCGGACACCGGCGCGGACGGCGGACTGGCCTGGGAAGTCGCGCTCACCGCGGTGACCTGATAATAATAAGTCTGGCTATCGCTGACACTTAGATCGCAATAACCTAACGAAGCCAGCAAACTTGAATTGAGCTTCGTGAACGTCCCGCCACTGGTGAGCGACCGATAAACGTCATAGCCCGCCACGTCCGGTGACGTATCTGGATCCCAGTGCAATATGGCGCTCTTGTCGCCCGCGAAAACCACCACATTGGTTGGGGCTGCCACTTGGGCGCCCACATCAAGCGCGACCAGCAGGCAAAGAAAAGCGAGGGGCAGAATCCTCTTCATATTGTTTCAGGAGGCAAAGCCGATGCGGGTGGCAGCTATCCTAACGCTCCGGTCGTTTTGGGTCAAGGTAATTTTCCGGGACGCGATTAAACAGCAGTTCAAGAGCGAATATTAAAAAAAGTTGACATCTTCCAAGTCCTTTGCCATGGTTCAATTAGAACCCCGATTGGATGTGCGCCCGGAGCATTTTCATTAGAGGGTTAATGTGCAAGGCTATGAAAAAAACAATCACCCTCCCCAAGCGCACCGACCCCACTACCTTGTCTCAGCTATTTCTGGTTCTGGCTGCCGGAGTGATGATCACCGCCTTCACGGGTCACGCCCAGATAACTAATACCCTCCTGGCGAACCCGATTTTCGGAGCCAGCAGTGGAAATACTGTGGCCTCCGGCTGGACCTATTTCAACCCGCCTAATGACACCAGAAAGGACTATTGGGTGGTTAATCAGGCGAGCGCAGGCGACGCTGAGTATGTCCAACCCATTGTCGGAACCACCAATTGGTGGAAACAATGGAATGAACTTTATAGCGCGGGCGTGAGCAACGTGGCGGGAATCTATCAGACCTTTGGCTGTTCTCCCGGCGCTCTCTATCAGGCTTCTGGCTGGCTGGTCACGTCGCCCAACGACACGTTCGGCGCAGACGGTTACGCGTGGCTGCAAGTCGAGTTTCTCAATTCAAGCAGCAATGTTCTCGCGCTTTACAAGTCGGATGATTTTACGGCCAGTGTGGGCACCAGTACGAGCACCAATGAATGGTTTTTCTATGAGGTGACCAACGCCTGCGATTTGACGCAACCGGTGGCCACCGGCGATCCTTATTTCACCACTTATGCCCAGACCGGCGCGGTCAGCCAGTTGGTGGCGCCGGTGGGAGCGGCCTTCGTCCGTTACCGCTATTGTGTTTTGGCGGCTGGCAGCGAGGGAGGGTCGGTGTATTTCAGCGATGCGGCTCTCGACCAAATCAGCGGAGCCATTCCTCCGGTGATCCGCAATCTCAATCCGCAAAATGAAATCTTTGTGCCGCCCGCCAACGGCATCAGTTTTGACGTGAGTTCGCCCAGCGGTTTCGCCATCAACACCAGCAGCATTCAACTGTTACTGAACGGCAGCAATGTTTCCTCCGGTCTGGTCATTTCCGGTTCCTCCTCGAACAAGTCCGTCTCTTATTATGGAATTCAATCCAACAGCACCTACCAGGTGTCCATCACGGCACAGGACAGCTTCAATCTCTCCTCCAGTGCCAATACCTATTTCGAAACCACCTGGGTTGGAGTGCCGGCCTATTCGTACCTGTGGCTGGCGGTGGATTGGGATTTTAACAGCGGCGTTTACTATGACGATCCCGACCTGTGCAATGCGGACGGCGGGACCAATTGCTATTTTGGGGTGGTAGGCGTGCAGGGGGTGGATGAATTCAGTACGGGCACTCCGCCCGCTCAATACTATCGCGGCGCAGCGGATGGCATTGGCACGGAACCCTCGGGCGATTACGTGCGGCCAGATCAAGTGGCCGCGGGCCGAATTGATTACCGAATTGATCCGTTTGTCGGCAACCCGGCGTACGGCGGCGGCGCCGAGTGGGTGAACTACACCCGGGACTGGCCAGTGGGCACGAATTGGATTATCGGCCGGTTTGTCAACGGGTCAGGTTTCTCGGGCACGGAGGAGCTGATCGTCTTGGACCCCGGGGTCTCCACCAATGTCGTGGGCACCTTCACCATGGGGGGCAACCAAAGCTGGAGTACTTATGAATTCGTCTATTTGCAGGACACCAACGGCCAGAACGCCACGGTGGTCCTGACTGGCAAGGAAACTTTGCAAACGATCAGCGGTGGCAACATCCTCCCGTCGTTCTATATGCTTGTCCCTGCCCAGGTTGATTTGCCGGTAATGAGCAACCTTTATCCGGGTGGCAACAATAACCTCGAAAGCCCCTACGGAAACCCATTCGAGTACACCAATAACCTGAGTTTCACCGTCACCACCGCGGGAGCCACTTTCCCACCCCAAGGCATCCAGGTCGTTCTGGATGGCGTAAATATCAGCTCGAATTTGGTGATTACCGGCTCAGCCTCCAGTAATAATGTGGTGTATCCCTCGCTACAACCCAATGCCACGCACTTTGCGATTATAACCATAACCAATTCCCTCGGACATGGCCTCAGGCTCACCAACCAGTTCGATACCTTCAGCCAGGCCAATTACATGTTTGAGGCGGAGGATTATGACTACAACGGTGGACAGTACGTGCCCTCGGCGCAGTATACTCCTGACTGCTATACCTCCTATTCGTCAATTGAGCAGATTGACTACCACCATACTTTTATTGCTGGTGAGGACAGCGGCGGCCCTGGCTCGGAATTTGCGTATCGGATTAATGGGATCCCGCAGGAACCCAGCGGCGATTTCTATCGGACAGTGTTCACTGACTACTTTGCCACAGATTATCAATTATATTGGTTCGGCGGAGGAGACTGGGCCAACTACACCCGGGACTACCCGACCGGTCATTTTAACCTCTATGCGCGCTCGTCCGGGTTGGGCGCTTTCACGATGGACTTGGGCGAACTCATCAGCGGTGCGGGCACAACCAATCAGGTCGTCGAGCCCATCGGCCAGTTCAGTGCCATCGGCGCCGGTATTAGCATCGATGAATGGGTGCCGTTGACTGAGGTCGGCGGGGTTGCCCCCGTAACGGTAAATATCGCCGCCGCAACCACCTTGCAAGTCTCGACCCCCACCGGCAATTGTTATCCCAACTTCTTCATGTTGGTGCCAGCTTCCGGGGTTAAGCTCTCCGCGGCGCCGTCCGGCACTGACATCGACCTTTCCTTCCCGACGCAAACAGGCTGGAATTACCGGGTGTTCTACCGGACGAACCTGACGACGGGCAGTTGGACTTTGCTGAATTCTGTCGTTGGTAATGGCTTAGCAGAAACCGTTGCCGACTCCAGCGTCGGTGGGAGCCAGCGGTTTTACGAAGTGACGTCTCCCTGAGCCGCTCAGCTATCGACAAGACATGCTGGGACGGGCGCGGCAGGACTTCGTGTTGTGCAACTGATTGCCAAGGCATGCCATCCGCTCAACGGACTTAGGAGTCTGACTGAAAAACGATTAGCGCTGAAAAAGGCTTGACATTGGCGACACTATTTGCCTATTGTCAAAGAGTCACCAGTCCACAACCATAAACCGAAGGATTAGTCATGACTGCAATTAACCGGTACACCTTTTGGTCAGCTCTCACCGGTCTTTGTTTGGCGGGGGCAAGCAGCACGTATGCGCAAATCGGTTCCATCAATTCGGGCGTCTTGGATACGCGAGTTTACAATGATTTCCCCAGTGCAACAGGGAATTATGTCAACAATTATCCCGTTTCTATAACTTTGGGGGAGTCAGGCGTGTACCGAACGGCTTCGGGCGGCTTGAACCGTGATGAATGGCAATTCTCCAATAATGGGTCCAGCGCCTACACCTTGGCTGCCAACGACTACTTTTCCGTTTCCATGGACGTGACGGTTTCCGGCACAACCTCGGTTGACAACGAAGGCGGCTATATCATACCTAATGCCAACGGCCTTTTCCCCGGCGGCGATTTGCAATTCCTGGCTGATCCTCAAAGTGGTTTTTTAGGCATGTTCGGCGGAACCGGGTTCTGGAACTCTGGAATAACCTATACTGCCGGCATGTCCGTCACCATGGGGATGGAATATTTCTACGACACGGCGAACAGTGAGAATGCCCTTGAGTTCTGGGTCAATGACGGCAGCGGCAATGTTTATAGCCCGGTTCAAGATTGGAGTGGCGGCAGTCTCGCTGGCGATGAACTAGGGTCTTATTACCAGCTCGGGAATGGCGGCACCAGCCCGGGAGCTTCGGGGGAGGCTGTCTTCAGCGACATCGGGATCACCTCAATTCCCGAACCTTCCGCTCTGGCCCTTTTGGCCTTGGGCTGCTTGCCTTTATCGCGGTATCTGCGCCGACGCGCTTAAGGTCGATTTCTCTCTCCCGCACGTCATGACAACATGACGTGCTTTTTTTATATCCCAATCACCGGTTTGCCTGTGATTGTGGTTAGCGAAAATGAAGGGGTCGGGGAAATCCGTCGGGTTGGTGGGACATAAAGACGGTGATGGGAAAAGAAGTCCGCCCTCATCCTGGCCTTCTCCCCCGGGGAGAAGGAAAGCGTGGTTCCCGCGTCGTTCGCAAGTTGCGCGGCGGGCTGGGCGCGGGGCCTTCGGGCTGACTGAGGGCCGAGTAATGCGCGGCGCTGCGGATAAGCTGTGATGCGCTCGCAGCGCTGGACTGCCGGGAGCGCTAACTGGCGACTGGAAAGTCGCCAGAACCCGCAAACAAGAATGTTTGCGCCACGGGGCGGCGTCCGTCGTAGCGCGGGCATTCCTGCCTGCGAGTTCACGGGACTTTCCAGTCCCGTGTTCCTTTGCTGGCGGTCTGGAATATGGAACTGGCGACCGGAAAGTCGCCAGAACCCGCAAACAAGAATGTTTGCGTTACGGGGCGGCGTCCGTCGTAGCGCGGGCATTCCTGCCTGCGAGTTCACGGGACTTTCCAGTCCCGTGTTCCTTGGTTGGCGGTCTGGAATATGGAACTGGCGACCGGGAAGTCGCCAGAACCCGCAAACAAGAATGTTTGCGCCACGGGGCGGCGTCCGTCGTAGCGCGGGCATTCCTGCCTGCGAGTTCACGGGACTTTCCAGTCCCGTGTTCCTT
>CAYTJG010000274.1:6615-8623 GCA_964437865.1 uncultured Bifidobacteriaceae bacterium | reverse complement strand
TTGAAAGGGCTGTGGATTGAAAGGGCTTGCAAAATATTCGGAGCAAGAAGAAGATTATAGAAAGAGCCCATGGCGGCGGTGGTGGGCAACAACCAAAGGAGGAAGGTCAGATGAACAACAGGAGAGCACTATCGTTTGTGATGCCCATGCTGCTGGGCAGTCTTGGCCTGATACTGGTGGACCGGTCGCTGGCCCAGACCGTTACGGCAATTTCCAATCTTAACCAGCCCGCGAACAATGCTCCCCCGGTCGGAGGGGGAGTTTGGCAAGCCGTTTCATTCACCACGCAAAGCACGGCGAATTACCTGGTGAGCGTCTCGGTCTCGCTGTATGGTCCGCTCAATTCGGGGATACCATCAGCCGTGGGGCCTTTCATGTTATCG
This sequence comes from uncultured Bifidobacteriaceae bacterium, assembly GCA_964437865.1. Lineage (GTDB taxonomy): Bacteria > Verrucomicrobiota > Verrucomicrobiia > Limisphaerales > UBA11358 > UBA11358. The sequence goes on along the minus strand of CAYTJG010000274.1, from coordinate 8,240 downwards.
CTCTACAGCAATGCCGGCAGCACACCCGGGACAAGTCTGGCCAGTTTGTATGGCAATAGCTATCCGACCAATAACGGAGTTTATACTTATACCAACACCTCCCCGGTGGAGCTGGCGGCGGGCACCAATTACTGGCTGGTGGCGGCCAGTCCCGCGACGGATTTGGGGAGTTCTTATATGTGGAGTGACACCTATAGTGCCAGTCTTGATGCCGGTTCTTTGTGGACGCTGGGCGTAACCGAATACTATGACGGCAGCAATTGGAATTTGAATTCGGGCGCCTATCTGCAATTCAGTGTCACGGTCGCGACCACCAATCTTCCGGCCATTGCCATCTATCAGCCTTTGGTTTTGACCTTTTCTTCGAGTCCCAACGTTCCTTTCGTGCTGCAACAAAATTCCGATCTGGCCACCACCAATTGGGTCACCGCGACCAACGCGGTTCAAATGGCCACCGTGAACGCTAATCAAACCGTCTTCATTGTGCCGCCGTCCGGCCAGCAACTATTCTTCCGGCTGAGCGTGCAGTGATGCGGTTTGTGTTTGCCTCCGAGAATCACGTTGGCGAAACTCAAGAAGTCATTGATCATGAACAAATCAATCGGCGGCGCGAAATTTCCGTGGTGTACGGCAAGAAGCTGGAGGTGGATAACTTCTTTTTTGGCAGCCTGCCTGTTGCCGGTGAGTGCCTTCAGCCAACTCGACGTGCAGGTCACCGGAGCGCATGTGACCGAAGTTGGCATCTACGCCTCACGCGTGGCGACCGATGAAACCAACTCTGCCGGTGTGAGATTGCAGGGGCTCGAAGATTTTCATTTGATTTTAAGCACAACAAATATTCCCGCTCGAATCGGCGTCCGTTTCGGCTTCCGATATGAAATTCTCGGCACGCCGGCGAACGCTCCCATCCTTTTGACCATGGTGTGCAAACACCCTCCGATGACCAATTCCGCCTTGCCACCGGGGATGAATCATCCAACCCGGCGTTGACGCGACGAAGGAAACTACGCTGGGTGGGCGTTTGAAACGAAGGTACAACGCGGAAAGCGTTGGATCAATGGAGCAACGGGCGGCGGCTGACGGACCAATCGTGCGCGCTCAATTTCATCCGCTCCGCGAGGTCGGCCTTCAGCCTTCTGGTCCGTGTCCATCTGTGTTTATCTGTGGTCCAAATTTGTCCGCCCGGTTCGTGAAAATTCGTGCGATTCGTGTCCTTGTCTGATGTGGTTTATTTCAACGCAGCCGCAGCCCGATCGGCAGGGTGTCGCCCAACACGCGCGCTTCGTCCGCGGCCGCCAGTGGCGCCAATTCCGTGACCATCTGCAACCACGCGTCCGGCGCGCCGGCCGTTTTCAGGGCCGCCAATGCCTGCGCGCGCGCGTCATCGTCCAGGTCACGTGAACGATCGCCCGTCAACCGGCCGAGTTGCACCGCCGCAAAGACCGCACCATCCACCCGGTCCAGCCCCAACGCCAACAGCGCTGACAACCACACAGCCGCCTGCTCCGACGGCACCGTCTTGTGGCCGCTGCCGTAGGCCGGCACCCGCGCGCCCAGCCGGCCCAATGCCCAGGTCCACGGCCCGGCCGCCGCCGCGGATTGCTTCATCCGCTCCGCGATCCAAT
>CAYTJG010000274.1:0-6515 GCA_964437865.1 uncultured Bifidobacteriaceae bacterium | reverse complement strand
CCGCCATTCCTCGCGCGGCCCGAGCAGCTTTTCCAGCGTGCGACGGAGCTGCTTGGCCTCTTTGGCTTCGATCGCCAGCGGCTTGTGTCCAAACACGCGTTCCACCGCTTCGCGCGCCTCGGCAAACCGCGCCGGCATCGACTCCGTGACCGTCAGTTCCTCGGACGACGCGGTGCCGCGCAACTCGAATTCCAGGCGCCAGCGCTCATCGCCGGCTTGGGAGACGCACCACAATTCCAGCGTGCCCAGCTCCGTGAGCACCGCGCGCAAATGAATGGGCACCGCGACAGGCCGGGTACCCGCGGCTTTCAACAAGGTGTGAATGGGTGGCAACGCGCGAAATTCCTCCGCTACCGCCACCACTTCGCCCGGCCGGTCAACCCGGTCCGACGTGGTCGAGAACAGGGGAAATTGTACCGGCCGGCCCAGCATCAATTCAAAGGCGAGGTCCTGAAGTTCCACCGGCTGGCCTTCTTCGTGGCCCCGCGGCACCAGGCAGACGGCGCGATTAGCGGTCTCGCCTTTGTCCGCCGCCAAGCCCACATAAAATGCGTGCGCCGATCCGCCGCTGATGCGCCGGCCCAAACCGCGGCGCACCATCCCGTAACTGACCGCCCCCCGCGCCACCGCCAGATCCAGCGAACTATGCGGCAGCACTTGCAGCCGGGGCAACTCCGGCCACCAGGACGACAGCACGTCCAGCAACCGGTCCGCAATTTTGGGTGAATTGAAAACGCCGCCGTTGAGCAGAATGGCGTCCGGTCGCGGCAACCGGCCGCTCCGGTCTTCGCTCACGGACTCACCGAGGGCCGCCCAACCCGCCGCGGCGTGCTGACGCATAAACGCCGCCAGATGCCGGGTGATCGCGGGGTCGTGCGCGTAGGGCAGCCCCAATTCCTGCAAGGCTGTGCGGGCCGCGCGCCGCGGGGTTTCCCCCGGGGTGCAGGCAGGAAAGAAGCCGTCGAGCAGCCATTGCTCCACTTCGCTGCGCGACAACGCGGTGGAGAGCGTGCCGCCCAACAGGCGGCTGCCTTCGGCGGCCACCGCAATGCCGTGCTGCTCCGATGCGTTGCCGCCCAGCAGCGATTCCTTGGCATCTCGACACGTTTGGAGAAACTGGGTCCATTGCGTGGCGCTGAGCTTCCGGCTGCCGGCCAGCATCCGCTCTTCGGCGTGCCGCGCCAGTGCGGCGTCCATGTTGTCGCCGCCGAGCATCAGGTGCTCGCCCACCGCCAGGCGCCGCAAGACCGGGCCGCCCGGGCTCGCGCTGGTCTGAATCAAAGTGAAATCCGTGGTGCCGCCGCCCACGTCCACCACCAACACCAGCCGCACATCGCGCAACGCCGCGCCAAGATCCTGACGGTGACGCGCCGTGAAGTCGTAAAACGCCGCCTGTGGTTCCTCGACCAGCGTAAACTTTTCCAGGCCGGCTTGGCGGGCGGCATTCACGGTGAGGCCGCGCGCCACTTCATCGAACGACGCCGGCAAAGTGATGACCACCTCTTGTTTGCCCAAGGGGGCCTCCGGATGGGCATGGTTCCACGCGGCGGCCAAGTGCGCCAGCAGCCGCGCGGAAGCTTCCACGGGAGAAATTTTGGTCACTTCGGCGCGGGCGCCCCAAGGGAGAATGGCGGCCGAACGATCCACGCCCGCGTGCCCCAGCCAGCTCTTGGCCGAAGCCACGAGGCGTCCCGGCACCCGGGCACCCTGCCAGCGCGCAAAAGCCCCCACGATCAACGGGGGCGATTCGCCCCACGGCAGTTGCCGGGAATCCGGCGGCAGCTCGTGATCGCCCGCCACATACAGACAAGAGGGCAACAGCGGCAGCGCCGCCACTTCGCCCGCGCGCCGCAACTGCGGCACCGCGAAGTCCACCACCGGCGCTTCCGCGCCCTGGCTGGGATCGGCGAAGGCCAGGGCGCAATTTGTGGTCCCGAGATCAATGCCGACGATGTACTTCCCTACTCCTTCATTCGCACGTTCAATTCCAGTTTCCATTTTCCAGGACCGCCTTTCTCGAGACAGCGCAATTCCAAGGTGCCGATTTCGGTTACGGCGGCTTGCAGGTTCACCGGCACCAGCCGGCCCGCATCGCCCTCGCCGGCGGGCAGCGTGGTTTCAATGGGTGCCGCTTCCTCCAATTCGTCGTTGCCCGCGACGTCCTCGAGCATCACGCCGACCCGATCATCGCGGCGCAGCGAACTGGAAAAGAAACGGAACCGGGTGGGCTCGCCCACCACCAGTCCAAATTCCTGGGGCGGCACATCCGCCTGCGTGCCTTCCTCCATGCCAAAGGGCGCCACGCACAGCGCCTTCACCGGCGGCTCCAGGCCGGGCACCGCCGGCATTGAGGTTTCCACGCCCACATAATATGCCCGGGCCGTGCCGCCCCGGATGCGCAACCCGTGTCCGTGCCGCGCCCAGCCGTAATATGCCGCGCCGCGCGCCACCGCCAGGTCCAGTTCCACGCCCGCCAGTTCCTTGGCCGCCGGTCCGCCATCCGCGGCCAGCCAGCCGTTGAGCACGTCCAGCACGCGTTGCTTCAACGTGCCCGCCTTGAACACGCCGCCGTTGAACAGCACCGCGGTCGGATGCACAAATTTCCGCCCGGCCACCGCGACCGGCGCGTCGTGCGCCGCCGCCATCGCCTGCGCCTGCCGGGTGAGAAACGCCGCCAGGTGGCGCGTGACGCCCGCATCCTGCGCATACGGCAGCGCCATTTGCGCCAGGCCCGTGCGCCGCGCCGTCTTCGGCAATTCGCCTATGTTACTCTGAGGGAAAAAACCATCCGTCAACACGCGGGTCAATTCCTCGCGGCTCAATTCGGCCTTGATGGCGCCGCCAATGAGCGACGAGCCCCGGCCGGGCACCGCCAGCGCCGCCTTGGCCAGAGTTTCGTCAGCAAACATCTGTTCCTTGGCCTGACGGCACGCGAAAGTCAACGCGTTGAATTGCCATGCATCCAGTTTTTTGCCGGCGGCAATCAGCCGCTGATTCACCGTATGCGCCAGCGCCAAATCCATGTTGTCGCCGCCCAGCAAAATATGGTCGCCCACCGCAATGCGCGTCAGCGCCACCTCGCCCGCCTGCGCCGTGACGGCAATGAGCGAGAAATCGCTCGTGCCGCCGCCCACATCCACCACCAACACCACGTCGCCCGGCTGGATGTGTTTGCGAAAACTCTCGCCGCGTTGCTCCAGCCACGCGTAAAAGGCCGCCTGCGGTTCCTCCAGCAGCGTGATGTTCGGAAAGCCGGCCTGCTGCGCCGCCTGGAGCGTGAGCTCCCGCGCCGCCGCGTCGAAGGAGGCCGGCACGGTCAGCACCACTTCCTGCTCCGACAGCGGATGCTTCTTGAACCCATGGTCCCACGCCTCGCGCAGGTGACTCAAATAACGGGCGGTAGCTTCCAAGGGCGACACCCGGCGCACGTCGGCCGGCGCCTGCCACGGCAGGATGGCTTCCATCCGGTTGACGCCCGCGTGGCACAGCCAGCTTTTCGCGGACGATACCAACCGCATCGGCACTTTGCTCCCGTGCGACCGCGCAAACTCGCCCACGAGCGTGTCCTTCCGTTGTTTGTCCCACGGCAGCGCCAGCGCGCCCGCCGGAAACTCCTGGTCGTTGGGCAGATAGAGGAACGAGGGCAGCAACGCCTTCTCCCCAACCGTGCCCACGGCCGTCACTTGCGGAATGGACAGCATGGTCTGCTCGTGGCCGCGGGCGCCGGCCGACTGGAGGTCAACGTAAGACACGGCGGAGTTGGTGGTGCCCAAGTCAATGCCGATGGAGTATCGGGACATAATGCGTGAAAAGTGAGAATTGCTGCGTGGATTGGCCGCCGCTCACAGCTCGACTTCCGCGGCGGCGAGCACGCGTGGGTCCAGCGCTGCCGAGACATCCGGCAGGCGCACGGAAGTGGCCACCCAGCCATGGTGCTTGAGCGTGCCGCGAAACGGCGGTTGACCCGCCACGTTCCCGGTGATCCGGACGCGCTGGGCATCGAAACCGGCGGGCAGCGTCACCGCGTCGCCTTCGGATTCCTTGAACACGGGTGCCAACGTAAAATGATCAGTCAGGGTTTTTTGGCAGCCCGCATGGACCACCCGGGCCGCCGCGCCCACTTCCGCGTCCGAAAACGACGCCACATTCTCCTGCAAAAAATCAATGAGCCGGCCCTCCCGTTGCAACAATGAGAGCACCAGCAAACCAGACGCATTCAACCGCTCCGGCGGCACGGCGGGCGCCGGCGTCGGCGCAGGCTTCGGGACCACCGGGGCCGGAAGCTCCGGGGTTGGCCCGGCCGACAAGCGGTTGATTTTGTCCGCGAACTCCGGCTGGCCCAGGATCCGCCAAAAACATTTCCACGCCAGGCCGAGCCGGGCGCCCAGCGACAGCGTTGATTGGGAATTGCCATCCATACACTCGTGAAGATGCCCAACTGAAGGTGGGAATTAAAGGCAAAAACACTCAGCGACGATGGCATTCGAGAAGAGCGCCACTCCGAATATCTTGCTTTATGGCGAAATGACGTTAAAATAACTTCAATGAAAACGCTGCCGAAAATGGAGATCAGCGACGACTTGGATGCGCAGATCAATGAAGGCGTTAAAACCTCCGATTTGTGTAAATCGGATGTGATCCGGCAGGCACTCCGCATCGGTTTACCGCAGTTTGCTGCTCGCTTCCAGCCCCCGCCGTTATGGCTGGAGGAACGGATCCGCGAAGCGTTGACCGAGCCGGCCGAAGCCACCAGCAGCAAGCAGTTTGACAAAACCATGGCCGCCATCGCCAATGGTCGCTAACAAGCTTCAGGTTCACCCTTCGTTTTACCGGAGACTCCGCCACTACCGTGATCGCATTGGCATCCGGGATGGACGCCCGCAAGTGGCGGTCGATTTTGTGCGGGCTGCTCAGGAACTGGTCGCGCAGTTGTTGAATAACCCGCGCGGGGGACATTTGGCGGGATTTGAGGCTCCAGAGCTGGCTGACATTCTGCGTGCGTCCGTGCCCGGTTTTCCAGTATTTGCTCTCTTTTATCGCTGGGATGGTGGAACGCTCACCGTTATCACTTTGGAACATACCGCCCAAGATTTGCCGTCCCGACTGGCAAGCATGATTTCGAAACCCAAGCCGCCAACCTGAAGGCTGCAAAAGCGGTCGCCTGCAAAGCGAAATTGTACAAACGGGGATTGTAGGGCACGACGTCAGGAGTGCTTTGCGCATCCGGAAGCCTCTCGAACGGCCGGACGACTCCTCACGTCGTCGCCTACAAAGCGAAATTGTGCAAACGCGAATTGTAGGGCACGACGTGAGGAGTGCCTCGCCTGCCTGGAAGCCTGCCGAAGCGCAGTTGACAATAGTTCCAAATGAGAGTATTAAAAGTATCAAATGAGCGATACAGCGACCAAACAGCCAGCCAAGAAATTCTCCAGCAAGGGGAACATTGTCCAGGCGAGTGGCAAGTTGGGCGCCCAAAAAGGCGGTGGCGTGGTGGGTTACTGCGTTCAGGGTCCCTCCGCTAAAATCACCTATTCATCGTCCACGCTCGTTGAAATGCTTCGCGTCGGCCTGCCCGTGAAAGAGCTGAACGACCTCCAAGCCAAGCTCGATGTGCCGATGGAGAAACTCGTGCCCATGCTGGGCATCTCCAAGGCCACGCTCCATCGCCGCAAGGCTGCCGGCCGGCTGGATCAGGCCGAATCCGATCGCGTCGTCCGCTTCGCCAAGCTAATGGGCAAGGCCGTGGAGGTCTTTGAATCCGAAGCGGGTGCCCGCCAATGGCTGAACTCGCCGCAATTTGGGTTGGGGGGCGCCGTACCGCTGCAATACGCCGAAACCGAAGTCGGCGCGCGGGAAGTTGAAAACCTTCTGGGCCGCATCGAATACGGAGTCTATGCCTGATGCGCGAAGCCTGGCGAATCGTCAAGGAGAAGCACGCCGCCACGGCCTTTGACGGTGAAGGCGCGCGGGTTTACGGCGGCCGCTGGAACTCGGTCGGCGCGCGGGTCGTGTATGTCAGCGCTACCAAATCCCTCGCCGCCCTGGAAACCCTCGTGCATCTCAACCTGCCGGCGACCGCCAAATACGTCGCCATTCCGCTTCAGTTCAATGAAGCGCTGGTGGAAACCTACCCGCCGGCCACCCTGCTCTCCGGATGGAACGCCGAACCGCCGTCGCTCGTCTCCCAACAGATTGGCGATCAGTGGGTGAAACAGGCACGCTCCGCGCTGCTGGCCCTGCCCAGCGTCATCACAGGCGAAACCAACTACCTCATCAATTTGGCGCATCCCGACTTCGGCAAAATCAAAATCGGCAAGCTCGCACCGTTCACGTTTGATGCCCGGCTGCTTAGTTGAGGCAACCGAACGAGTGACGTCGTCGCATACGAGGGGATTGTAGGGCACGACGTGAGGAGTGCTTTGCGCGCCCGGAAGCCTTTCGGACGGCCGAACGACTCCTAACGTCGTCGCCTACAAGGGGAATGGCGGGCGCGACGCAAACTCGAAGCGATATCT
>CAYTJG010000273.1:0-8633 GCA_964437865.1 uncultured Bifidobacteriaceae bacterium | reverse complement strand
CGTGCCGGGTACTGGTGGCAAAAATGAAAACGTCCTGAAGGGACAGGGGAAATCCGGCGTCCCTCCAGGACGCATAAATTCGTTGGGCGCGAGACCAGACACTGGCGTGTCTGGCTAATCTTCTCGGTCGCTCCGCGACAACTCTCTTAACTTTGCTGCCCGGATGGCTGAGCAGGGGCGGCAGGTTGACACCCAAAATGATAAACGCAATTGCGGTGAAGAGAGCCACCGCAAAGGCTGCCACGCTGCGAGGCGTGGTTGGCGCGCTGAAGAAATATCGCCGGAGGCACTGCTCGTGAATTTGCCGGCGCTGTTTGCGGCCTAAGGTCGCAAGTTCCGGCACGCTCTTAAGTGACCAGTATAGGCCCATAATCTTCCTTTTCCCGACGCCTACCCTACGCCTTTCCGCCCCTAATTCAACCCCGAAGAATTGGAAAGTTTTCCGCGCACGCGTTCGGGGGGTGTAACGCGTGCGCGGGTGGAACCGCTTTGGACCTGCGTCCAAGCGAAGCTGGCTTTGACCCGCCGTGGCTGCTTCCGGCGGATCGATCATTGCGCCGCTGGCGACGGAGAGCCAAGAACGTCGCCAGCGGCGTGGCTGCCGGAGGCCACGATCGATCACGCCGGCAAATTCAACATTCGATCACATTGACGGCCAGACCACCGCGGGCCGTCTCCTTGTACTTGGCGTTCATATCACGGCCGGTATCGCGCATGGTGGCGATGACCTTGTCCAGCGATACGAGATGCGTGCCGTCGCCCGCGAGCGCAATGCGCGCGGCGTTGATTGATTTCACGGCCCCCATGGCGTTGCGCTCAATGCAGGGGATCTGCACCAGGCCGCCAATGGGGTCGCAGGTGAGGCCGAGGTTGTGTTCCATGCCGATTTCGGCGGCATTTTCCACCTGGCCGGGCGTGCCACCGCAAAACTCCACGAGTCCGGCGGCCGCCATGGAGCAGGCCACGCCGACTTCGCCCTGGCAGCCCACGTCGGCGCCGGAAATGGAGGCGTTGCGCTTATAGAGCAGGCCGATGGCGCCGGCGGCGAGCAGGAACCGATGCACGCCGTCCGTGTGGGGCGAGGTGCGGAAACGGGTGGCGTAGTGCAATACAGCGGGGATCACTCCGGCGGCGCCGTTCGTGGGCGCGGTGACCACGCGACCGCCCGCGGCGTTTTCCTCGTTGACCGCGAGGGCATAAAGATCCACCCAGTCCAACACGGCGAGCGGGTCGGCCAGGCTGTGCTCGGGGCGCAGCCGCAGGCGGTCCGAGGCGGCCTTGGCCCGGCGCGGCACGGACAGTCCCCCCGGCAGGATGCCTTCGCGCAGGCAGCCGCGGTTCACGCAGTCCTGCATGGCCTGCCAGACCTTGTCGAGGCGCGCCCGGGTCTGGCTTTCCGCGCGGAGGACATTTTCGTTGGCCAGCGTGATTTCGGAGATGGCGCGTTTGGCGGTATGGCAATGCGCCAATAGCTCCGCACCGGAAATGAAGGGGTACGGCTGGGGCGTGGACGCCACTTCCTTGCCGAAATCCGCGTCCCGGGCAATGAATCCGCCCCCCAAGGAATACCAGATTTCCTCCACCAGGCATTGACCCGCGGCGTCGAAGGCGGCGAAGCGCATGCCGTTGGGATGCTTGGGCAGAGGAACCAGCCGCTTGAATTCCAGGTCGCGACGCGGATCGAAATCAATGACCGGGCCGCCGGGCAACGGCAGCCGGCCGTGGAGAGCCAGCAGCCGGTCCACCTCGTCCGGGTTGACCGATTCGGGTTCCTGCCCCAGCAAGCCGAGCACGAGGGCGCGATCGGTGCCGTGGCCTTTGCCGGTGGCGGCCAGCGAGCCGTAGGTCTCGCACGTCAGCCGGTGGACTTGCGCCAGCGCGTGCGAGTGGATGAGGGTCTCCAGGAAACGTTTCGCGGCGCGCATGGGCCCCACCGTGTGCGAAGACGAGGGACCGATTCCAATGGTAAAAAGATCTAGAACAGAAGGCATTCGACAATGGTAAAAATCAGGTTTGGGGCAGTAGTTCTCCGGGTGGCATCAAGCATTTTGACTCCCTCCCGGAATCACGGGCTCGCAGTATATTTTCATTTGTGTTTTTCTCAAGCTCGGTCCGCCTGATCCTGCCGGTGGCAGGGTCCTTGCCAGTGTTCAGGCTACTCGGCCAGCAAAACCTCCTTTAACTTTCGCGACGTGCGGCCCAGGGCCGCCGTTTCCATCCAGCAAAAACTTTTGCGGTACCGGCTGTCCGGCCCCGCCAAACCCGGCCGGCAGGCCGAGCTTGACGGGGCAACGGAGCCGTCAGTGCTTACTTACCCAACAAATCGTGTTTCACCTGACCAAAGGCCTTCACGACGAAGGCCACATCGGCCGGCGAATGGGCCGCCGACATTTGCGTGCGGATCCGCGCTTTGCCCAGCGGCACCACCGGATAGGAAAATCCCCGCACATAAACGCCGCGCTCCAGCATGGCATCCGCAAACCGGGTGGCCAGCGCCGCATCGCCCAGCATCACCGGGCAGATCGGATGGGTGCCCGGCAGGATATCGAATCCGAGCTGGCTCATGCCCGCGCGGAAAAGTTTCGTGTTCAGTTCCAGCTTGTCCCGCAGCTCGGTGGAAGTGCTGAGCATCTCTAACACTTTGAGCGATGCGCCGGCGATGCTGGGGGCCAGCGTGTTGGAAAACAGATACGGACGGGAACGCTGCCGCAGATATTCGACGATTTCCCGGCTGCCGCTGGTGTAACCGCCGCTGGCGCCGCCGAGCGCCTTGCCCAGCGTGCCGGTGAGGATATCCACGCGCCCCATCACCCCGTTGTGCTCGGGCGTGCCGCGACCGGTCTTGCCCACGAAACCCACGGCATGGGAATCATCCACCATCACCAAGGCGCCATATTTATCCGCCAAATCACAAATCGACTTCAGGTTGGCGATGTAGCCATCCATGGAGAACACACCATCCGTGGCGATCATTTTGAAGCGGCAGCCGGCGGCCGCCTTCAATTTGGCTTCCAGGTCGGCCATGTCGTTGTTCTTGTAACGTTGCCGCTGCGCCTTGCAGAGCCGGATGCCGTCGATGATGCTCGCGTGGTTCAGTTCGTCGGAAATGATGGCGTCCGGTTCGCCCAGCAGCGTCTCAAACAAGCCGCCATTCGCATCAAAGCAGGAGGAGTACAGGATGGTGTCTTCGGTGCCGAGGAATTCGCTGAGTTTCTGTTCGAGCTGCTTGTGCACGCCCTGGGTGCCGCAAATGAAGCGCACGCTGGCCATCCCGTAGCCCCATTGGTCAATCGCCGCCTTGGCCGCCTGCGCCACGGCGGGATGCTGGGCGAGTCCCAGGTAGTTATTGGCGCAGAAATTCAGCACCGGCTGGCCGTCGGCCACGCGAATGGTGGCGCCCTGCGGCGTCATAATCACCCGCTCGCTTTTGTAGGTGCCGGCCTGGTGAATTTCCGCCAACTGGGTTTGCAGATGCTTTTGAAACGGTGTCGTCATATTTCTTCTCGTCTAAATGAACAGGGTGGTCGTCGAACAGGGCACCGGGCCGTGTGTGTGGCCGGCCCGGGCCCGTTCGGGCGGGGCTTAATCAGTCATGCCACCGCAAGACCACTTTGCCGCAATTTCCTTGCAGCATGGCTTCAAATCCCTTCTCAAATTCGTCGAAATGAAAGCGGTGGGTGATCACCGGGTGAATATCCAGGCCGCTTTCCAGCATCACGGTCATCTTGTACCAGGTCTCGTACATCTCGCGCCCGTAAATGCCCTTGATCGTCAACATGTTGAACACCACCTTGGTCCAATCAATGGAGATCGGTTCCGCCGGAATGCCCAGCATGGCTATCTTGCCGCCGTGCGCCATGTTGTCTAGCATGCCGCGGAAGGCCGTGGCGTTGCCGGACATTTCCAGGCCCACGTCAAAACCTTCCTTCATGCCCAGTTGCTTTTGCACGTCCGCCAAGGTGCCCTCTTTCACATTTAGGGCCACCGTCGCCCCCATCTTCCTGGCCAGGGCCAGCCGGTACTCATTCATATCCGTGATCACCACATGCCGCGCGCCCGCGTGCCGGACGATGCCGGCCGCCATGATCCCGATCGGCCCGGCGCCGGTGATCAACACGTCCTCGCCGAGCACATTATGGGATAACGCCGTATGCACCGCGTTGCCAAAGGGGTCAAAGATGGACGCCACGTCGCGGTCGATGCCGGGGGCGTGATGCCAGATGTTGGTGACGGGGACCGAGATATACTCGGCAAACGCCCCGGGTCGGTTGACGCCGATGCCCAAGGTATCCTTGCAGAGGTGCCGCCGGCCGGCCAGGCAGTTGCGGCAACGGCCGCAGACCACGTGGCCCTCGGCGCTGACGACCTCCCCCGGCAGCACGTCCTTGACGTTGGCGCCCACCTTCACAACTTCGCCCACAAATTCATGCCCCACCACCATCGGCGTGGGGATCGTCTTTTGCGCCCAGGCATCCCATTTGTATATATGCAGGTCGGTGCCGCAGATGCCGGCACGGTCCACGCGCACCAGCACGTCGTTGAGACCCACTTCCGGTTCCGGAACCTCTTCCAACCAGAGGCCGGGCTTGCGCTCTCGCTTTACCAATGCTTTCATGGAATCGTAATATCTATTCTTGTATTGTGGATATTGTTCCACGATATTAGAACCAGATCGTCCAGTATGCAAGAAATATTTCCACTAGAATGAACAAGACGTCCGCTAGTCAAAAAGTTACAGAGGCGGCCGCCCTCCAGTCCGACGCGGTCCATCGTGAACTCGGTTCGCGCGTGCATCAGTTGCGCACCACGCGAAATTGGTCGCTGGAAGCGCTGGCGGCGGCGAGCGGGGTGAGCCGCTCCATGCTCAGCCAGATTGAGCGCGAGCAGGCCAATCCCACCCTGGCGGTCACGCTGCGCATCTCCCGCGCCTTTGGCCTGTCCCTGGGTGAGCTGCTGGATACGCCCGGCGCGTCGGCCACCGTGCAGGTGGTCCGGGCCGACGACCGCACCTATCATTACCGGTCGGACAAAGACTGCTGCATCCGCACGCTGTCCCCGCTGAACCTGGAAAAGGACCTGGAGTTTTACGAAGTGCGGTTGCAACCGGGCGGCGGCTTGCGCAGTGCGCCGCATTTTGAAGGCACGCGCGAGTTCCTGACGGTGCAAAAGGGCAACGTGCGCGCGGAATCGGCGGGGGATGCCGAGGATTTGGTGGCCGGCGACTCCGCCAGCTACCGCGCCGATGTGCCGCACGCGATCATCAACACCGGCAAGAGCGAGGCAGTGACGTTCCTGGTGGTGGTTTACCGGTGAGCGGAGGGGCATGCTGGCAGCATTACTCATGCGTTATCTAATCTGTTTCCTGTGCTTGGCCGTGCTGGGCCTGGCTCGCGGCGCCGAGGTGGTGACCGCGGACGTTTGCGTTTACGGCGGCACGTCGGGTGGCGTGGTGGCCGCCGTGGCGGCGGCCCGGCTGGGTAAGTCTGTTTCCCTGGCGGTTCTTGATCGGGACCTTGGCGGCATGACCTCTGGCGGGCTGGGCTTCACGGACGTGGGCAATGCGCATTCGATCGCCGGTCTGGCGCGGGAATTTTACGAGCAGGTGGGGCGTCGTTATGGCCGGAAGGTCGCCTTTGCCTTCGAACCCCACGTGGCGCGCGCCGTTTATGAGGACTGGCTGAAAGAGGAGAAGATCCAACCGCGGTTTGATCAGCGCCTGGCCACTGTAACCCGGGTAGGTCAGCACATTACCGAGCTCGTCATGGAGGACGGCACGGTTTATCGGGCGAAAATGTTTATCGATGCCACCTATGAGGGCGATCTGATGGCTGGGGCGGGAGTGAGCTACACCTTGGGGCGGGAAGGCACCAACGTCTACGGCGAGGTTTACAACGGCATCCGGCCACGCACCCCGGCCCACCAGTTCAGCGTGGAGGTGGATCCCTATGTGGTGCCTGGCGATGCCGCCAGCGGATTGCTGCCCCTGGTGCAAGCGGGGGATGGCGGCGTGCCGGGCGCGGGCGACCAGCGGATGCAGGCGTACAACTTCCGGCTGTGCTTCACGCAGAACCCGACCAACCGGCTGCGGCATGCCGTGCCGCCCCATTACGATCCGGCCCGCTATGAACTGCTCGGGCGCCTGTTGGATGCCTGCGTGGCGGCGGGGCGCAAGCTCGAGATCGGCTCGTTTTTCAACATGGAGCCGCTGCCGAACGGGAAGATGGACATGAACAACAATGGTCCCGTTTCCACCGATTTCATCGGCCAGAATTACATCTATCCGACCAACAGTTACGGGGCACGTTTGGTCCTGCAGCGCGAGCATCTGGAATATATCCAGGGCTTGATTTATTATCTGGCCACGAACCCGCGTTCGCCGGCGGCTTTGCGGGCCGAGGTGCAGAGCTGGGGACCGTGCAAGGATGAATGGCCGGAGAGCGCCGGCTACCCGCGAACCCTGTATGTGCGCGAGGCGCGGCGCATGGTCAGTGATTATGTGGTGACTCAGGCCGACTGCGAGGGGCGGCGCGCGGCGCCGGATTCCATCTGCCTGGGTTCCTACAACATGGATTCGCACAACGCGCAACGGGTGGTGCAAAACGGGCACGTCCGCAACGAAGGAGATGTGCAAATCAAGGTGCCCAAGCCTTATCCGATTTCCTACCGGTCCATCGTGCCGCGCAGCGGGGAGTGCGATAACCTGCTGGTGACCTTTGCCGTCTCGGCCTCTCACACGGCGTTCGGTTCCATCCGCATGGAACCCGTGTTCATGATGATCAGCCAGTCGGCGGCCGCGGCGGCGGCGCTGGCGATTGACGACCGGGTGGCGGTACAGCAGGTCGACTACGCCAAGCTGGCGCAGCAGCTCAAGGCCGGCGGCCAAATGCTGGAATGGGCCGACAGCGCGGAGCGGCCATGAAGCCAGGGTCGTGTGGTCGTGTGGTCGCCTGCTCGAAAAGGCTGAACGCGCACCGGGTTGGGTGTTTTCTTGTTTTGGATAAGTCGTTTTTCGCAAACGAGTTGCACCCGGCTTTGGGTCGACAATCAGATTTTTTCTCCAATTCGGCCTCTTCTTGCCGATATAAGAAGCTGAATCATGCAGCCAAGCCTTTTAAATGACCGAGACTGCCCCGCTTACCTGGCCATTGCCTTGATGGGCAAAACCCCAATATCGCACGGTATCAGACCGGGAGGCGGTGGCATCAGCGAATCGCCTTCCCGGGTACCCGGGCGGAGGATTGGCCTATGAAAATCAGCACGAAGATCACCAGCGCCTGCCTGACTGTGGTTGCTTGTTCAGCGGTCGGATTCATCGCCACGGTCATCATCCAGCGGGCCATTCTGTCCGAGCGGATGGAGTCGCTGGTTGACGATCAGGCCCACAATGCAGCGGGCAAGATCGTCCAGACCGTCTATTTCAACTGTCTCGGGGCCGACCAGCGCAACCAGTCCCAACTGACGCATGATTTGGGGATTGCGCGGGAGGTCATGGGCCGCGCGGGGCAGGCTTCGTTCGATACCAACACGGTGGCCTGGAACGCCGTCAATCAGGTGACGGCGGAGAAGTCCCCGGTACAGCTTCCCAAATGGCTGCTCGGTGGGAGCTGGCTGGGCCAGGTGAGCGCCACCAACCAGTCCGCGCCCATTGTCGATGAGGTTCGGCATCTGACGGGCGATCATTGCACCATTTTCCAGCGCATGAACGAGGCGGGTGACATGCTACGCGTGGACACCAGCGTGGTGACCACCAGCGGCGCGCGCGCCGTGGGCACCTTTATCCCGCACCAGAATACCGATGGCTCCCCCAACCGCGTGGTCGCCACCGTTTTGAAAGGGGATACCTACCGCGGGCGCGCTTTCGTGGTGAACGAATATCATGCGGCGGCCTACGAGCCGATTTGGGATGCGGCGAAAAGCCGCGTGATCGGCATGCTCTATGTGGGCCTGAGCATGACGGATATGAACCGGGATATTCACAACGGCATCACCAACGTGGTGGTGGGCAAGTCCGGCTACGTTTTTGTGCTCGATTCCAAGGGCACTTATGCGGTTTCCCAATGCGGGCTGCGGGACGGCCAGTCGGTGTGGGACACCCAGGACGTCACGGGCCGGCCGGTCATGCAATCCCTCATTGCCAAAGCCCGGCAGACCGCCGGCGGCAGCCTGACCAACGAGGCCTTCGCGTTCAAAAACCCGGGCGAGGCTTCCGCGCGGGATTTGTATGTGGTGGCCACCCAGTTCCCGCCCTGGGATTGGGTGATCGGGGCCGTTACTTATGAGGACGACTATGGTTACATTACTTTGCAGGTGGTTTCGGCCATGAATAGTCTGTTGCGCTGGGTGTGCCTCACGGCGGCCGGCATGGCAGTGGTCGGTTTTCTCATTGCCCATTTCCTGTCTCTCACCATGACGCGGCCCATCCGCGAGATCATCGGCCGGCTGACGGGCGCAGCGTCCCAGACCGCGGCGGCGGCCGACGAGATCTCCAACGCCAGCCAGACGCTCGCACATGGGGCCAGCGACCAGGCCGCCTCCATCGAGGAAACCAGTGCGTCGCTCGAAGAACTTTCCAGCATGACCCGGCGCAATGCGGAAAACGCCCAGAAAGCCAACGACCTGGCCAAACAAGAGCG
>CAYTJG010000272.1:6983-8639 GCA_964437865.1 uncultured Bifidobacteriaceae bacterium | reverse complement strand
GTAGGGCGCGTGCGAAGCCGACGTTCGGCCTCCGAACGCGCCGCGCCTGCCAACCAACGCACCCAAGCCAACCCCATCGCGCCGCCCTGCAATCACGCTCGGCCCAAACCGCTGCGCGTAATCAACGCCGCCTTTTACTCGTACTCGCCCAGGTCCGCAAACCACCACGCTACGCCCGCGGCGCGCTCGGAGAGGCGCGCCCTACCCGCCGCCACGCCACACTCGCGGGCGCCACCTAAACCACTGCTGGATTGTCTCTTGCGCGGTTCCTCTGAAGGTGATGAACCGAACGCGATAAATGGTGTCAATAAGTGAGCTTGATTTGCCCTTTACACCGAACGGCAAAACGTGGAGATATACGCCATGAAGAAGAACCTGATTCTGGTCATTGTGCTGCTGGTCGCCATCGGCGGGGTCATTTACCTGACCAAGGCGGCGCCGGCCGCGCCGGTGTCCTCGCCGGCGGCGGCACAAACCCCGGCCAAATATCCGCCGCCGCCGGGGGTGGGCATCGCCGAGACGCTTTCCACCATCACGGGCGTGGCCATCTCGCCGCTGCTGGGAGTGAGCGCGGTGGGTTGCTACCAGTATTGCCAGGCGCAGACCGATGAGGCGCGCGCCAAGCTGCCTTGGTTTGCCAGCCCCGTCTTTTGGGTGCCGGCGTTTTTGCTGCTGGCGGCCTGTTTCATCAAGGACACCGCCGGCACCGCGTTGCCCACTCCGGCCAAGAAACCCTTCGACGCCCTGGAAACGGTGGAGCACAAGATTTCCGGCCTGGTGGCCACGGGGGCGTTCGTCCCCATCATGGTCAGCATGATCCACGAGGCCAATTCAACCGGCGGCCAGCCCACGTTGTCGCTGAGCTCCCTCGGCCTGGCGGCGGTGACGCTGCCCAACTGGCTGTATGATGTCCTGGTAACG
Source organism: uncultured Bifidobacteriaceae bacterium (assembly GCA_964437865.1). Taxonomy (GTDB): domain Bacteria; phylum Verrucomicrobiota; class Verrucomicrobiia; order Limisphaerales; family UBA11358; genus UBA11358. The sequence goes on along the minus strand of CAYTJG010000272.1, from coordinate 7,718 downwards.
CCGGTGGCCATGGCGGCCTTCTTCATCGTGTTCCTGGCTTCCAACGCCATCAACATCCTCGTTCTCCTGAGTCCGTTCCCAGTGATTGATCTGGCGCTCAAGTCCTTCCGCACCGCCATTCTGGCCAGCGTGATCGGCACCTCGGCCATCGGTTCCTGGACGGGTCATCCCGTGATCGGCGCCCTGTGGGCGCTGGTCATTATTGTGATTTCGTATTTCATCGCGGGCTGGTCCTTCCGCCTTTCGCATTTCGGCTTGGTGTTTGTCTGGGAATTTTTCAGCGGCGGCCGGTTCCGTTTCAAGCCGGATGCCAAGGAGAACCACTTGTTCCTGGCGCGCAAACTCGAGCGCGTGCCCACGCGCACCTACGGCAAATTGCTCCGCAACGACCAGGGCCAGCTCGCCTTCAATTATCGTCCGTGGCTGGTCTTGCCGCAGCGCACATTGGTGTTGCCCCCGGGCCATTACGAAGCCGGGCGTGGTCTCTTCTATTCCGAGATCCTGCGCGTGAACGACAACTCGACCCGCTCGGTGTTTTTGTTGCCGCCGCAATACCGGGGGCACGAGGAGGAAATCGCGCGCATCTACCAATTGGCGGGCACCCGGGATGTCGGCCTGCGCGCCGCCTGGGCCTGGTTCAAAGGCTTGTTCACCCGCCAGCCGGCGACGGCGTAGCGCCGACATTCTTGTCGGCGAGATACGTGGCGCGATATAAACGCGGCTTTTCACGCGTGA
>CAYTJG010000272.1:0-6883 GCA_964437865.1 uncultured Bifidobacteriaceae bacterium | reverse complement strand
GGTTTGCGAGCCGCCACGCTACGCTCGCGGCGCGCACGGAGTGACGCGCCCCACCCGCCGCTCGCTGGCCATTCGCTCCTGATCGCCATTGGCCCGGTCAATTTTCCTGCATTTTTTTCAATGCACACCCCAACGGCGATTCGCAGTAGGATGCCATCGTGAACGCAGGACCGGCCACGCCGGAACACCCGCACCACCTCGCGTGGTGAAACTGGAGAACTTGATTATGGAACAGATTATATTGTTTCTGCTGCTGGTGTTGGGACTGTCGGCCGCCACCGTGATCTGGCTGATCGCCCGCAGCGTCATCGACCGGGGCCAAATCGAAGAACTTAGGCGGCGGATGGAGGACCTGCAATCGGAAGTGTCCAAGCTCAAACGATCTGCGCCGGCAGCTACGGTGGCCGAAAAAATCGCCGCCTTTTCGCCGATTTCCGCTTTGCCGCCAAAACGGACGCCGGAAGCCGCCCCATGCGCAGCTTCCACAGATACAACTTCGCCTGCTCCCGAAACGAAACCGAAAATCGTTCCCGCCGTGCTGATGTCGACGGCGGAGGCTCATCGGTCGCCGGTTGCTCCGGTCAAACCCGTCGAACCAACGACTGCCGCGCCCGTCTTCCAGGCCGCCGCCCAACCGAAGCCGCAGCCGGTCGAGCCAGCCCTCGTGCCCCCGTTGATCCCGCAGCCGACACCCGTTGCCCCCATATCACCCGCGCCCTTGGTGACGCGCGCTCAAACCGCTGCCACACTGACCACCATGCCGTCTGCCGCGCCTTCGCCCCAGCCAGCCAAGGATTCGCTTGAAATGCGCATCGGCAAGTTTTGGGCGGTGCGCGTGGGCATAGTGGTCATTCTCGTCTTCCTCGTGCTCGGGGCGAATCTGGCGTACCACGATATCGTTTCCAACCTGGGGCCCGGCGGCAAACTCTCGTTGCTTTACCTGGCCAGCACCCTGCTGCTGGGCGCCGGCGCCTGGTGGCAACGGCGCGGCGTCAAGGAATCGCTCAAGAATTACGCGCAAGTGATCTTCGCCGGCGGCCTGGCCGCGGTTTATTTCACCACCTATGCCGCGCATTACGCGCCGCCGGTCAGCGTCATCGCCAGTCCCCTGCTCGATGGCACCCTGCTCTTCCTGTGGGCCGGGTTCATCGCGTGGATTGCCGACCGCCGCCAATCCGAGGTCATGGCCTTTTTCGCCATCGGCCTGGCCTTCTTCACGTCCGTGATCACGCGGGTGGGCGAATTCACCCTCTATTCGAACCTCATTCTCACCCTCGCCGCGGTGGTCTTCCTGGTGCGCAACCGCTGGGCGGCGCTCTCGGTTGCCAGCCTGGTGGCCAGTTATGCCGGTTACGCCTTCTGGCGCTTCCTGGGCGCGGACGGCTGGCATTGGGCCTCGCCGGAGGAGCATCTCTGGTTGGGCGCGGGCTTCCTGGCAAGCTACTGGGTGGTCTTCACCGCCGCCACGTTCCTCTCCAAGAGCGAGCGTCTGACCGGCGCCACGCGGGCGGCGTTTCTCACGCTGAACAACGGCGCGTATTTCACGCTGTTCCTGCTCACGATGTTGCAGGTGCATACCGGCGGTTTTTGGAAGTTCTCGCTGATCTATGGCAGCGTGCTGCTGGCGCTGACGTTGCCCGCCCAAAAGTTCCTGACGGCGGAACCGCAGGTGAAAAACACCTACCTCACCCAGGGACTGGCGCTGGTGACCCTGGGGTTCATCTCGAAGTTCGCCGGGCTGCACCTGGCACTGGTGCTCGGCACGGAAAGCATCGTGCTCTATGTGCTGGCCGCGCAACGGCGAAGCGCAATCCTGAAATTCTTTGGCTACGCGGCGGCCTGCCTGGCCACCGGCTGGTGCGTCACCACCATGAAACCCTTTGATGCCGGGGACTTGTGGCTGGGAATTGGACTCGGAGCCCTGCTCACCTTCAACGCTGCCTATGCGTATCGTTGGGAATCGGCCACGCAGCCGGACACACAACGGCTGGAGAGCTCTGCGTTCACGCTGTTGGCCTTCCTCTGCTGGGCGGCGACCACCTGGGCCAACACCACGGAACCGCATGTGCTCACGGCACTGGTTTTGAGCGTGGCCAGCGCGGTGTATTACCAGGTGTTGGCCGGCCACAAGCTCGCAGTGCCCAAGGTCGCCGCGTACGCCAGCGCGGCCATCGCCGCGGTTTGGTGTGTGGCCGGCTTGACAGCCTTCGATGCCGCCGGCCTTTGGATTGGCCTGGCCGCCGGAGCCATCCTGGTGGCCAATGCCCTGCGCGCCCACGGCGCCGCCGAAGCCAGCCCGCGCCTGCTGCGCCCGGAACCGACGGCGTTCACGCTGCTGGCTTTTGCCCCCTGGCTCGCCGTCACCTGGCAAAACACCCCGGAGGCCAACCTGCCGCTCGCCCTCGCGGCGGAAGCGGTGGTGCTCACCTTTTCCATCTATCTGCTCCGTCTGCGCGAACTCACCGTGCTCGGCCAACTCTTCCTGTTCCTGGCCCAATCAGTCTGGCTGTTCCATTTTCTCACGGTCCAGCCGCCCTGGTGGAACCCGCTGTTGATCATCGCCATCACCATTGGCTTGAGCCATTGGTGGCAGCACCAGAAAGTGGTGGCCGTCAGCCGGAATCTCTTCACGTGCGGATCCAGCGTGATGGCGCTGGCCGCCGTGGGCATCGCCTTGGTTTGGTTGCAGCCGTTGGTGTCCGCCCCGGCCTGGCTGGCCGTGACCAGCCTGCTGGCGGTCGCGGTGACCGGCTACGGGCTCCTGACCCGGGCGTGGACCCTGGCCGTGGGCGGTCAGATTTTTCTCGGGGTCAGCGCCTGGGAGTTTCTGCAACAGCTAATCCACACGCAACCGGCCTGGTATTTTCCGCTGGCGCCCCTGGCGGTGCTCGCCGGCTTCTCCCTGGCCACCCTGGCCTGGTTCGCCCGGCAGCCCGACCTCAAGTTGGCGGCGCGTGAGCCGCTGCTGCAAACGGCACTGGTCTATCGCTGGCTGGCACTGGCCATGTCGCTCCTCTGGCTGTGGGATTATGTGCCGGACCACGAACGCGTCTGGGCCGCCATGCTGGCCGCCGCCACCCTGTTTGCGCTGGCCCTCTGGCGCAATTCTCGTGAGGCCTTGGTGGCCGCCACCGTCTACACCGTGGCCGCCCTGGCCCAACTCTGGGGCCACGAGGACGCGGTCATGGACATTTACACGCCGAACCTCCTGGCGCTGCTCGCGCTGTTGGTCATGCAACAAGGCCTGCGCTGGCGCGCCGCCAAACTGCCGCTGGATGAGCGCATCCATGGCGCCATCGTGGTCCTCGCGGGCTTGAGCCTTTGGCGCTATGTCTCCTGCTGGACGGCGCCGTACACGAGCGGCTTCTTTGTAACCATGACCTGGGCCGGGTTCGCGATGGCCGCCTTTACCGCGGGCCTTCTGTTGCATGAACGCTTCCTGCGCTGGTTCGGCTTGGGCGTGCTGGCCTCGGCCGTCGGCCGGGTGGTGCTGGTGGATGTCTGGCGGCAGGATCGGCTTGGACGCGTCCTGACGTTCCTGGCCCTGGGCGTGGCCCTGTGCCTCGTGGGCTTCATCTACAACAAGTTCGAGGAAAAAATCCGGCAGTGGCTGTGAACGCCGCCGGAATCATTGGCCGGGCAAACCCGGCCCCAGCGGCCGTGGCGTCAAGGCTTCGGGCTGTCCGGCGTTGCCTGGTGCTTCAGGTGTCGGTGAACGAAGAAATAGTAAAGACCGCCCAGCACCACCGCCACGCCGCCCACCCAAAAGACCACCTGGTGCATTTCGCCCTTGGTGACGTCCGCGCCGATGGTGACGCCCAGCCAGCACAGGACCGAGCACCAGATGCCGGAGCCGAGCAGGGTGAAAAGGGAAAAGCGCAGGTAATCCATGCGGGCAATGCCGGCGGGCACCCCTACCAACTGCCGCGCGCCCGGCAGCAGCCGCGCAATGAACACGCCGGCCGCACCGTAATGCGCGGACCAATTCTCCGCCTTTTGAATCTTATCCGGTGTGATCAGAAAGTAGCGGCCATAGCGCATCAGCAACGGCCGGCCGGCCAGCCGCGCCACCCAATAAACCATGGTGGCACCCAGCCAGGAACCGAGGGCGCCGGCAATGACAATGCCCGGCAGGCCAATCGCGATTTTTCCCGAGTGGGACCAACTGGCGGCCAGCGGAATGATGCTTTCGCTGGGCAGCGGCAGCACCGAACTTTCGGCGGTCATCAGCAGACCCACGACGAAATAGCCGCCGTGTTCAAGCGCATGCTGATACCAATCGAGCACGATTTGGAAAAGATGTTTCATCGGACGTAAAACGGTGTCCGCTAATTACGCGAATCGGGGCGAATTGGAAAGCCGCAAATTAGGGCGGGCGCGGACCGGCGGGGGGTATAAGTGCCGAGTGCGGAGTGCCGAGTGCGGGAAAGCATCCCTGAAGGGGATGAATCATCCAGCCCAGCGTTGGCCCGATGAAATCGGACCTACGCTGGGTGGACGTTCGAAAAGAAAGCAACGCTGAAAGCGTTGGATCAATTCCCGGGGCTACGCCCACAGCCCGAGAACCATCCCCGCAAAAAGAAACTTGCCAAATTCGTGCCCTTCGTGTCTCCCCTTTGGGTTTGTTTCCGCTTTCCCCGCTTTCCCGCTTTCCGCTTTGTTTCGTGTTGTGTTTATCTGTTATTTACGGCCTATTTTACCCCCACCTCCCAGTCCCATCCAGGGAGCGCCCGACCCGGGCCGGAACGGCCTTCGCCCGGCGCCACCGCTTCCCCCTCGCCGCGACGCCCGTGCCGCCCGCCACCCTTGCTATCAGGGTTGTCCGCACCCCGCCAATATAACCGATCCCCGCGCCAGGTGAGATGTCGCCGCGACATCTCCCGCCATTTTACATGTCGCGGCGACATCTAAAATGCATCTGGACGCCGATTACTGGGATCGGAGCGCCGACCATCGCTCGGCCAGCGATTGGGCATGCCGCACTCCAAACTCCGCACTCGCGGGGCAGCGAACTAGGCATGGAGTTCAGGGCGGAGACGTAACGCCGCAGCCAATAGACGTAGGAGTCTTCGGTGGACAGGGATTTGTGCTGACGGCGGACCACGTTCCGCAGCCGCTCGATCGCGTTGGGCAGGTTCATAATGGGGCCGATATTGGCAGACTAGTTTGGACACCGGCGGTCCAAGGCCCGATTTCAATATAGGAACCGGCGGTGGATGAATTTGGGGCAGTGGAGTTGGAAATAAAGGGTTTGCGTCGTTCTGGTCCGGGGATTAAAGTTTTTCAAGATACGAACCAGTCGGGCACTGGACTATTGATTATGAATAGTTTGCAACTTTTTCATGGGTCAAAACGTGGGTTTCAATATACGAACCGGCCGGTCCGGGTATCAAGGAGTTATGCTTACTGAGCGCCTGGCAGAGTGGTGGGCCGACCGGTGGGTGAAGAAGAACCTTTCCAAGTTGAATTCCAAGGGAATTACCGACGCGGACTTGTCCCGGCTTGAAGATCCTAAAAATGGCGTCATTATTTTGCGCGCCGACGGCTTCGCCGTGGAGGCTCCAGCTTTCACCGCAGACCTGACTTTCAATGAAGTCTGTAAGATTTTTTCCTACAAGAAGGACCTCGTCACTACGGATCTCATCTGCATGGGTTTTGGCACTGGGAAAAACCAGTTAATAGTCGAGACGCACGAGGAGATGGCGGGATTCTTGAAGCTGCGACGGGAGGTTGAGCGACGCATCCCTGGGATCTCAGAAGCCTTCAACCGGTGGTTGCTGAACAGCCCGGCGTTTGATACAACCGCTGTATGCATCTGGGAGAGTCCAACAGCAACAAAGGGGTCAGACTATAACAATGCCTCTTGAGAGCGATTGGGGGTGGCTGGCAGGCTCGGTGGATATGCCGCGTCAACTGCGAGTGGAGTATCCCGGTGCCATTTACCATGTGATGAGCCGAGGCGACCGAAAGAAGGCTATCTATTTGGACGATGTGGACCGCCAGGATTTTCTCAAGACGCTGGCCGAGGCCTGTCAGAAAACCGAGTTCCAAGTGCATGCGTATTGTCTGATGCGCAATCATTTTCACCTGGTTTTTGAGACACCCAACGCGAATTTGGTTGCGGGCATGCGCTGGTTGCTGAGCGTGGAAGAGCCTTAATGCCAAGCTATATCGTTGGAAAAAAGGGAATGAAACTCTTAACCAAGAGTCCAGACTATAGTTTGACGCCTTACCTTTTTACAGTCTGAATGAAGAAATGTCCATACTGCGGCAAAGAATATCCGGATGTCGAGATCAGATGTCGCGTTGATCTTTCGATTTTGCAATCGCTTCCTGAAAAGCGGGAGAGGGAGAAACCCCGAAACGGATTCGGCCGCGATTGGAGGCGGCTCGGGGCATCTGGCCGTTGGTTGATTTTCTCGGGGCTTCCGGTAGCGATCTTAAGCCTCTTATTGACATCTACGTTGCGTCAAGGGATTGAACCGGGATTACCTAAATTGGTTGGAGAGAAAGCTTTGCCTTATGTTTTATTTTTTGCACCAGTTACAATCGGGCTTTTAGGATTTGTGCTCTACAAAAATATTCCAACTTGGATTATCGTTCCTATCGGAATAGTCGGCTGGGTTGTCGGGCTCACCTTGATTTGTTGGTATTTTTGGATCGGCCCTGGAGCTTTTGGCCATGGACGGCCTTAGTTCGGTTTGTTTTCTTTGCATGCTTCTCTTGGTTTTTGCTTTCCGAAAAGGGGTCAAAATATCCAGTGAACCACGGAGCCACGGAGGCACAGAGATAGCAAAAACAACGGGAGGAACAATCGATGAATCCAAAACTTCAGAGCCAAAGGACTAAGCTCAACGAATTGAGCCGAAAAATCATGGGCCTG
>CAYTJG010000271.1:0-8674 GCA_964437865.1 uncultured Bifidobacteriaceae bacterium | reverse complement strand
ACGGCAATCACGCCGTTATCGACCCGACGCACGTGGTCCTGCGTGGCCGCGAGATTGTGGGCTACGGCAGCCTGGGCAGGGTGCGGATGATGTACGGGTGGCTGGACACCCACAAGTTGAAGGGGCCGGAGAGTTTTTGTGCGTGGCGGCAGGCGGAGGCGGAGTTGCGGAAGCTGGGCGGCCCGATCTGCCTGCCTTGCACGCTCACGAGTCCGTTGCTGCCATTCATGGAACGGAAGGGATACCAACCGTTGGGCAATGTGCGGCTGTTTAGAAAGGAATTTTGATCATGTGCATGGAGAATCCATCCACGCCGTCCCCCGGCACGGGCATGGGGCAAACACTGTCGGCGGAAGTGAAGTATGCGCCGCAGGTGTACGCGAGCAACGCCACGTACAGCCCGCTCTACACTCAGCTTGGCCTGAGCAACCTGGACGCCTACCTGAACGGGTCGAATGGCCAGCCGGGCTTTCTGTCGGAGTACCAGAACCAGATCATGCCCGCGTTGACCAGCGCGCAGACGACGGCCAACACGGCGGTGCGCACGGCAAATTTGAACGACGCGGCGGCGTTGACGCCGCAATACGTCGCCAACGAACGGGCCGCCAATCCGGGTGCGGCCGGGCTGCTGGACACGTTGACGAGCGACACCAGCCGTGATTTGAGTTACGGCACGCAGTTGACCCCCGCCGAGCAGTACCAGATGAATCAAAGCGTGCGCGGGGCGCAGGCGGCGCGGGGCATGGGTTACGGGCCGAGTGACGTGTTCAATGAAACCTTTGCGAACACCAATTACGGACAGCAGCTTTACCAGCAGCGGCTCAGTGACGCCCAAGGATTGGTGCCCACGCTGCAAAACTTCTATGGAAACCCCACGGCGGCCATTTCCGGCATGACCAGCAACGCGGGAATGTCTGCGAGTAATATGGCGGCGGTGGGGACTTCGGGCACGGCCACCGCCCAATCCAGCGAATTCAATCCGACGACGGATTTGTCCAACATCATGAGCAACCAATTGTCCACCAGCGAGGCTTCAGCCATGAACAATAATGCCGCCATCAACGCCGGACTCCAGGCCGGTGTGGGAGCAATGTCCTCCTTATGACGACCATGGACTTGGAAACGGAAATGTTGCAGCACGCGTGCAAGGGCGACGTGTACGCGATTGATTTTCTGCGTCGGGCGATTGACTACTTCCACGCGGCGGACGACGTGCTGGATACCGTGACAGACGCGGAGTTTAAAATCCGCGTCATGGTCATGGGGCAGGACTTGTATGCTCATCCTTTCTTCCTGAAACATGCGCAGGCGTTGAACACGGCCCTGCGCACGTGCATCAGCACCTACGCGGATTCGGTCGCTTGGGAAGGCAGCCGCGAACCGGTCAAACGGCAATGGGCGGACTTCGCCCGGCACGTGGGCGTGGACTTGGTGTTGGTGGTGGCCGACATCTGCGGTGGGTGGGAACACCGTCGCCAGGTGAGTCTGGAAGTGCGCAGCTACAATCTGGCCTGCGCGGAAAGCGAGAAAGGCAACTAGTATGGATTACCAACCACCGGACTTGGGGGGCGCGGGGTTCAGCCTCGGCAGGTCGTTGGGCAACTTCCTGATGGGATTTGCCAATCCGCAGCAGGTGGTAAACGGCGACGGCACGAACAGCACGCCGACGTTTGCCCAACGCTGGCAGGCGGGCCAGCAAGCGGGCGTTGAAGGAAGCAAGGATTACCTGGGCGACGCGGCCAAGGCCAAGGCGCTGCGGCAGGTGGTGCAGGCGTATGCGCAGGACGAACCCGACCCGGACAAGGCGAAGCAGATCGTCGCCCTGAGCCATACCCAGGGATTGGCCGAACTGGAGGGCATGGTGCAGGCCCACGCGGGCCGGATGGCGGTGCAAAAGCAGCAGGCGGATATTCAGGAACAACTGGCACGGGGACAGTATTACCAGCAATTCGGCCAGTATCGGCAGCAGCAGGCGCAGGACGACCAGACGACGGGGCAGTTCCTGCAAAATTACCTGACGGCCCCGAAGGATGTGGACCCGGACACGGGCGAGGATGTGGACATGGCGCCGGAGGACAGGATGCAGTACGCCGCGAAGAACACCCCCGGCATGAGCGGGCGCATTCTGCCGCAGATCATGACGAGCCTGGCCAATTGGAACAAAGTCATGAATCCGGAGGTGACCGCCCAAACCACGCAGTTCGACGAAGATCCGGTTTCGGGCAACCGGTTCGCCACGCGTGGCGGCGTCATGCTGCCATCGGGCACGGACCCGGCGAAGATTCCCTCGGTGCCGGTGTACTCGCCCGACGGCAAAATGTTCTGGAATGGCAAAGGCTGGGCACAGTTGAAGGATTTGGGCTACCCGGAAGGCTCGACCATCAAGACCGTCAACGGTGTCAATGCCGTGGTGGACGCGAACGGGCGCATTTTGAAAACGGTCGGTGCCCAAAGCGCCGGTCAGGCGCTGGCCGATACGCTGCGGGGCACGAACGCGCCGCCCGCCGCGTCGGCAGCCGCGCCGTCTGCCGGGGCCGGGACGAACGAGGTGGCACGGATTACCAAGGACGGGCGCAAGGCCATTTTCAACGCCAAGACCAAACAATTCCTGCGCTATGGCAACTGACGCGCCCACTTGGGAAGGGACACAGGCCGAACAGGCACCGACCTGGGACAGCACGAGCGCGCCACCGTCGTTTGACGACACCACGCCGGATGTGCCCAAGTATCGGCTGGACGAGGGGGAACGTGGTTTGGCGGCCACGGGTTTGTGTGACCCGGAGAACGAGGAATCCTTTGCGCAGTACGCGGCGTTGCATCCCACCGAGACGGATTTGACGATTCGCGCGCTGGCACCTTTGGCGCAGACGCCGGAACAGCAGGACCAGTTGGGACGGTTTGTGGCTGCCCGCAAAGCGCCGGAATTGGAGACGCCCGGACTCATGGGCCAGTTGTGGCAAACGGCGTGGAGCGCGCCGACGCCGACCAAGGATTACGTGGACACCATGCAGGACATCCGGCAAAGCGAAACGGATACCGATCTGAAGATGCGCGCGGTGGCCAAGGCGCATGGCTTGGACCCGGACAAAGTGGCCCCGCTGCCGTCGATGGCGGCACGGCTGGGCGCGGGCGCATTTGACGCGGCGGAAGATTTGGCGCTGACGTTTCAAAGTCCCGCCGGTGCGGCCACGCTGGGCATCGGCGCACTGCCGAAGATGGCACAACGATTCATCAGCCTGGGATTTGCCGGGCAAATGCTCAGTCAGACCCCGGCGACGGCGGAAGCGTTGTTGCAGGAGATGCGCAAGCCAGCCAACGAGCGCGATTACCAGAAGATCGGGCAACTGGCGGTCAGCGGTGCGGTCAATATCGGTCTGGGCGGGGCGGCGCTGGCGCATACGGCGGGTGTGGAGTTGCCATCGGCGGCGGCCGCGTGGAATGCAGCGAACGATGCCATGGACCGGGTGGCGGGCCGGGCAGCGGACTGGTTGCGCAACCGGCCGATCACCCCGGAAGTGTTGCCTGCCGAGCCGAAACCCGAACCATCGGGCGACGTGATTGACGTGGGCGAGCCGCGTGAGTTGCCGGGCACACCTGCGGCACGGCAGTTGCCAGCGCCACGGTTCGAGGAAACGTCCCCGGTGCCCGAACCCCCGGCGACGACCGGGCCGACGACTGGTGCAATGCCCGCGCCGGAAGAAATCGGCAATCGCCCTGAGGAACCGGTGACGCCGGATGGCGTATCCCCCGTTCTACCTCCGGTGGTGAATACGCCCCAAGAGCAGGTTCACCCCCCGGAAACCCCGGTGGAGCCGGAGCAGGGGATGAAATATGGCGTGCCGATTGACCAGTGGAATGAAATGGCCAATTACAACGATTTCGAGCAGATGCAAAGGTGGGGTACAACGCGTGCCCGACTGATGCAGGATGCGATGGTTGAGGAGCACGGCAAGCCGGTTGACAAACCTGCTGGCGAAACGCAACCTAATGGCGAGACTGAAAATGGACAATCAGGACAACAACGAACTGAGCCTCGACTCGGTTCACCTAATCCACCTGAACTGGATGTTCGAGAACCAACCGGACCTCGTCCGCCAGCTCCACCAGTCGGGCAATCTGCTGGAACACCTGGACGACCAAATCCAGCCAGCCCTGCGCCGAGTGGAGGAACTGCAACGGGAACGGGGACTGACGTGGGACGAGGCACTGGAAGTGGCGGCCTCGGAACATCTTTGCCCCCCGGACGGCCCAGCGTCCCAGCCCAACCCACCGGAGCCGGTGCCCCTGGAGGAACAGGAGAAGATCATCGAAAGCCTGTAACGCCGACACCGGCCCCGCAGCCGAAGACGGCGGGACCAGAAGGTCAAAACCACGTACTACCCAAGGACGAGGATTGGATTCCCACGGGGGACAAGGCGAAGGCGGCGGCCAACCTCGCGGCGATCAAGCTGCTGAAACAATTGGAGGCGGAAAACCGCAACTCCACACCCGAAGAGAAAACGGCGTTGGCCAAGTACACGGGCTGGGGTGGCTTGAAGGAAGTCTTCGACGAGGGCAAGGCGTATTACCGCCAGCGTGCCCCGTGGACAGAGGAACAGAAAAAGGAGGCGGCGAACTGGGAGAAGCATTGGGGCAAGCTGTACGATGAGGTTAAGGCGACACTCACGCCGGAAGAGCACGCGGCGGCATCGGCTTCAATTCTCAACGCGCATTATACCAGCCGCGAGATCATCAACAAGATTTGGGATGCGGTGCAGCGCTTGGGCTTCAAGGGCGGCAAGGCGCTCGAACCGGCTGCGGGCGTGGGCAACTTTGTGGGCCTGACACCCGAAGGCATTCGCGGCAAGACGCGCTGGACGGCGGTGGAACTGGACAGCATCAGCGGGCGCATCCTGGCCAAGCTGTATCCGCAAGCGTTGGTGCATCAAATGGGATTTCAGGACGCGAAGATTCCAGCCAACTCACAGGACTTGGTGGTTTCCAACGTGCCCTTTGGCAAGGACGGCCCAACGGACAATCGCTATCCGGCCTTGTCGTTGCACAACTATTTCTTCGCCCGTGCGCTGGACTTGGTGAAGCCGGGCGGCATCGTGGCGGCGATCACGAGCGACAGCACGATGGACAGCGCGGCGAGTCGGAAGGCGCGGGAACACTTCGCGGAGAAAGCGGACCTCGTGGGCGCAATCCGTTTGCCGAACAACGCTTTCAAGAAGAACGCGGGAACGGAAGTCACGACCGATGTTCTCTTTTTCCGCAAGCGGGATGGGACGCCGTTCGCGGGCCAGCCTTTCTTGCGGACGGAGCCGGTGCCGATCAGCAAAGGCGAGCCGGTGGACATCAACGAATACTTTGCGCAGCATCCCGATATGATGCTGGGCCGGATGTCCCGCGAGGGGACCATGTACCGGGCGGACCAGCAAGCGTTGGTGGCCACGCCGGGCGACTTGAACGGGAAGCTGGACGAGGCGGTTGCCAAGCTGCCGGAGGACGTGGTGGGGGCGACGACGACGGCGGATGAGCTTTCAAAGCCAGTGGTGAAAGCGGACGCGGGCGCGAAGCTGGGGCAACTGATTTCGCGGGAGGATGGCGTTTACCAGGTTCAACCGGACGGCACACTGCAAAAGCCGGAATGGGCGGACGATGCCAAGAAGGTGGCGCAGGCCCACCGTTACGTGGCTTTGCGCGACATGGCCAAGAGCCATATCGCGGCCATGCTGGACGAGAATTCAACGGACACGGACATCAGCACGTCGATGAAGCAGCTTAACCGGCTGTACGACGAATATGTTAAGAAGCATGGCGTTTTGAACAAGGAGCGGGGCGGTGGTCGTTTCCTGAGCGATGATGTTGATTATCCGATGGTGCTCTCACTGGAAGACGGCAACACCTCGCTGGTGACGACTACGCGCAAAGGGAAGGAAATCACCCAGCGCGTGAACAACTGGACCAAGAGCCAGATTTTCAGCAAGCGGACAATCTTTCCCCGTCGCCCGCCTGCCCATGTGGACACGGTGACCGACGCGTTGCAGGTGTCACAGAATTTCGCCGGGCGCGTGGACCCCGATTACATGGCCAAGCTGACGGGCAAGCCGGTCGAGGCAGTGAAAGATGAATTGCTGCGGTCGGGGGAGGCGTTTGAAAATCCCAAGACGGGCCAATGGGAGGGCCGGGCGCAATACCTGAGTGGCTTTGTTAAGGTCAAGTTGCGCGAAGCCTTGGCGGCGGCGCGGGATAATCCTTTGTACGCCAAGAACGTCGAGGAACTGACCAGGGTGCAACCGCCCCCGGTGCCGGCGGGCGAAATCAGTTTCAAGCTGGGCAGTGTGTGGGTGCCCCCCTCGGTGATTGAGAAGTTTCTGGCCGACGTGCTGAATGTGGGCGCACGGGTGGATTTCACGCCGGAGACGGGCACCTGGCATATCACGCCGACCGGTGGGCAGTACAGTGACCGCAATGTCACGACGTTCGGCATTCACGGATGGAAAGGCACCGAGTTGGTGGAACAGTCGTTGAACCTGAAGAGCGCCACCGTCACGGACACGGTGCCCAACGGGAATGGCGGCACAACCGAGCAAAAGAACCCGGCGAAGAGCCTTGAGGCACAAGAAAAGCAGAACACGCTGCAAAAGGAGTTTCAGAAATACGTCCAGTCGCGCCACGACTTGATGCAGGAATTGACGCAGATTTACAACGAGCGTTTCAACGGTGTGGTTCGGGCGAAGTACGAAGCGCCGACATGGGCGCATTATCCGGGTGCTTCGTCCGATATTCAGTTGCGCCCGCATCAAAAGGCGGTGGTGACGCGGATGCTGCAAAATTCCACACTGCTGGCTCATGCGGTCGGGACCGGCAAAACTTTCGCCATGTGTACGGCGGCGATGGAAATGCGGCGGCTGGGGCTGGCCAAGAAACCGATGATCGTGGTTCAGAATGCCACCTTGGAACAGTTCGCCCGTTCGTTCAAGCGGCTGTATCCCACGGCGCGCATTCTCTGCCCGTCGCCCAAACAGCGGCAGTCGGTGGAGCGGCAGCGGACCATGAGCCGGATTGCAACGGGCGATTGGGACGCGGTGATTATCCCACAGTCATTCGCCAACATGATGCCGGATGACCCCGAGCGCGAGAAGGCCTATATCAATGACCGCATTGCGCAACTGGAGCGTGCCAAGCTGGAGGCGGCGCACGAAGGGGGAAAGCGTTCGCCCAAAGCGGCGGACATTGAGCGTGCTATTCAACGGCTCAAGGACCGGTTGGACGAGTTGATGAACCGGAAGAAGGACAACGTGTTGACGTTCGAGCAAACGGGCGTGGACGCGTTGTTCGTGGACGAGGCGCACGCCTACAAGAAATTGGATTTCCACACCCAGATGGACAACATGAAGGGGTTGGACAAGGGGGCGAGTCAGCGCGGGCAGTCCATGTATTTCAAAACGCGTTGGGTGCAGGAGAAGAACCAGGGGCGCAATGTGGTGTTTGCCACGGGCACGCCGGTAAGCAACACGCTGGCGGAGGCGTGGACGATGATGCGGTATCTGCGTCCCGATGTGTTGAAAGAGTACGGCATCGAGAATTTTGACGACTTTGCCAGCACGTTCGGCCAGACGAAAACGGGGCTGGAAATGACGGCGGGCGGAACGTGGAAGCCGGTCACACGGTTTGCGCGGTTCACGAACGGGCCGGAGTTGATTGCCGCCTGGCGGACGGTGGCGGACGTGGTGACGCCCGAAGAAGTGAACTTGCCGGGGTTGCCGTCGTTAAAGACGGGCAAGGCCATCAGCGTCAAGATCAAGCTGACGCCCCGGTTGCGGAAGTACATCGACTGGATTAAGGAGCAGCTTGAAATCTTCAACAACATGCGGGGGATGGAAAAGAAGCTCCACAGTCATATTCCCCTCGTCATGTTCACGCTGGCCAAAAAGGCGAGCTTGGACATGCGCATGGTGGACCCGGACGCGGCGGACGAACCGGGCAGCAAGTTGAACGTGGCGGCGGACAACGTGGCGCGCATCTACGCCGACAGCACGGCGGTCAACGGCGCGCAAATGATCTTCGCGGACTTGTACCAGGATGACCCGGAAAAGCCCCGGTTCAATCTGTACGGGGAAATGAAGCAGAAGCTGATTGAGCGCGGCATTCCGGCAAAGGAGATTCTGATTGTGACGCCGGACGTGAAGGACGCGAAGCGGGAAGCTTTGTTTCAGAAGCTCAACGATGGTGAAATTCGCGTGGCGATTGGCGGTTCGGAAAAGATGGGTGTGGGCGTCAATGCCCAGGAGCACTTGATCGCCTTGCACCACTTGGATTGCCCGGCCCGGCCCATGGACATCGAACAGCGCAACGGGCGTATTCTCCGGCAGGGCAACACCAACCCGGAAGTGGAGATTTTGAACTACGGGGTGGAGAACACGCTCGACGCGGCGATGTACCAGAAGAACGCGACGAAGCAGCAGTTCATCAACCAGATCCTCCGGGGCGACATCCACGGGCGGACGTTTGAGGACGCGGCGAACGAGCAAAGCATGTCGTTCGAGGAAATGATGGCGGCATTTTCCGGTGATCCGCGAGCCTTGGAGCGGGTGACGCTGGAAAGCCAGGTGCGCTCGCTGGAATCGTTGCGCAGTGGCCACCTGGCCCAAGTGCGGGACGCGCATGACAAAATCGCGTACCTGAAAGA
>CAYTJG010000270.1:4477-8693 GCA_964437865.1 uncultured Bifidobacteriaceae bacterium | reverse complement strand
AATTTCCTGACGGGCATCAGCACGGGAGCCGGCAATCCGGCGGGTCTGACGTGGACCTTTGCCGTGTACTGCGCCACGAATCAAGCGACCAATGCCACCTTCACGCAATTCCCGACGGTGGCCACCAATGGCACCTTGAGTTTTGAGACCAAGAATTATTCCTTCGGCACGAATCAGGTGACAGTGGTGATGACGGACAGTGGCGGGGTAACCAACGGGGGCCACATCGCCTTTACCAACAACTTCCAACTCGAGGTGATACAGGGCCAATATCCTCCGGCCTTCACGGGTCTGGTGACCAACAAAACGATCCTGGAAAACGCCCGAACCAACCTGAGCTTGGCGTTTACCTTGTTCGATCCGCTGACCACCAATTTCAGTCTCAGTTGCAGCTCGGCGAATAGCAATGTGGTGAATGCCTCGGTGACCGGCACCGGCACGGCTCAAACACTTTGGCTGGCCCCAGTGACCAATGCGTTTGGTAGCAATATTACCATCACGGTCACGGCGAGCGACGGCACGTTGACCAATAGTGCCAATCTGGCGGTAACCGTCGTATGGGTGAATCAGGCGCCCTCGTTCAGCCTGGCCTACAGTTCGCTGACCGTGACGCAATTTAACGTGGCAGTTTCCCTCCCCAACGCAGTCACCAACATTCTGGCCGGGCCGACCAATGAGAGCACGCAAACGGTCAGTTTCACGGTGACCAATAGCAAGCCCAGCTTGTTCCTGACCCAGCCGTCGGTCACGGCCCTGGGCACCCTGATTTTCACCCCGGCCCAAACCGGCGGGACGGTCAAAGTGGGAATCCAAGCGCTGGACAATGGTGGCACCAACAATGGGGGCGTAAACACTTCCGCCTTCCAAATGCTGACCATCTCCATCCCGCCGAATCCGTTCCAGGACCTTACGGGTTCGTTTACCGGGTTGTTTTATAACACGAATCAGGCGACCGTGGACGGTTCCGGCTACTTTAAGCTGACGCCGGCCAGCGACGGATCCTTCAATGGTTATTTCCTCTGCGCGGGCACCAGCAATTTGTTCACCGGACAGTTTAGCATTGTGGATTCCAACAGTGCCTACGCCAACCTTTCGGTGTCCAGTTACGCCCTGAATCTCGTTGCCAACACCAGCGCCGGCTGGCCGCAAACGCTCCTTGGCTCCGTGAGCAACACCGCGGCGGGTTGGAACGCGGGGTTGGTAAGCTTCCAGCCCGGGTATAACTCGATCTTCACGACGAGCCTGGCCGGGACGAATCTCATGAACCTGCCCGGCGGTGATGACGCCTCCGTGAGTCCCACGGGCGACAGCATCTTCTCCCTTGTCATCAGTTCCGCTGGCGTGGCTTCCTTGACCGGCTTCCTGGCGGACGACACGGCCGTGAGCCAATCAAATCCGATTTCGCTCGATGGGTACTTCCCGGTTTATATCCCGCTCTACGGGGTGGACAAAGGATTGCTCCTGGGCTGGCTCGATCTGACGGACACTCCGCAGGACAGCGTAAGCACCAACTCCACCCTCGTTTGGCTCAACAAAGCCGGCGCCACCGCACTCTATCCGGCCGGCTTCACCAATAGCGCCGTGCCAACGGCTTCCTACTATGACCCCACCCTGGCCAATCTGTTGGGCTCGACCAGTGGTACGGTCATCTTGAGCGGCGGCGGTCTGACGGGTCCGCTCACGAACACGGTGACCATCACCGGCAATGTCATCACCGTGACCCCGGCGGCGACGAACGGCTTGAGCCTCTATATCAATGACACCACGGGTGAACTACAGGGCTCATTCATCAGTTCGGGCAACCATACGAATTATATCGACAGCGCCATCATTCAAAGTGCCAATGCCGCCGCCGGTTATTATATCGAAGCCCAGACCAACTGGTGTGGCTCGTTTATCCTAGTGGGTAATCTGGGGCCCTATTAATTGAGCCGCCCAATTCCGGAAGTGAACGCCGCCCCCCCCGGGCGGCGTTTTTTTGGTTCCTCCTCTCGCCGCGGACCCGCCGGCAAGCGCGGCGGGCGGGCGGCTAAACCATTGCCCCGCCGATTGCGTCCCCGCGCAGGAACTGGTATAGCTGTGCGTATCAGTAATTTGATTATTGTCAAAATGAGCAAAGCTATTCTCCTGGTCAACTTGGGCTCGCCCGACTCACCGTCGGTGCCCGACGTGCGTCGGTATTTGAACGAGTTCCTGATGGACGGGCGGGTGATCGATACCTCCTGGCTGCTCCGGCGCTTCATCGTGGGCCTGATCCTGATCAACCGGCCCAAGGAAGCGGCCCACGCTTACCAGAGCATCTGGACCCCGGAGGGATCGCCGCTCATTGTTACGAGCCGCCGCGTCCAGGCCAAATTGCAGGCCCGGGTGAACGTACCGGTGGAACTGGCCATGCGTTACCAGCAGCCTTCCATTGAATCCGCCGTCAAATCGCTGGCCGCGCGCGGCGTCGACGAAGTGTTGCTGATCCCGCTCTTTCCGCACTACGCCATGTCCAGTTACGAAACCGCCGTGGTGCGGGTGCGGAAATTGATGGGGCGGCATGCGCCGGGAATGAGGCTCACGGTGCAGCCGCCGTATGGCGGGGCACCGGATTTCATCGGCGCCATGGTGGCCAACGCGACGGAATTTTTGCGCGAGGAACACGATCATTTGTTGTTCAGTTTCCACGGCCTGCCGGAGCGACACCTCCGGAAGTCTGATCCCACCCAGATGCATTGCCTGGCCGGGAGCGATTGTTGCCATACGCCCAGCGAGGCCCACCAATTTTGTTACCGCCACCAGTGTTATCGCACCGCCGAGGAATTCGCGCGGGTGGCCAAGCTTCCGCCCGGCAAGTGGTCGGTGTCGTTCCAATCGCGCCTGGGCAAGGACCCGTGGCTCAAGCCCTACACCGATTTTGAGCTGGTACGCCTGGCCCAGGAGGGCGTCCAGCGGCTGCTGGTCATGTCGCCCGCCTTTGTGGCGGACTGCCTGGAGACCCTCGAGGAACTGGGCATTCGCGGCCAGGCGACTTTTCTCGGCGCCGGTGGCCGGAGCTTTAAGGTGATTCCGTGTCTCAACGAGCATCCGGCCTGGATTGACACATTGGAAACCATGGTGAAAATTTTTTTAGGTAGCCAACCCGTGGCCACTTCGCCAGCCAGGGCTTGACCGGATTCCCCGTCCAGAGCATAGTTGGAATGAAGTTCAAAGGACCGTATCCGCCTCGACCGGAGGTCGGTTGGGAATGGAGGACGGGTGCGATTGCTTGGGGCGTTCTTTGAACGGCAGGCGGTCAATACTCAGAATCGTTTGTAAACCATTGGCAAGCATTGCGATGGCGTACCGTGGGCGGGAGGACCGGCGGTGCAACCAGCGAAAGGCAATTTATGAACAACTTTTGGAACCGTTTGGCGGCTTTCTTCCCGCCAGACGCCGGGTGTTCTCTCCCCCTGATCCCCACTAACGGTTCGCACTTGCGTCGGCCAAACCGATGGCTGGAGCGCTGTCGGCTGACGGGGTTGGCCAGCCTGGTGCTGGCCGCGGCCTGGCTGCACGGACCGGTCGCCCGGGCCGGATTCACGCTGGAAATGGACGTGGTCCGGGCCAACCCGTATGGCTATAGCTTTGGCCCAAACTTCATGACCAATGCCGCCACGTCCGACGCGCCGTATGGCGACTACTATATCACCTCTTACGGCTATCCGACCAATGGGGCGGCCGCCACCTATCGTTATGACACGAACGGGCTGGCCTGGCTGGGCTCCAGTTATTGGGGATATAACGATTATGACACTTTGATCCATGACCTGACCTATGGTCCCTGGTCCATTTTGTTCACCAACGCCTCGCTGACCAATGTGTATTATTTTAACGTCACGGCGAATCTCGTCAGCAATGAGGTGCCCTTTCTGGAGATGATTTATCCCACCAACGGGGAGGTGGAAGTGCCCTTGCAGCCCACGTTTGTCTGGTCGGGACCCACCAATTACACCGACTTGGTGATTTATTCGGGCGACGAAAGCGCCGGTTTGCCCGTTACGCAGACCGACTGGTCCGATTGGACGTTTTCGCCCGGCACGAACAGTTTTACTGTGCATTACGATCTGTATGACACCAACTCCCTGGTGTCGTCGGTGCCGCTGGAGGCCGGCGGCAATTCGCTGGCGGGTTGGAGTTCCACGGCCCACCTCCAGGATTATGCGGTGGTGCAGTTTGTGGCCGGATCGGTGGA
>CAYTJG010000270.1:0-4377 GCA_964437865.1 uncultured Bifidobacteriaceae bacterium | reverse complement strand
CGGTGGATTTCAATGACACTTTGGGGACCACCAACCTGACCTGGGCCACCAGCGGCGACAGTGCTTGGTTTGCGGAGACCACGAATACCTGGTCTGGTTCAATGGCTGCCGCCCAAAGCGGCAGCGTGACCAACTCGCAATCGTCCGTACTCTCCACCACCGTCACCGGACCGGGAATCCTGACCTTCTACTGGGCCTCCCAGGATGATTGCGCCAATTTCGATTATGAATTCGATATCGATGGTGGCTACCAAGCCGACATTAATTGCGGGACGGCCTGGAGCCAGACCGGGCCGTTCATCATTTCGGCGGGACAGCATACGTTGAGTTGGATCACTCACGCCAACGGCGACACTGATCCCACGGAAGCGGGGTTCCTGGACGCAGTGAGCTTCACGCCCGGCAGCGCGCCGGTCATTACGGTGAATCCTTTCAGCCAGACGAATTATCCGGGCTACAGCGTGGCCTTGTACGCCGAGGCCACCGGCAATCCCACCGCCACGTGGCAATGGTATACGGCAGCGGGTGCCACGGCCATTCCCTACGCGACGAATACCTTGTTCATACCCACCAATTCGGGCAGCGCCGGGGCGGCGGGCAGCTACTATGCAGTGGCTGGTAATCCCTTTGGTACGGCCAGCACGCTCACGGCCACCGTCACCTTTATGAGTGCGGCGGCGCCTTCCAATTGGTCGGCGGCATTCGCGTGCGAGATGGACAACAGTGCCCAGGGCCCCACCACGAATTACAATCTGGCCTGCGTTTTGGACGCCACCGGCAACCTCTATACGGTGGGCAGCATCAATGGCACCAACACCTTTGGCTCGAACCTGCTGGTTTCGGTCAATTACCAGTCGTGCGCCTCGGTCTTGAAACAAGCCGCTGCCGGCACGCCCATTTGGGGCCTCTGCGTGTCCAACACGCCCACTGGCAGTTCCTACAGTGAAAGTGTGGCCCTGGCCCCCGGCAATGGCTGCTACGTGGCGGGCAATTTCGGCGGCACCAACTGGCTGGGAACGAATCTCCTGTTGGACACGGCGGGCGCCTCCACTTTCCTCGCCCGGATCGATGCCGGGGGGAACTTGCTCTGGGTGCGAACGGTCACCGGCGGTTATAATTTTACCGAGTACCATGAACTCGCGGCGGATGCCGCCGGCAACGTCACGCTATCCGCGCTCATCTCCGGCGCCACCAGCTTCGGCGGCACCAACCTGACCGTCACCGGCCAGCAAGGCCTGCTGGCGCAGTTTGACGCCAATGGCAACGTGCGCTGGTTGCAGGTGCCGTCGGCGTGGCCCACCTACCTCGTGAGCGATGGCGAACGGCTCTACGGTTCCATGGGCGGCGGGGCCACCAACTATATCGGTGGCGTCACCAACGTGTCCGATCGCAAGCGCGTGTTGTTTTGCCTGAACGCCACCAACGGCCAAGCCCAGTGGCTGGCCCCGCTCGGCGGCGGATTGGACACGGGTAACCCTGGCGGATTTGACGACGACGATGTGTTGGTGGCTGTGGCGGGAACAAATGTCTTTGCGGCTGGCAGCGCGTGGGGCTCCAACGCTGTCTTTGGTTCGCTCTCGATCACGTTCCCCGCCGCCAAAGGCCAATATCTGGCGCGGTACGATGCCGATGGCGTACCGCAATCGGCCACCGCCTTCGGCAGCCAGTTCACCTGGCCTTGGGCCGTTCAGGCAGATGCCGAGGGCAATGTCTATGTCGGCGGCGATTTCGATACCTACTCCATCTTTGGCCGGGACATCATCGCTGCGCCCTTCTACGCCACGGTGCAATCTCTCGGCAGCCTCGAGGATCGCATTCCCGGCCAGGGTTTTCTGGCCAAGTTCGATCGCAACGGCAATCCGTTGTGGGCGCGCCTGGCGGAATCGGAGGGGAGTTACCTGAACTGCCGGGATCTGGCCCTGGCGGCCGATGGCATTTGGGCCTGCGGCTTCTTTAACCAAGTCGCCGTGTTTGGCGCCATGGACATCAGCGGTGCGATCACGGTGGAAGGCTCTGGCCTCACCACGATCAATTATCACCCAGACGGATTTATGGCGAAGATGGTCCAAGCCGCGGCGCCGCTGCCCGTAACCTTGTCCAGCCTCACGAACGCCGGCAGCAACTTTCAGTTCAGCTTCCTTTCCCAGTCCGCGTTTTCCCACGACGTGCAGTACCGCACCAATCTCGTGGCCGGAACGGGTTGGCAGACCTGCTCGAATGTGACGGGTGACGGAACACTCAAGACCATCGTGGTGCCCCTGTCGCTGTTCAGTCCGGCGCGGCAGGGCTTCATCCGGGTATCCACCCAGTGAGGCGGGCTACTTGACGTTTAATTCGCGCTGGATGCCAAATTTCTCGATGCGCTTGCGGAGGGTGGCGCGGGTGATGCCCAGCAGCTTGGCGGCATGCACCTGGTTGTCATTCGTTTCCTTCAGCGCCTGGATGACCAGTTCACGTTCGACGGCCGGGATGATCTTCAGCTTGGGATCGCGCTTGGCCCATTGGAAGAGCTGGCGCGCCAGCGCGGTGATGTCCTGCGTGCCGCCTTCCCCGGTTGAGCCGGGCGCCGGTACGAAGGTGCTGCCGCTGGCACCGGTGATTTCCGGCGGCAGATCCGCCAGCAGGATCGCATCGCTCTTGGCCATCACGTGAGCGCGACGGATGGCGTTTTCCAGCTCCCGCACGTTGCCCGGCCAATGGTATTTCTCCAGCATTTTGACGACGCTGGCGGCCACGGATTTGGGCGGGCGCTGCTGCTCGTGTGCGAGCTTCTTCAAAAAATAGTTCACGAGCAGCGGGATATCGTCGCGCCGGTCGCGTAGCGGCGGAATCTGGATGCGCACCACGTTGAGGCGGTAGAACAGGTCCTCCCGGAACTGTCGCGCGGCCACCGCCGCTTCGAGCGGCTTGTTGGTGGCGGCGATGACCCGCACATCCACGTGGATCGGCTCGTTGCCGCCCACCCGCTCGAACGTGCCGCTTTGCAGCACGCGCAAAATCTTCGTCTGCGTGGGCGGCGTCATGTCGCCGATTTCATCCAGAAAAATCGTGCCGTGGTTGCATTGCTCGAATTTGCCGATGCGCTGCGCGGTGGCGCCGGTGAAGGAGCCGCGTTCATGGCCGAACAATTCGCTTTCCAGCAGTTGCTCGGGGATGGCGGCGCAGTTCACGGCCAGAAAGGGCTGGGCCACGCGGTCGCTGTGGTGGTAGATCGCCCGGGCCACCAGTTCCTTGCCGGTGCCGCTCTCCCCGGTGACCAGCGCCGTGGCGTCGCTGGCCGCCACCTGGCCGATCAGCTTGAACACCCGCTGCATGGGCTCGCTACGGCCCACGATCCCCAGATCGTAATCCTCGGATTCCAGCAGGGGCTCGTACGAAACCACCTGCTTCATGTCCCGGGCCGCCTTGAAGGCGTTGGCGATGATTTCCTTCAGCTTGGGAATGTCAAAGGGCTTCAGCAGATAATCGTACGCCCCCAGCTTCATGGCCTCGATGGCCGTTTGCGTGGTGCCGTAGGCCGTCATCAAAATCACCAGCAGCTTCGGGTCGCTCTGCCGGATGCGCCGCAAGGTCTCCAGCCCGGTCATCCCCGTCATCCGCACGTCCATCAACACGAGGTCGGGCTTGAACTTGGGAATGGTCTTCAGCCCCTCCTCACCCGAGGCGGCCGTGGCGAGTTCGATGTCCGGCGAATCGAAAATTCTTTGAATCGAATACCGTATGTCCTCTTCGTCGTCGATCAGCAGCAACTTGCTCATTTCCGGGGGAGAATAGCTGAACTGGCCAAAAGCAACAGGGGTTTTTTAGGGTCGTGCCCGCCGCTGGCCACTTTCCGTTTGCGTTTTCGCTGCGAGCGGCGCAGAGTACAAGTCGTTCCCACGATCCACAAACAACGCTTATGAAAAATAATCTTATTTTGACTCTCGCCTTGCTGACTGCCGGCCCGCTGCTGGCCGCTGATTCCACCCCGAAGGACGACGTGACGAGCGCCGCGACCGCGCTGGGTGCCCAGCCAAATTACTCCTGGCGCACCACCGTGGACGCTGGCAGCGGTGGACGCTTCCGGCCCGGTCCCACGGAGGGCAAGACGGAGAAGGGTGGCTACACCGCCCTGACCCTCACTTTTAACAACGACACCACCCAAGTCGTTATCCAGGGCACCAATGCCGCCGTGAAGACCGCCGACGAAGGCTGGCAGTCGGCCGCCGAGGTGGCGCAGGATAACAGCGGCGGCGGCCCCAACCCGGCCCGCTTCGCTGCGTTCATGGCGCAGGGCTTCAAGTCACCCGCGGACCAAGCCGCCACGCTGGCTACCCAGGCCAAGGACCTCTCCGCCGGCACCAACGGCATTTCGGGCGACCTTACCGAGGAGGGCGC
>CAYTJG010000269.1:3057-8849 GCA_964437865.1 uncultured Bifidobacteriaceae bacterium | reverse complement strand
CGCCGATCTCCGACCAGGGCAAATCCCATTTGTCGAAAATCTTCTTCACTTCCTCCTCGCGCCCCTTGTGCACCACGATGAGCATGCGCTCCTGGGATTCGGAGAGCATGATTTCGTAGCTGCTCATGTTCGGCGCCCGCTGCGGCACCTTGTCCAACTCGATCTCGATGCCGGTGCCGGCCCGGGCGGCGGTTTCGCAGGTGGAGCAGGTGAGGCCGGCGGCGCCCATGTCCTGCATGCCCGCCACCGCGCCGGTGGCCAGCAGTTCCAGACAGGCCTCGCACACCAGTTTTTCCATGAACGGATCGCCCACTTGCACCGCGCCGCGTTGCCGTTCGGCGGATTCCTCGGTGAGGTCCTGGGAGGCAAAAGCCGCGCCGGCCAGGCCGTCGCGTCCCGTCGCCGGGCCCACATAAAAGACCGGGTTGCCCACGCCCCGGGCCGCTCCGCGGGTGATCTGCTCGTGGCGCAGCACGCCCAGACAGAACGCGTTCACCAAGGGATTGCCCTGATAGGTCTTGTCGAAATAAACCTCGCCCGCAACGGTGGGAATGCCGAAGCAATTGCCGTAATGGGCAATGCCGCTGACGACCCCGGCGAACAGGCGCTTGTTGTTCACCAGGGCGGCCTGCCCGTTGCCGTTGTCCGCCTCCGGCGCCCCCGCCGGGCTGGTGCCGGCCGCGTCCTCGGTAATGGGGCCGAACCGCAGCGAATTCACGGCGCACACCGGCCGCGCGCCCATCGTGAAGATGTCGCGCACGATGCCGCCCACGCCCGTCGTGGCGCCTTGAAAGGGCTCCACCGCGCTGGGATGGTTGTGGGACTCGATCTTGAACGCAATCGCGAGGCCCTGGCCGATGTCCACAATGCCGGCGTTTTCCTCGCCCGCACCCACGAGGATCCGCGGCGATTTGGTGGGGAAAGTCTTCAGGAGCGGCCGGGTGTTTTTATAGCTGCAATGCTCGCTCCACATCACGGAGAAGATGCCCAGCTCCGTATAGCTGGGCATGCGGCCGAGGATTTCCTTGGCGTGGGCGAATTCTTCCGGCGTCAGGTTGTGCTTGGCAACCAACTCAGGTGTAATGGCGGGTTCGGTCATCTTAAAATTCTCTAATCTATGTGTTTGCGGATAATCTTCTCAGCCAGCAACGGCCAAGACTCTTCACGGTTGACGTCAACAGCAAACGGCCTGGAGGCCGTGTCCGGCAGATCGTCAACGATGATGTTATCAATCTTCGCACATGGTCATTTGAGCCCTGCTTGAATGAGGATACTATTTAGCATCTTCGGGTGCAATTCCTGTCCGCGTTGTGCCCGGCCACCGCCAGCTGCCCGGACTCGCGTTTGCCCCGCCCTCCCTTCTTCCGTCCTTTTCGTCCTTTCGGTCTCTTCCATCCGCCCGCGCCCCCAATCCCCCCTGATCGGAGTGACCTGGCATTCAAAATTTGCATCTCTTCGGAATGGTCTTATGTTACAGCACACCAGTTTCAGAAGATTCCAGCCCAGAGGCTGTCATGAAAACATCGTTGCGTATATTAAACCTGGAGGACAACGAGGCCGATGCCGAGTTGAATCAGGCCATGATCTGCGCGCGCTGGCCGCACAGTGAATTGGTGCGGGTGGACACGCGGGCGGATTACGTCGCGCGCCTGGAACAGGAACAGTTCGACCTCATTTTCTCCGATTATACCATGCCGGGGTTTGACGGACGGGAAGCGCTGTTGGTGGCCCGACAGAAAAGTCCGCATACCCCGTTCATGTTTGTTTCCGGCACCATCGGCGAGGACACCGCCATCGAGGCCCTGAAAAACGGGGCCACCGACTATGTGCTCAAGCACCGGCTCATGCGCCTCATTCCCGCGGTGGATCGGGCCTTGCGCGAAGCCGACGAGCGGGCCGAACGCGACCGCGCCGAGCAGGCCATGCGCGAGTCCGAGCACAAGTACCGCGAGGTGTTCGAAAGCCTGGCCGATGCCGCCTTCCTGGCAGACGCCAAAACGGGGAAGATCATCGACACCAACCGGTGTGCGGAAACCATGCTCGGCTGCGCGCGCGCGGATATCCTGGGGCGCAAAATCTCGCAGCTGCTGGCGGTGTTGGACAAGGCCGGGGCCGACGATGCGGTGCCGTTTGAATGCGCGATCACTCTGGCCAATGGCAGCGCCCTGCCGGTGCGGGTGCACACGACCAAGCTCACCCTCCACGGGCGGCCGCTGGTGCTCCGGCTGTGCCGGGACCTGGCGTAGAGCTAAACGCTCAGGCCGCCACCGGTTTGCGCTTTAACTCCGCCACCAAGCTCTCAAAAACATACCGGCCGTCGTCGCTGCCCAGCAGCGCTTCGCAGGCGCGCTCCGGATGGGGCATCAGGCCCGCCACGTTCCGCCGCTCGTTGCAGATGCCGGCGATGTTTTGCACGGCCCCGTTGGGATTGGCGGCCTCCGTCACGTTGCCGGCGTCGTCGCAGTACTGCCACAGAATCTGGTCGTTGCGCTCGAGCGCCGCCAGCGTATCCGCATCCGCATAATAGCAGCCTTCGCCATGGGCGATGGGCACGCGTAGCAGCTTGCCCGCCGGGATCCGGCCGGTGAACGGCGAGTCCTTGGTGACCGTTTTCAGATGGATGAATTCGCAGTGAAATTGCAGGTCCCGGTTGCGAATGAGCGCCCCGGGCAGCAGCCCCGCTTCGGTGAGCACCTGGAAACCGTTGCAAATGCCCAGCACCACGCCCCCGTTGTCCGCAAATTGTTTCACCGCCTGCATCACCGGGCTGAACCGCGCAATGGCCCCGCAGCGCAGGTAATCGCCATAGCTGAAGCCGCCGGGCACAATCACCACATCGGCATCCCCGAGCGAGGCGTCCTTGTGCCAGACCAGCCGCGCGGAATGACCCAGCAAACGCGCCGCATACACCGCGTCCTGATCGCAGTTGCTGGCGGGAAATTGGAGGACGACGAAGTTCATTCGAGTTCCAGCTTGTAGTCCTCGATCACCGGATTGCTCAGCAGCCGGTGCGCGGCGTCTTGCAACGTCTTCTGCGCTGCCGCCTTGTCCGTGCCGGGGGCCAGGTCGATCTCGATGTATTTGCCGATATGCACGTCGGTGATGCCGGTATAACCCATTTGGGCCAAGGCGGTCTGCACCGTCTTGCCTTGCGGATCCAGCACGGCCTTTTTGGGGGTGATGATGATTTTAGCTTTCATGCGCGCCACCGCCATGATGTGGAAAAACGGCCGCCGGCGCGAGCCAAAAAATGGCGCTGCTGACAATTCAATGAAACGCGCCGTTGGCGCTGCGCTTTCGCGGGCCGACTGGCCCCCAATCGGCCCGATGCTGCTCGCCGCGCCGGCTCCCTCACGGAACCACCGCCCGATAAAACCGTTCGGCTGAATTCGTCGCCGCCGGATCTTCAAAGGTGACCACGGTATTGGTGCCGATGAAATTCGTGAGCGTCGCCCAGCTTGTCAGGTTCGTTGTCACCTGAATGGCTCCGTTCAAGCCGGTGGAGAGTTGCAGGCTGAACTTCAAGCCGCTGGCGTTGAGCGTCGGCGCGTTGGTCCAGGTGAATTGCAGCTTAAAAGTGTTGCTCGATACCACGCTGACGCTGTTGGTGGTTGAAAAGAGTCCGCCCAGGTTCACGGCATACGCCCGGATCGTGTTGGTGCCGGCCACCAGTTCCACCGTGGATCGCCAGTTGGCCCACCCATTGGTGGTCGCGGTGGCGGTCCAGGCGCCGTTGTTAACCTGATACCAGACCCCCGCCATTTGCCAATTGTCGCGCGCGGTGCCCGTGACCGTGGCCAGGGCATTGCTCGTATGCTGACCGGTGGTTGGGGCGGTGAGGGCGAGCGCGGGCCGGCTGGTTTCCATCAACGTGGCCTGCAACGTCAGGTTGGAGGCCATCACGAAGTGCAGGTTGGTGCTGGTCACGGTAACGCCGCCCACCCAGTTCGTGGATACCGTCCAGTCGGTGAATTTGAAGCCGGCCGCGGGCGTGGAGGTGAGGTTGTAGCTCTGCCCGATTTGCAGCCAGGCGTTGCTGTAATTGGGTGAGCATTTGCCCAAGCCCACCTCGCGCAATTGCAACTGGCTGGAGACCACATAGGCAAAACTTACGCTGCTGGTGGGGGAGTAGTTTCCCGCGGTGTCCACGGCAAACGATTTCAGGGTGTTCGTGCCGACAACGAGCGTCACGGGCGCCGTCCAATTGCTCCAGTTGTTGGTGGAAACCGCGTTGGACCAGCCGGTGCCGTTCAAGGCATAGAGCACGTTAGACACCGCAAAGTTATCTTTCGCCGTGCCGACAATGGTGAACAGCGGGCTGCTGCAGAGCTGACCGGCCACGGGCGACACGATCCGGTTGATGGGCGCCGTGAAATCGGCCGCGCCGGCCAGGCGAATGTTGTTTAAATAGGTCCCGTTGGTGTCCGTGGTAATGGTGTTCGTTCCCGTTACATAAAGGGTTCGCACCACATCCGCGTACTGGTTGGTGCTCGCCTCATCGTCCAGCACCACTTCACAAGTGACCGGATCATTCGTGAACGAAAACGTGGAGCCCACCTGGTAATAAGCCTGATAATACCAGGCCAAAATGGACCACGGCGGCTGCACCGCCGCGGGATTCAAAGTCTGCCCGGCGATGGTCAGGACATTGCCCGACCGGGAAAAGACCATTTTGTAGGCGTTCGCCACGTTGCCGTTGGTGTCGGTCAGTTGAAAATAAAAAGTGGCGCTGGTGCTGGACAGGGTGCCGCTGTAGTTGGTGGCATCCGCCATGAAATCTGAAAAGCCCTCCAAGTCGCCGAAACTGTCGGCCGCCGTGACCAGGTTCGCGGCGTTGATCGTCACCTCCAAGTTGTCCCAGGCGGCGGCGGTGAAACTGGAAAGCCCCGGCACGGTCAGCGAGGCGTTGAATGTGCCCGTGTCCGTCGTCGTGCTATAAACCCCGCCCAGCGTATTGTCCTTGTACGTCTCGAAGAGGGTCATGGAGTCGGCCATGGCGGAACCCAGGGCACACGTTAACACGAACAGGACCGGCAGAATCCGGCGCGGGATGGCTATTTTCATTAGGCTGGCAGAAACCGTGTTTGGGCAAATGTTTAAAAACCGACCAGTGGCCGGCGTTTTTCACACCCGCGCAATACTTTGCAGAGCACCACCGAAACAGAAATTTAGATTCACCCGTGCCCGAGCACAACGTTTTTCATTTTTTGACCCGTTGCGTCGCCGATTTCGTTGGCAACCCGGCAGGCCGTTTGAAGAAGAATTCGACCTGTTTCAGGAATATTCAAGTTCCGCCCCGTACTCGTTGTCTTGGGCCTTCCCCACAACCATCACTGCGTTATCACCCGATAGAACCGCACGGGATAATTCGTCCAGTTGGCATCCGCAAAGTCATTGGTGCCGTTGACCAGGGTGTTGGTGGCGACCGGCGTCCAATCCTGCAAATTGGTGGAGGCCAGCACCATCACAGAGACATTCGGGACCCAGGAAATGGTGAAATCGAATCCACTGCCCTGCACGCCCCAGCCGTTGCTCACTCCCCGAATTTGGGGCCGGGCCTGATCCCATCGCGCCGTCGGCCAACCGCCAAAGGTGCTCCCCCACCCAGCGGTGCCGGGCAGGTAATACACCGTGCCTGATTCGCCAAAAAAGACAGACGTGTCTTTCGTGCCCGCTTCACCCGCCACACTTGGCGCATTGCCGAGGAAAAAGGCGTTCGTAAGTCGGGCGCAGCTATAGAAGGCATCGATCCCGATGGTGGTCACGGTGTTGGGCAGGGTCACGCTCGTCAG
>CAYTJG010000269.1:0-2957 GCA_964437865.1 uncultured Bifidobacteriaceae bacterium | reverse complement strand
CTCGTCAGGCTTTCGCAACCTGAGAACATAAAGTCGCCGATGCTGGTGACGTGGCTGGGAATGATCACCTGCATCAGACTGGTGCACCCCGCAAACGTGGAACCCTCGATATTGGTTACGCTGTTGGGCAGGGTCACGTTCGTCAGACCGGAGCAATCGTTGAACGCATATTCGCCGATACTGGCCGCGCGGTTGCCCAGCGTCACGCTGGTCAATTTCCCGCACGACGAAAACGCATAATCGCCGAGGCTGGTTAGGCCGTTGCCCAGCGTTACGTTGGCCAGCCTGGAACATCCCTCAAACACCGCGCTCCCGAGATTGGTCACGCCGTCCGGAATGACTATGTTCGTCAGCCCGGTGCAATTCTCAAACGCGTTGCTCCCGATCCAAGTCACGCTGTCGGGAATGGTCACGCTCTCCAGCGTGATGTGATCATCGAATGCCCCGGCGCCAATGCCGATCACCGAATAGCCATTGGTGGCGCTGGGGATGATCACCACCCCGCCCGGACCGGTATAGCGCGTGATAGTGATGGTGCCGTCATTTGTCACGTAATTGAATTGTGCCAGCAACCTGACTGGCAGCGCGAATAAGAACATACTTAATAACAGAGATACCCTTGAGAATGTGTTGCTTTTCATGAGCGGCCCGGGATTTCCCACGTTATGGGGCATGATCCGTGCCAGTGTTATAAGTTGGGAATGCCAGCGTGGGCGAGCAATCGGCAACCTCCAACGTGCGTGATTTTCACGCGGCATGCGTGAAAATTGACGCCCGCTGCCCCCGGATTCATAAGTCAATCGGCGGAGGCGCAAAACACGCAAAATTGAGGCCGTAGCGCAGACATTCTTGTCTGCGGGTAAAGGCGACTTTCCAGTCGCCAGTTTCAATATCCGGAGGCATCAGGGCCGAGAGACCATCCTTGGCCGCCCGGAACGCGGAGCATTGCTTGGCCCGGCGGATGCCAAGCCTCATTAGCCGCACAGAAGCACAAAATGGCCCAAGAAAAGCAATCTCTCCACCTGTCCACGCAAAACGAAGACGAACGCATTATTGCGATGCCCTTTCAAGAAACCATTAGCCGACCCGACACATTGAGGGCCAAGCCCGGTGAAATGCCAGCGTTGGGCAGGATCAGGCAGCACGGTGTCTGGGCGCCAACGGCGCGGTTCATTGGCTTTGAGGCGCTGGCGAAGCGCCGGACAGCGCGGTACTCGAGGCTGGCCCGATGAGACTGACCTTCAGCCGGTAGAACCGCGATTTCGAGGAGATGGAATCCCGATCGGCGTATTCTATCACGGCGTTGGATAAAAAGACGCCCGAGCGCCAGATCCAGTTCCAGGTGCGGCAATCCGGCGAGGCCTGAATTTCGTAGCGATGACCGATTTCCACCGGAAATTGCAGCAATGCCGGGCTGCGCGCGCCGCGCCGGATCAAGGCCAGCGCCACCGAAACAAGGGCTTTGAGTTCGGATGAATAATTGCTTTCATTGCCTTTGGAATCGTAAGCGGTGGCCACAAAATAATAAGTGGCGCCGAGTGTGAGGTTGGAAATCGTGATGGACGTTGCGTTTCCGGCGGTCAATTTGAATGGATAATGACCACTGGTGGTTCCATAATATACGTTGTAGCCAGCTATTTGCGGCGAGGCGCTGGCATTCCAATTCAGCACCAGGCTTCCTGCCTTGGTATTTTTGGCGGCGGTGAGGCTGGCGAGCGTGAGAAGGAGGAAACCGAGAATTTGCTTCATGCCCGGCGCTGAGCAAGACAAATGCCAAGACCGGCGAAAATTTCATTGGCCAACGCTGCATGATCGCCATCGCTTTCAGGATGGCTGGCGCCCGAATAAAAAGAGCACCACGAAGGCGTTGGATCAAATCCCCATAAGAGCGAACATCCTGTGGGTGCCCTCTTTTTCGGTCTGCGATGTCGTCAGGCTAATCGCGCGTGACTCCCATCGCAGAAAGGTCCGGTCTTCGAATGTTTGCACCCGCACCAGGCAACGGTCTTGGCCTCGGTGAGCTCGACCTTCTTCGGTGAGAATCCGGTGCCCTTGTGTGAACCGTCACAAAATGGCTGCGATTTTGACTGGCCACACGCGCACCACCAATACTCTCCTGGTTGCATGGCTTGAACAAAGGGGGATGCCTGTGCGATTTTTGGTTCCATACTGGCAACACTACAATCATTTCCTCAGATTGCAACTTTTCGGGCTTTGGATAGGTCTCTTGCGTGATGCAACTCTTTGAGTTGTTGAATCCACCCAAACGGCATTCGGCTCAACTCCTCGCGCGGTGCGGCACCCATCACGAAATGCCGCAATTCTTGTTTTACAAATCCATTGAAAAAGGCGATCTTCGAATCGTTCGTGGTGGCTGCTCCTGAAAACAATTCGGTTAGGCAATTGCCCAATCCCGCCGTTTGCCGCGCCAAACCTGCGCTGTGGCCGGGCGTGGTTCATTGTTTTGTGCATGCCCCGACCGATTGCAAACATGCCAGGTTTTTCAATGACGCCGCCTATTGTAACCATCCCGATCGCGAATCTATCGTTGCCAGAACCAAGGCCCATGAAAATGCACACTCCGGTGATCGGGATTGAATTCAGGCAGCCTTGACCGGCTTCCAAGCACACGTCATGCATAACGGATCGGCTGCTCACGCCCCAATTCATCCACTCGACACCGACGCGCAGACTTTTGGGTGCCGGCACAACCATCCTGAATTTTGCGGGAAGAACCGACTTCCAAAAATTTGCGCCTTCGTTCGCACTGACTATCTGTGTCTATCGCCGCCAGCTTCATGGCCGAAGCAATTTCAGAAGCTCAAAGACAGAAAATCGCCGTAAACCTAACGCAACAAATTCGTCGGCGGCTTTTGGAAAACGCCTGGCTGGCCAGATCACATCTCGATTTGTTGACCATTCAAACAAATTTGTGTTCGCGCCAGCCAAATTCAACC
>CAYTJG010000268.1:0-8866 GCA_964437865.1 uncultured Bifidobacteriaceae bacterium | reverse complement strand
AATGCTCGATGAGGAAGCCGATGAACCGCTCGTGCGTGCCCAGCGGCGCGCGATGAATGCACAACGGCGTCTTGGAGGTGTTGTCCTTGTCGCGATAGGTCAGGCCAAAGCGCGCCGGCACCGCAAAGTCCACCTGGTTGGTGGCCAGCGTAAACTCGCGACCGATCACGCTCCAGACCTGGACATCGATCTTGGGACCGTAAAACGCCGCTTCGTTGGGCACCTCGACATAGGGAATCTTGG
The DNA here is from genome assembly GCA_964437865.1 of uncultured Bifidobacteriaceae bacterium. GTDB lineage: Bacteria > Verrucomicrobiota > Verrucomicrobiia > Limisphaerales > UBA11358 > UBA11358. The sequence continues at coordinate 8,623 of CAYTJG010000268.1, read as the reverse complement.
ATTCAATCAGCACCCGGCGGACCAGGTCCTCGGTCTGCTTCCACAAGGCCGGCTCGTTGACAAACTTGGCATTGGCGCCGGTCAGGCGCGAGGGATCATGCGTGCTGAAGCGCATCACGTATTTCTCGATGCCGAAGATCTTGAAATACTTGATGTACATTTCGTTCACGGCGTTGAACTCTTCGGCGAACTGCTCCGGCGTGCAATAGATGTGAGCGTCGTTCATGTTCAGGCACCGCACGCGCATCAAGCCAAACAGCTCGCCGGACTGCTCATAGCGGTAGCAAGTGCCGTATTCCGCCAGGCGCAGCGGCAAATCGCGGTAGCTGCGCGGCTCGGCCGCGAAAATGCGATGATGATGCGGGCAGTTCATCGCCTTGAGGTAATAGCGTTCCGCGGAATTGCGCGCCGAGGTGAGCTCGGCCAGCTCGTCGTTCAGCTTTTGCTCCAGGTCCAGATCCTCGTTCCGGGCCTCCTCCTCCTCCATCGAGCCGCCCGCAATGCTGCCCTTGATTTCGGTGGCCGTGACCTGCGTTTCCATTTCCCTCAACTTATCCTCGATGACCTCGATCTTGCGCTCCAGTTCCGGATTCGGCTTGCCCTCCCCCACCAATTCCATGGGCGGATACATGGAATCCTTGTACAGGATCGGCAGATGGCCGCTGGTCAGATACATCTTTTCCTTGGCCAGGTGCGGCGTTTTGACGCGCACGTAGCCGGCGGCAAACTCGGTTTCCTTGGCTAGTTGCTCCAGGGCCTCGGCAATGGCCGTGCCCTTGGGCAGCCACAGCGGCAGCCCGGGACCCACAAATTCCGTATCGATGACGAACAGGCCCATCTCCGTGCCGATCTTGCGATGGTCGCGGCGCTTGGCCTCTTCCTTCATCTTCAAATACTCCTCCAGCTGCGTCTTGTTCTTGAACGCGGTGCCGTAAATGCGCTGCAACTGCGGCCCCTTCTCATCGCCCTTGTAATAGGCGGCAGCCACGTGGGTGAGCTTGAAGGCGCCGATGTTGCCGGTGCGCATGACGTGCGGCCCGGCGCACAGGTCGATAAAATCGCCGTTCTTGAAATAGGTGATGGGCTCGCCCTCGGGAATGGCCTGGAGGTTGCCCAGCTTGAACCGGCTCGGATTCTCGGGACGCTCGGTCAATCCGCCCAGCCGTCCGCTTTGGGAATCCTCGACGGCCTGCTGGCGCGTGACCACCAGCTTCTCGAACGGGTGGTTGGCCTTGATTTCCTTTTTCATCTCCGCCTCGATCTTCTCAAAATCTTCGGGCGAAATGCGATGCCGGAGGTCCACATCATAGTAGAAACCTTCCTGCACGGACGGTCCGGCGGCAAATTGGGCCTCCGGCCACAGGCGCAGAATGGCGGTGGCCATCACATGCGCGCAGGAGTGACGGATGCGCTCCAACTCGGTCATCCGTTCGCGTTCATCCAGGGTTTTCCGTTCGCGGTTCGGTTGTTGTTCTTCGGCCATATATTTTCAAGAGTCTACCTGAAAATGGACGCAAATAAACGCCCATTTTTCAACTTTAAAAAGCGTTGGTTCCCGGCGGTCGCACGCTTACCATCCAAATGCATGCCGGTCCAGAATCTCATCGTAAAAGTCCAGAAGCGCAACCGCGCCCTGGTCAAGTTCGATCCCGCACGCATCTGGCAGGCCATTTTCGGTGCGGCCGCCTCCATCGGGGGCTTTCGGCGGGATTTCCTGCCCGGCATCAACGACCCCATTTTTGCCGCGCACGCCACGGAGGAAGGCATCGCCACCTTCCTGGCCGAGGCGGCCACCGTGTGCCTGAATTCAGATCCGCACCACCTCATCGCCAATTTTCCGCCCACGATCGAGACGATCCAGGACCAGGTGCTGCACGCATTGCGCAGCTACGGTTTTCAGCACACCGCCGACGCCTATGAATGTTATCGCTGGGGCCGGCACTGGCTGCGGGAAGGCGCTCTCTCGCCGGCCCAGTTCGTGGGCAACGGCTTTCCCGCCGACCGCCTGCAACAGAGCCTGGCCGCCAACCGCCAACTGGGCGTCGATACCGTGGCCGGGCTGAACGAAACCGTGCGCCGCGGGCGCATCCAAGCGGTGATTGCCGCTTCCCTGGCGCAATATGAAGCCGCGCTGGACGAGGCCGCGCAAAAAATCCTGACCCGCCGCGCCAGCCCCAATCCGTTGCGCATGATCTGGATCAGCGGCCCCAGTTCCTCGGGCAAGACCACGACCACCGTCAAGCTCACCCAGCGGCTCGAACGGCATGGACTCCGGTTCCTGATGCTCAACCTGGACGATTATTTCTGGTCCCTGGTGGAGCATCCAACCGACTGGATCAACGACCGCAATTTTGAAACGCCCGAGGCGATTGATTTTCAATTGCTGAACCAGCATTTGCGCGGGCTGTTGGCGGGGGAAACCGTGGAAAAGCCGGTCTACAGTTTCAAGGAAGGCCGGCGCACCATGACCAAGCCCGTGAAACTGGGGCACGATCAGATCCTGCTGCTGGACTGCCTGCATGGCTTCTATCCGCCAATCACCGAAGGCATCAGCCCCGGCGCTCAATTTCGGCTGTATATCGAGACGCAGAATGCGATGTATGAGGGTGACGGCAGCAGCCGGCAATTGACGCATTTTACGGATGTGCGCATGATCCGGCGGATGCTGCGCGATGTCCGGCATCGCAACCACTCCGCACTGGGCACCATTCTGCACTGGCATTATGTGCGGGCCGGCGAGTTGTTCAGCATCATTCCCCTGATGGGGCTGGCGGACCAGGTCATCAACGGCGGCTTCCCCTTTGATCTGCCGGCGCTCAAGCCGTTCTTTGCCGGGGAAAAGGGACTGCTGCCCCCGCCGGCCGCCCTGGCAAACTACGATGGCTTCCTGGACGCCCGCATCCGCTATGAACGGGTAAAGGCGCTGCTGGAATCCATCGAGGGCTTCACTCCCGCGCAGGTGGCAGACACGAACTTCATCCCAGGCGATGCCGTCATTCGCGAGTTTATCGGCGGCGGCACCATCGAAATACCGCACAACGAGTAAGGCCCATTGGCGGGCTCAACTTCCGCTGAACACGGTGATTGGTTTGGGCCCAAACGTCGGTTGCCGTCCGCTTGGCCGACGGCTTGGCCCCCCCCAATAAAAATTCTCCCGCGCCGGCTTCTCGCCAGCGCGGGAGGGAATTACTGTCTCCGGTGCAAGGTCCGGGCGCTCAGCCCGCCTTGCTTTCATCCACCACCACGTAGTGGCTGTGGCCATCGGCCCAGATGCGCAACAGGGTGCGCTTATCCGTAGTCTTGGCCGTCAGGTTCACCGCTTCATCCGCGCTCTTCACCGGCTGATGATTGATCTCCTCGATCACCACGCCCGGCTTGAGACCGGCCTCGGCGGATGGCGAGGACGGATCCACTTGGGTGATCACCGCCCCCTTGACTTGCGCGGGAATGTTGAACTCCGCCCGCGCCTGGGGATCCAGATCGCCCACGCCCACGCCATTGAGCGTGCCGTTGTCGCTGCTATTATCCTGGTCATTCCGGGCCACGTGCTTTTCGTCGGGCTGCGCCTGGACCGTAACCTTCACGGTCTCCTTCTCGCCGTTGCGCCAAACCTCCACGGGCACGGTGGCGCCGGGGTGAATATCCGCCACCGCCAGTTGCAGATGGCGGTTGTCCGCCACCGGCTTGCCGTTGAATTCCAGCACCACATCACCTTCCTTGATGCCCGCCTTCTGGGCCGGACTGTCGGGGGAAACTTCCTCCACCAACGCGCCGCTCGCGTGCTTGAGCTTGAATTCATCCGCCAACGCCGGCGTGATGTTTCGGATCATGACGCCCAGGTAGCCGCGGGTCACGTAGCCATACGCCACCAGGCTCTGCATGACGTTGCGGGCGATGTCTGACGGCACCGCAAAGCCCACGCCCTGGCTGCCCCCGGAACGGCTCAGGATGGCCGTATTCACGCCAATCAGCCGGCCATTGATGTCCACGAGCGCGCCGCCGGAATTGCCCGGATTGATGGCTGCGTCGGTCTGGATGAAGTTCTCATAGTCTTCAATGCCCATGCCGCCGCGCTCGGTGGCGCTGACAATGCCCTTGGTCACCGTCTGGCCCACCCCGAACGGGTTGCCCACGGCCAACACCACATCGCCCACCTCCACCTGGTCGCTGTCGGCCAACTGGACAACCGGCAAATTATCCGCATTGATTTTGACCACGGCGATGTCCGTCTTGGCATCTCGGCCAATCACTTTGGCGGTAAACTCGCGGCCGTCGGTCATCGCCACCATCACCTCGTTGGCGCCGTCCACCACGTGGTTGTTGGTGAGAATGTAGCCGTCCTTGGTCACAATCACGCCGGAGCCGACGCCATGCTGATGCTGCTCGCTTGGCTGGCGCGGAGCCATGCGGAACTGGCGACCGAAAAACTGCTGCCAGAAGGGATCATTCATACCGGGAAAATCCGCCGCCGCGGTCTTGACGGTCGTGGTGGTCTCAATCCTCACCACCGCTGGGGCCACCTTCTTCACCACTGGCGCATAACTGCCATTCGGCAGCGTATTCCGATCGATGGAGACCGCGTCCACCGGCAGCTTGATCGTCGGATGCTCGGCCGTCTTGCCGGTTTCCTGCGAGATGGCCACCGCCGCGCCGCCGGCGATCAAAGCCCCCACGAGGGACGAGATCACGACTCGATTCCGAAAATGATTTGAAAGGTTTGTATTCATTGGTTTGGTTTGTTTGTCGTTTTGTTTCGTTACGTGCATTGGACCCCACCAACCATGACCGGAAGATGTCTGGAAGATTACACCTTTGTAAGGAAGGGAAATGCCGCCACCGAGCCTCCCACCGCCAAAACGCGTGTACGAGGAACAATAAATGGGCGTTAGCATTCAGCGGAACAACCGACGGAATGGCACATCTTTAACGGAACGCCGTAGGCGTGGCCTATTGATAGAAACGGCGCAACATATTGTTTTTCAAGCTCCAGCGGAGCGACCTATTTTGGAATTGTTGGACCGGTTTGGCGTGGACTGTGACCGGTGACCCGCAGACCACTACCAAGAGGCCGATCCTCCGGAGCTGGGAAAACATTATTGTCGCCGCTTCTACCACTAGACCACGCCTACGGCGTTCGCTCGAGCCGAAACTGGTGATCCCCCGCGCCGTTTGACCGCCCCGATTGGCAGCATCTGCCGCTCACCACGAAACCGGCAATAAGGCCGTGGCGACCAAATCCGGGTCTTCACGCGTGGCCAGGGAATCCACGATGGCCGCCAGGGACCGGGGGACTTTGCCCTCAAACACGGTCTTTTCGCCAACGGTGACCTTCACCGGCTGATCCAGATCCACCAAGGCATCCGAAAGTCGGAGCGTCATCTTGCCGTCGGTCGCCGGGGCTTCGATGACAATGTTCTGGCCATCGACGTGGGCCGAGTAGAGATCATCCACGTGCACGGTCTCGGCCTCGCGTTGCAGCCAGTAAAAGCGCGTGTGCAGGGCGTTGCCACTTTGCTTCCACACCACGCGTTTGGGCCAGGCGGCGCGGCGGAGCGGCGCCATGCGCGGAATGGCCTCGGCTTCCCGGTTTTGCATGCTGTGCGGCAGGCCGGGATACACCGTGAGCCGATGCGGGTAACCGTCGGGATCGGCGGCTTGCAAGACATCGATCTTGGCGCTGAATTCGCGCACCACCGTGTTGCGGTGGTACGCATCGTCCGCCCCGCCCATGTATAGGAAGAAGGGCAGATTGCGGAGCCCCTCGGGCGTCACCTGGTTGGGATGGCCGGCGCACATGGTCGCCGCCGCGAAATAATCCGCCATGCGCGGCGCCAATTGGTAGACCCCGTCGCCGCCGGCCGAGTAACCGATGATGTAAACCCGGTTCGGGTCCACGCCCCGTTGCAGCACAAAATCGGCAATCAGCCGGTCAAACAAGGGATCCACCCACTTCACATGCCACATGTCCCAGGTGTTGGCGGGCGCGCGGGGGGCGATATTGATGCTGCCGGGCGGGAATTCGTAGCGGCCGTAATAGCCGTGCCAATTGGCGTCATTCTCCTCGGCGGTGGCCTCGCCGCCGCCGTGCAAAGTGATCCAGAGGCTGTGGGCGCCATCGGGAGCATCACCGAAAGAGCGTTCCATCCACTTCAGCGATTTATCGCCGAGCACGATGTTTTTGGCGGCCACTTCCTCCTTGGCTGAAGCGGCGCGGGACTGGGCGAGCTGGCCCCAAGCCAGCGCAATCAGGCGCGGCGCATCGGCGCGCGAAATGGCGAGGTCCGGCGCGGCGCCGCGATCGGCCCCCGCGCGGGCGTACCAGGCCTCGGCCGCCAGCAGAGCCGGCGGCACGGGCGTCAATTCATCCCAGGCCAAGTCGAGCGTGGACGATTTGGCGCAGGCCGCACAGGAGACAGTTTTCTCCCGCGCCTCATCCCTGCGCACAAAACGGAATGTCACGCTGGCCAGCTCGTCCGGCAGCGTGAAATCCGGCATATCGTTCAGGTCGCTCGTGCCGGCACGGGTGCGATTGGTCGCCAGCACGTCATCGGCCGGCGAGCGCAGCTCTACGTCGGCCACCACGCGGTCGCCCCCCATCTGCCCGCGCAAGCGCAGATGCACCACGTTGGCCACCGAGTTGGTGGCGGGCTGCAAAGCCGCGTACCGGGTGGAAACATTCACGCCGGGCACCTCCCGCGAATCCAGGTCCCACGCCAGCGGAAAATAATCGCCGGTGCGCCGCCAACTGGTGGCGTAAACCTGGTGGATCGGATTCGGGCTGCGCGCGGTGAGCGCGGCATCATGGTTGAACCAGCCGCGATCCAGGCCGGCCTTGTCGTATTCATCCGCCCCGGTGAAATGCCAGTCGCCATCCCAGATTTCCACCCAGGTATGGTTGCCCTCCTTGTCCGCCCATTCCGGCACGCCGGCGATGCGCGCGGGCACCCCCACGGCCCGGCAGGCATCCACCAGGATGATGGAGAGCCCGGTGCAGGTGGCCTTGCCTTGTTCGATGGATTCGGCGGGGCTTTGGTTGTTGCGCTTGCGGGCGGTGTTGTAATGCACCTTGATGAGGTTGAAGAGTTCGCGGTTGATCGCTTGGGCGGCCTCGGTGGCGTTGGTGCAGTTGCGCACGATCTCGGCCGCCATTTTGTAAAAATCCGCGCGCCAGGGATCGCGCGGCTCATCGAGCGACGCATATGGCAGCACGTCATTGAAGAAAATCCGCTCCGGCAGCGCCTTGGCCCACGGGAACTCCTGGCGCGCCTGCAGCGCCAACCGGAGGTTCTCCATCAGAAAATCGCACGTCAGGGCGGAGCGATCTTCCGCCGGCATGTTATCGGTCAGGAAATAAGCCGCGCGACGGCCCACGTCGCTGTATTTCTCCGTGGCCCGCGCCACAAACAACTCGGTTTCCACCGGCAGCGGCTCGTCGAGCTTGAGCAGGCGGTCCTGGCGGATGCGCCAGACGTGTGCCTTGGCGCCGTCTTTGAACGCCACGGAACAGGCATAACCATCCGCCGTGGGATCCAGCACTGGCGTTTCCACGCCCGGGGGCAGGGCCGGAGCCGTCCAGCCCAATACCGCAAAATTGGTGGCCCACGCCTTATGGGCGTGCCAAAAATCGAGCTGGGCATAATAGATTTCCAGCGCCAGATCCCGCGCCGGTTTGCCCGGGATGTCCGGCACGGAAACCGCCTCGGTCGCCGGCCGGCTCGTGAATTGCAGCCGCGCCCACATTTCCGGCCGGTGCATGTCGATGACGCCCTGGGGCGACCAGACCCAGTTGTCCTCGGGCGTGTTGGGCACCTTTTGGCAGGTGCCGTTGGTGACCACCACCTGCCACTCGACCCGCGAGAAATTGAGGCGCCATTGTTCGCCTTCCGTGGGCGGACCGGCGTGCCGGGCATGCTCTGAAAGCACGGACCAGGGAAACGCGAGTTCAACGGTCCAGCCCTGGTCGGTGTCGGCCGCGTTGTTCAACGTGCCGCGGACCAGGACCGCGGTTTTGGCGCCCGGGATTTCCCATTCGTTATGCGGCTTGCCGCCATCCATGTAGGGCTTCGTCAACATCAAGTCCCAGGTGGTGTTGAGCGCGTTCATCTCATACTCGTAATACGGCTGTGTCTCACCCTTGGGATCCATGAACACCTCGAAGTCGGGATCGTGGAAAATGACCGAGTCATGATTCGTCAGCGTGGCCCAAACCTGCGGTTCCTCCAACTCGGCGGCGATATAGAGGTAATTCGTGTCCCACAACAACTTCGCCCGGGTGTGGAAGCGGGGCGTCGGTTTGGCTGCGCCTTGAATGTCCCCAAAACCGTCGGTCCACGGCGCGTCGTTCCAGGCCGACTCGTCCAGCTTGCCATCAATCGTGATCGGCGTGGTGGCCTGCCGGACCACATAGCTCTTGGGGATGATGCCCCGCATCTTTTCCAGCCAATCGGTGTGGTCGTTGGCTCGGGCGGCGGCCGAAACCAACCAGGAGAGGCAAATCAAGGATACGAGGAAGTGACCTTGGCGGATTGTATGGAATTTCATGCGCTGGCGATGTTGGGCGATTCGGTAAATATCGCAGCCTTAGAAGTCCACTATTCGGGCGGTGGAACGCAAGTAGATTTTT
>CAYTJG010000267.1:0-8931 GCA_964437865.1 uncultured Bifidobacteriaceae bacterium | reverse complement strand
GCCCTCAAAACCCCCAATTGCATCTTGCACGCCGTGCTTTTGAGATTAAAATTTTTGCCGCTCGATATGAATTATAAAATCTCTCAACGTGCCGCTTCGCTGACGCCGTCCCTGACCCTGGCCATTGACGCCAAGGCCAAAGCCATGAAGGCTGCGGGCGAGGACGTCGTTGGCTTTGGCACCGGGGAACCGGATTTTGGCACACCGCAGCACATTGTGGACGCCGCGACCAAAGCGCTGGCCGCCGGCTTCACCAAGTATACGCCGGGCAGCGGCATCCCGGAATTGCGCGAAGCCATCGCCGCCAAATTCAAGCGCGAAAACGGCCTTACCTACAAGCCTTCGCAAGTCATCGTCTCCTGTGGCGGCAAACACTCCTGTTTCAACACCATCTTCGCCACCTGCGAAGAAGGCGATGAAGTCATCATCCCCGCTCCCTATTGGCTGAGCTACCCGGAGATGGTAAAGCTGGCGGGCGCCACGCCCGTGATGCTTGCGACCAGTGACCAGACGGAATTCAAGGCCACGCCGGCAGCGTTGCGGCAAGCCATCACACCCCGCACCCGGTTGTTCATCCTCAATTCACCGAGCAACCCCACCGGCAGCGTCTATACGCCTGAGGAAACCAAGGCGCTCGGCGATGTTTGTGTGGAGAAAAACGTCCTCATCATGAGCGACGAAATCTACGAACACCTGCTCTATGACGGAGCCAAGGTACGGAGCGTGGCGAGCTTCTCGCCGGCGCACTACGAACATACCATCATCGTGCATGGATTCGCCAAGGCTTGGAGCATGACCGGTTGGCGGCTCGGCTTTCTGGCCGCGCCGGAACCCATCGCCAAGGCCATCGACGCCATCCAGAGTCACAGTACCAGCCACCCCACTTCGTTCGCCCAAAAGGGTGGTGTGGCCGCGCTCACCGGCCCGCAGGATCACCTGCCCATATGGCGGGCGGAATTTGACCGCCGCCGCCGCTACGCACATCAAAAACTGAATTCCATTCCCGGTCTGTCCTGTGTGAATGCCAAGGGTGCCTTTTACCTGTTCCCGAACATCGCGGGCACCGGCCTCAAGTCCACCGACTTCTGCGCCCGCCTGCTCGAAGCGGAGAAAGTCGCCGCCGTGCCCGGCATCGCGTTCGGGGCCGATGATTACATCCGGATCAGCTATGCCACCAGCATGGCGAATCTCGAAAAGGGTCTCGACCGGATCGATAAATTCTGCCGCACGCTGGTGAAGTAGTTCCCGGCTGCCGCCCACTGCAAGACCGCGAGCGATCGCGGTCTTTTTGTTGTGTCTTTAGCCGACGCCGGGTTAAATGGCATTCCAATCCAGCGGTTTTGAAATGTCCAGCAAAGGCAATTGTTCGTGTACGGCCTCGGGATATTTTTGTGCCGCGCCGGTGTTGAAAACCACAATCCGCTCGCTTGGCTTGATTTCACCGCGGGCCAGTAACATTTCCAAGGCGCCGAAGCAAACCGCGGTTTCGGGGCAAATCGCCAATCCTTCCAAAGAGATGGCCTTTTTCATCCACGGAGCCACTTTTTCCTCTGGCACGGCCACGGCGTTGCCGCCGCCGGCGCGGACGGCGTCCAGAATCATGAAATCACCCACCGCCACCGGCACGCGCACGCCGCTGGCAATCGTGGCGGCGTTTTCAAATTTCTTGGCAAAACGTTCTCCCTTGGCAAAGGCCGTGGCAATGGGGGCGCAGCCGTCGCTTTGGCACGAAATCATCCGGGGCAGGCGTGGGCTATTAAGCCAGCCCAACTGTTTCAATTCCGCGAACGCTTTCCACATGCCAATCAAACCCGTGCCGCCACCGGTCGGGTAAAAAATGACATCCGGCAGTTCCCAATCAAACTGTTCCGCCAGTTCCAGCCCCATGGTCTTCTTGCCCTCGATACGGTAAGGCTCTTTCAACGTTGAAAGGTCAAACCAGCCTTTTATACTTTTGCCCTCACCGACAATGCGGCCGCAGTCGTTAATGAGTCCGTTAACGTGGAAAGTTTTTGCCCCGGCCAGCCAGCATTCCTTGGCGTTGATGGCCGGAGTGTCTTGGGGCATGAAGACATAGGCTTCCATGCCCGCCCGGGCGGCGTAAGCGGCCATGGCACCGCCGGCGTTGCCCGCCGTGGGGGCCGCCAGTCGGCGGATGCCAAATTCGTTGGCTTTGCTCACGGCCATAGCCATGCCGCGGGCCTTGAAACTGCCAGTGGGCAAGCGGCTTTCATCTTTGACGAATAGGTGTTCCACGCCCAGGGACGCGCCCAGGCGCCGGGCCTCCAAAACGGGTGTGATGTTTTCCGCGAGGGACACAATTTTGTCCGGCTCTGAGATCGGCAACAGCTCGAGATATCGCCACAGGGTGGGCGGGCGGGAAACCAGATCCCGCTTGGAGAAACTCTTGGCTACCGCCGCCAGATCATACCGCACCCATAACGGTCGCTGGCATTTCACGCAAAGGCCTTGGGGCTGACCAGCGTCGTATTGTTGTCCGCAGTTGGCACATTCCAGATGAGTAACGTGGTTTTTCATATTTAATTTAAATTGCAGATGAAGCAGAGGGCTTGCGTGGAAACTCCCGCCCCGGCATGGGCGGCGGGGTGGGGCCGGCTTGCCTTCCGGTCCCAAACGGCTTGGGGTGAAACCAATGATAGTCGTTTCATGGGGTTGAATACGCGGCGGTCGGAGGTGGCTCTGGTGGTAAGGTCCCTTCGATGGCTTGCCGTTCGCAAGACATGCGTTCGGCCACCTGCTCCATGGTCCATTTTTTCGGCTTCGTCATGAGGCTGACGCCCACTAGAGCCACCGCCCCGGCCAGCATTGCCGGCAAAGTGGGGTTGTTCCAGAATTTCATGCCGGCCAGAGCCACCGCCGGGGTGGTGAGCAGTGCCGCCAAGGCGCCTGGCGCGGTTGCCCTTGGCCAAAACCGGCCGAAAAGCAGACAAACTCCGAGGCCGCTCATGGTGAGGGGCAGAAACTTGACCACAAAGGGGACGATGTCTTGGGTAAACAGGGCCAGGGTTGTGGAAAATAAAAACGCCACCACCAAAAAGCGGCGGGCGGTTTGCACCGGCCGTTGGGGAGACCTCCCGGTGGCCAGCGGGAAGATATGGCGGACGAAAAATGTGCCGGCCGCCGCGGCTGTGCCGTTGGCAGCCGAAGAGATGCCGGCGACCATGGCGACCACCACCAGGGCGGCCAGCCAGGTTGGCAACACGTGCATTACCAACCAGGGCAGCGCCTGGGTGGCCACCGGCAAATGCGGGTTCATCCGATAGGCGTACATGCCGGTGATGCCGATCACGACGGAAAAGGCAACGACGAATAATCCAGAAATCACCATGCTCCATTTCGCACTCTTTCCCGTATGGGCACTATACATCGTCAATCGCCGGGAGGGATCGGCCAGCGGGTTCGAGGCCATGACCAAGATCAGATTGATCACCGCCCAAGTACCGTAAGAAGCCGTGCCGAGAAAGGAAAAATATTCCGGCGGCGTTCCCTGGCGCAACCCTTCCACCCCGCCGGTATCATGCAGTACCAGACGCACCAGTATACCGAAACCAAAGAACAGGATGAGGGTCTGCAAAACATCGGTATACACCACAGCTTTCATACCGCCGGGAATGGAGATAATGGCCTTGGCAAAACCGGCCAACACCACGCAAAGCTTGGGTGACAAGCCGGTAACCGCCCCCAACACGGCCGCGCCGCCCATGATTTGCACGGCCAGCCAAAACAACTGGGAAACAAAGAGGCTGATGCAGGAAAATTCGGACACCACGCGGTTGCCGTCGTAGTAAACTGCCATTTCCTCGCCCAACGTCATGAACCGGTATTTTCGCATGCTGGCAAAACACAGTCCGGTGAGCATGGTCCCAAGGCCCAAGCCAATCGGGTAGGCGCAGCCTGCCCAGCCATGCTGATACGCCAGACCCGAGCCGCCGATGATGACACCCGTGCCGATGCAGGTGCCCGTGATGGTTCCCGTGAGCGCCCAAAAAGGGAGCCCTCGCCCAGCCACCAAATAATCGGCCGGCCGACGCACCCGCGCAACCATAAAGAAGGAAACCGCTGTCGTTATGACAACGTAAAGAACCAACCCGATGGCGATGGCAATCCGCGAATCCATTTTAAATGATCTGCATATTCAAGGCGCGGGCCACGCGTCCTAGGAACACGGCATGGTGCCCTTGGATGACCGCGACGTGATGGGGCATGCCGGCATGGCACAGGAGTTCAAACCAATCGCGAGGATCACAGTTCATCGTTACCAGGCCATTGGTCGCGAGTAAATGGCGCCTGGGTTTGCGGGTTTCGCCCTCCCGCGCGGTTAAATAGTATTCCCTCTCGCAGTGCCAGATGCGGTAGACCGTTACCGGCATTCCCGCGCGCAAGGTGGCCTCCATCACCGCCGGCTTTTTAATGTTAAAATGCCTGGCAATTTGCGGCCCGCCGGGTTGGCCCGCCGGCTCGCAAAGGGACATCGGCGCGGCGCCCCCGTGCCAGAGAGTGATGGTTCGCTCATCATGTTCAAGCCAGTCAGACAGGTAACTGCGTCCCAGATCCAAGCTTTCCATCAACCAGGCCCCCAGCGCCCCATCCGCATCGCCTTCAATGCCAATCGCACGGCCTTCGTCGGTGAGGCGGGCCACCGCCAAATAGGGCCACTGGCCAAAAAGATTCGGCAGTTCCGGCCATTCGCGGAGGGTCAGAGCATCCAGGTTCTCATTGTCGAAAAAGTGTTCCAGCGCCAGGTAGTAGCGTGATGACACGAGCAGATCCTCTTCGGCCACATCCTTCAGCGGGAATCCTCGCGCCTTAAAGGCGGTAACGTCCGCGGATACGGCGGCGGCATCCAATTCGTTCACCACCGTCGCAAATTCCACCAAACTGTATGTCTGAATCTGGGCGCCGGTGGCTTTGCGAAGGACAAACGGATCGGCGGCCATCGCAAAATAGCCCGGCGCGTGACCGCCAATGACGCCCAACCGAACCGATTTCAACCGTCTGATGCTTACCGCCAGCCGGATGGCTTGGGCAAAAGCGCTGCGGGTTTTGGGCGCTTCGGGAGCGCCATAAACCACCTCAAACGGATGGCCCATCTGCCGTAATACCGAAGCCCAGCACTGGGCGCCGACCAGCGAACAAGAACTGATCATGTCGCCCTCCGGCTTTTCGGGTGTCGCCCACAGAATTAGGGGATCGGGCCAGCGTTGAGCGAGGGTTTGTGACAGGCGAGCGTCACCCATGGTGGTTTGCAGCAGAACCAGCGCCTCGACGTTTTCCGCCTCGCACAAGCTGATGGCGCCACGGAGCGACGTTTCATCAACGGTTTTCTCCGCCGGCTCGAAAATATTGAAGCCGCTTTCCGAAAGCGAGGCGCGAACGCGCGTTTCCATTTGTCTGCCCCAGTCCATGTCGAACCCGGGGCGGCGGCGACCGAGGAAAATGATGCCAACCTTGGGATGGAAATTCTTTGTGTTCATGTCAAATCTGTTTCAAGCGTTGGGTCGCAAGTTGAAAATTGTCGGCGGTTAGCAGCGGGTGGCACCGCTCATCAGCGGGGGCTTTCATTACTTCTTTGGTTAGGACGGGCACGTCGAGCAATTCCCATTGCTCACGATGTTCCGTGCTCTGGCCTTCGCGGAGTTCGACGAGGGGAGCGAGACTCTCCAGTTCCAGCATGCGGCCATTGGTAAACATTTCAAAATTGCAACCGTTGTCCGGGTATTTCGCGGTGGGGTCCCACGCAAAACGCTTGAGAAAAAACACACCGGCGACCCAGTATCCGCACCATCCCGGTGCCAGGGACAAACCAATCTTGGCTGGTTTGCTATCCGAGTCCTGTGTCAGTGTGAAATACTCCCGGCCGAGTGACCATCGCCGGTCGCTCAAATCGGTGTAAGGCCAGAGCACGAGCGTGCGATTGGGCAGCAGATCGCGTGGATGCTGGCCCAGCGCCGGTTGTGGCACCACGGCGACACCGCCGGCCGCCATGACGGAAATTGCCCAAGGCGCAAGCGTGAATGGCGTGGCGGCAATTCGCGTTACCCGATGAACCACGGTCACCCCGGTGCCGACCGGATCAAGCAGAATTTCGATCTCCTTTTGAATGCCGGTGGCGGTTTCAGGCCGGGGAGACAACCGCACGTGGTGCGTGCCCAGTTGTTCCCATTGCAAGGGGATATTGTCGGGATGATACGTCGTCACCTTGTCTTCCGGAGCCATCCACAAGCGATGTCCGCCGCGATTCCGCCAGACGGGTTCACTGCTCGATCCCGCTTGGTCCTGATATACGTTAAACGGATTGAAACCGCCATGTTTGCGGTAAACCAATATGCGGGGGCCCACTTCCAGGGTGACGATGAGCTCAACCGTTTCATTGGCCAGCCGGAGGTTGCGGCTCCAACCGCATAACGGGACTTCCCCGACGCCCGCGTGTGCGCTTGCTAATGTTGCCAGAGGGGGCATGGTGTTTCAGTTAGAATCCAAGTCCCAAGGAGACATGCTTGGTTTCCAAAAACGCCTCCAGGCCTTCAGCCCCGAGTTCGCGCCCCCAGCCACTTTCTTTGAAGCCGCCGAAGGGACAATTGCTGGTGGTGGGCACGCTGTCATTGATGGCGAGGGTGCCGGCTTCGATGGTTTCCATCAAATGGAATGACCGTTTAAGATCGCGGGTAAAGGCGTATGCGCTCAGGCCGTAACGGGAACGGTTGGCGCGTTCGATAACTTCTGCTTCATCGTCAAATGGGGCCACGGGCGCCACCGGGCCAAAAGTTTCCTCGTGCATGCACCGGGCGTCCGGGGGAACGTCGCCCAGAATGGTCGGTTCCAGAAAATAACCTTTGCGGGCAATGCGGTGGCCGCCACACAGAAGCCGCGCCCCGCGTTTCACGGCATCCTCAATGTGCTCCAGGGCCTTGGCCAATCCTGCCTCATTGATAAGCGGTCCCACTGCCACGCCCTCTTCGAAACCATCGCCGGTCTTCAAAGCCCGCGTTTTGGCGACGAACTCGGCCACAAACCTATCGTAAATGGAGCGGTGAACGAAAATGCGGTTGGAGGCGATGCACGACTGGCCGGTGTTGCGGAATTTGGTGATCAGCGTTCCTTCAACCGCCAGGTCCAGATCGGCGTCGGCAAACACCAGCAGTGGCGCGTGGCCGCCGAGTTCGAGCGAGAGCGGCTTGAGGTAATCCGCGGCCCCACGAATCAGTTCCCGGCCGACTTCGGTGGAGCCGGTGAAGGTGATTTTACGGCAAAGAGGATTGCTCAAAAATTCCTGGGCGATTGGCGCGGCGGAACCCGCCACAATCTGGAAGACGCCCTTGGGCAGCCCGGCCGCCTCCACGCACTCGGCAAACAGCACGGCGCAAATGGGTGTCTGGCTGGCCGGTTTTAGGATCACCGGGCAACCGGCGGCCAGTGCCGGGGCTAGCTTGCGCACTCCCAATACGAGCGGGAAATTCCATGGGCTGATCGCCGCCACGACCCCCACCGGCGTTTTGACCACCAGATGCCGCTTGCCGTCCGCCTGAGGCGGCACAATGCGTCCATACGCGCGCCGCGCCTCTTCGGCAAACCAGCGCAGATGATCCACGGCCATGGCGACCTCTCCGAGGCTCTGCGGCAACGGTTTGCCATTTTCCTGGGTGATGCTGCTGGCGATTTCCTGGCGCCGCTGCTCCACCGCATCGGCAATGGCATTTAAAAACACGCCACGCGCCTTGCCGGTCAAGGCGCGCCAGCCGGGCAACGCGGCGTGCGCATCCTGAACGGCTTGCGCGACGGCCGGGCGGTCCACGGCGCAAACCCCGGCAAAGGCTTCGGCGGTCGAAGGATTGACAACGGGAATCGTCCGCGAGGTGCGCACCCATTGGCCGTTGAGGAAGAGGGGATAGGTTTTCACGGGCGTGCGGGTTAGGGTTGCGGCACCTTTTTCCAGTCATTGAGGAAAGTTTCAATGCCCAAATCGGTCAGGGGATGATCATAAAGTTGTTTGAGCACATCGAAACTCATCGTGCTGATGTCGGCGCCGGCCAGCGCCGCTTCGAGCACGTGCAGGGGATGGCGCACGGCGGCCACGATGATTTGGGTCTGAAAGCCGTAATTGCGGTAAATCGTCTTGATCTGGCGCATCAGATCAGAGCCGTTATGGCCAATGGCATCCAGCCGGCCCACGAAGGGACTGATGTAACTGGCGCCCACTTTCGCGGCGAGCAAGGCCTGCAAGGGGGAAAAGGTGACCGTTACATTGGTTTTGATGCCCTCGGCGGCCAGCACTTTCACGGCTTGGAGCCCCGCGCAGGTGTTGACGACTTTCACGACCGCGTTCTTATGGATCTTTGCCAATTGGCGGCCTTCGCTAACAATCTGGTCGGCGGTGAGCCCGATGGTTTCGAGGCTGATGGGACCGTCCACAATGGCGCAAATTTCACGGTACACTTCGGCTGGCTTGCGGCCGGTTTTGGAGACGTGGGTTGGGTTGGTGGTCACGCCATCCACAATGCCCCAGGAATAGGCCTCCCGGATCTGGCTGACGTCCGCGGTATCAATAAATAATTTCATGTTATGATTCAGTTCTTTGGCTTGGAAAAATTCGCAAAATTCTTCGCTGCGCCGCCGGTAAGCACGGTGGTCACATCCTGGCAAACAGCGGCCACCACCCGGGCTTGGGCCTCCTGGGTAAACGCGGCGATATGGGGGGTCAGTATGACATTGTCAAATTCCGCCAATGGCCCGGCCTTGGGTGGTTCGCTGGCGCGGACGTCGAGCGCCGCGCCGGCGATTCGCTTTTCTTGCAACGCCCGAACCAGCCCGGTTTCCTCCACCACCTCCCCGCGTGATAGATTTAGGAAATACGCGGTCGGTTTCATCTGCAGAAACCGGTCAAAGTCGAAAAGATGCTTGGTTTCGGGTGTC
>CAYTJG010000266.1:7061-8962 GCA_964437865.1 uncultured Bifidobacteriaceae bacterium | reverse complement strand
GCCAAGGACATCATGGTGCAGCCGAATCCGCCGCGCTTTCTGCGCGAGGGCGATACCCTGGAATTCAGCGTGAAGATTTCCAACCAAAGCGACCAGCCGCAGCGCGGCGCGATAAAGCTCACCTTTACGGACGCGGCCACGCAGCAGTCGGCGGATACGCTGCTGGGCAATGCCCGGCCGGAACTCGCCTTTGACCTGCCCGCGAAGGAATCGCGCAGTTATGCCTGGCGCATCAGCGTGCCGGATGGGACGCCGTTCCTGGCCTACCGGGCGGTGGCGTCAACCGGCACGTTGAGCGATGGCGAGGAAGGTTATCTGCCCGTGCTGTCACGGCGCGTCTATGTAACCGAATCGCTGCCGTTGGCGGTTCGCGGCCAGGCGGGTGGCGGCGAGACGGTGAAGCATTTTGAGTTTGCCAAGTTGCTCAATTCCGGCCGCTCCCCGACGTTGCAGCACGCGGGCTTGACCGTGCAGATGGTGTCGCAGCCGGCGTGGTATGCGGTGCTGGCGCTGCCGTATCTCATGGAGTTTCCGCACGAGTGCAGCGAGCAGACGTTTAACCGGCTCTATGCCAACGCGCTCGCCCGCCATCTGGCGAATAGCGACCCCAAAATCCGCCGCGTGTTTGACCTCTGGAAAAATACCCCCGCCTTGGATTCGCCCTTGGAGAAAAACCAGGACCTCAAATCCGTGCTGATCGAGGAGACGCCCTGGTGGCGGCAGGCGAAGGATGAAAGCGAGGCGCGCCGCAACATGGGCGTCTTGTTCGACGCCAACCGGCTGGACAACGAGACGTCGGCCCTGCTCAAGAAGCTGGCCGAGATGCAGCTCGAGGACGGACGCTGGCCCTGGTTTCCCGGCGGCTACGGCAACGATTACATCACCTTGTACATCGTCACGGGTTTCGGCCGCCTGCGGCACCTCGACGCGGATGTGAACCTGGCCCCGGCGCTCCGTGCCTTGCCGCACCTGGACGACTGGATGCGCGAACACTACGACCGTATTCAGAAGGATATGACGCAGCCCGGGGATTATGTTCCCAGCCCGACGGACGCGCTGTACCTCTATGGACGCAGCTTTTTCCTCAAGGATCTGCCGGTGTCCGCGCCGAACCTTGAAGCCGTGGACTTTTTCCTCCGGCAAGCACGCAAAAACTGGCTGGCAACGGACAATCGCCAGACGCAGGCCCATCTCGCCCTCGCGCTGAAGCGTTTCAACGCCTTCAATTCGTTCGACGACCCCACGCCGCTCGCCATTATGAAATCCCTCAAGGAGCGCAGTGTGACGGACGAGGAACTGGGGCGGTTCTGGCGCGATACGGAATTGAGCTGGTGGTGGTATCGCGCGCCGATTGAGACGCAGGCACTCATGATTGAGGCCTTTGATGAGGTGGCCGGCGACGCCCAGTCGGTGGACGATTGCCGCGTCTGGCTGCTCAAGCAAAAACAGACGCAGGATTGGGGGACGACCACCGCCACGGCGGATGCGGTTTATGCGCTACTGCTGCGCGGCCCGAGCTTGCTGGCCAGTGACTCGCTTGTGGCGGTGAGCGTGGGCGGCATCAACGTGACGCCCGGAACGAAATCTGCATCCAAGACGCAGCCTTCAGGTTCCGCGACCGCCATCGAACCCGGCACGGGTTTCTACCAACGCCAATTTGCCGGCGCGGAGGTGAAAGCCAAAATGGGCGAGATCACGGTAAAGAAAACGGACTCCGGCGTCTCGTGGGGCAGCGTGCATTGGCAGTATTTCGAGGATATCAGCCGGGTGACGCCCTACGAGGGCACGCCGTTGAAGCTCAAGAAAACGCTCTTCACCAAGGTGAACACCGGCCAAGGTCCCACGCTGGAACCCGTGCGCGGCGCGCTCGCGGTCGGGGATGAACTGGTCGTGCGCCTCGA
>CAYTJG010000266.1:993-6961 GCA_964437865.1 uncultured Bifidobacteriaceae bacterium | reverse complement strand
TGGAACCCGTGCGCGGCGCGCTCGCGGTCGGGGATGAACTGGTCGTGCGCCTCGAATTGCGCGTGGATCGTGACCTGGGATACGTTCATCTCAAGGACCAGCGCGGAAGTGGCACGGAGCCGGTGGATGTGCTGTCCCGCTACCGATACCAGGACGGTCTGGCTTATTATGAGAGCACGCGCGACACTGCGACCCATTTCTTCATTGATTACCTGCCGAAAGGCAATTACGTCTTCGAGTACTCCACCCGCGTGCAACAACGCGGCCGGTATCAGACGGGGATCGCCCAGATCGAGTGCCTGTATGCGCCGGAGTTTAACAGCCACAGCGAAAGTCTGCCGCTGGTGGTGAAATGATTTTCTGCCGCTCCCGACACCTCCATTGACGACTTCCAGATTCAGGGGGCCTTTTGCGGTTTTTGGCGAAGTTTTTGGATTTGACTGGCTTAATCAAAGATATAAGCACAAGATAAGACATGGTAAAAATCAAGCCGGCCAGTCGTACGGTCCAACCACCTTTGGCCGCAGGTCAACTTTGGTGCATGGCCGAAGCGAATCTGCGCGTGGGCATGGTGGGCCGGTTGCTCGTGCATTACAAATTGGGCAAGCCAAATGCCGTCCGCACGCCCAGCGCCTGCAACAGCATCAAGACCATCGAGGCGTTTCTCAAGGCCAAGAAAGCGGTCCTGACTCCAGCGTAGGAAAAGACCTTCGTTTCCGCCGGGGCAAAACGAGTGGGCCAAATTCGTGGGCGCTACCAGCTAAAGGTTCCCACCGATTCGGCGGGTAGTTCCGGTTGCGTCAGGCGTCGCTCCGTGCCCAGACGGAACTTCTGCGGTTCGTGGCCGGGGTTGGCCACAATGACCACCGTGCGGCCGGCTGGCGTGCGAAACGCCACGTTGGGCAGCGTCGCGCTGGCGGTGCTGGCGATGCGCCGGGAGCCCGGCGGCACGAACTTGGACGCGTGGCCGATCACGTAATAGGCCTCGTTGCGCTGCACCTGGTCGCCGTCAATGGTGATGGCCCCCTGGCAAAACGGGCAGCCGCCGTTGTCCGTATGCGGCTTGAACTGCGAGTCCGCCGCGAGATTCCACAGCAGCACATTGCGGCTCCAGTTCCGCAGGGCGCCAATCAGGATGCGGCTCTCCGGCTCCGCGGCGTTGTACTCCGGCCCCCGGTTCACCAACATCATCTCGGTGAAATAAAGATTCTTGTCCGGAAAACGGTCGTGCACCACGGAGAGGGCGGAAATCGGGCCGGCATAAAGATGGAAAGCCGAACCGTCTACGAACTGCCGGGCCTTCGGATCCGAAAGAATGGTTAGCGGATACTCCGGGACGTCGCAGTTGTGGTCGTAGATGACAATTTTGGTTTTTAGATGCGCCGCGCGAAACGCCGGCCCCAGATTCTCGGCCACGAATTTGGCCTGTTCCTTGGCGAACATCTGCATGCTGGGCGTGTTGCCATCGTTGAACGGTTCATTCTGCACCGTCACGGCATCCACCGGGATGCCCACCGCCGCCATGGCCCCGATGTATTTTACAAAATACCGGGCATACACGTCGTAACATTCCGGTTTGAGCTTGCCGGCTTGGATGTTCCCGTTGGTTTTCATCCAAAGCGGCGCCGACCACGGCGAACCCAGGATCTTGATCTTGGGATTGATTCCCAGAATTTCCCGCAAGACGGGCACGACATTGATCTGGTCGTCGCTCAAACTGAATTTCGCCAACTGTGGGTCGGTTTCGCCGGCGGGCACGTCGTCGTAGGAAAACACCCGGCTGTTCAAGTCCGACGAGCCGATGCTCACGCGGAGATAACTGATGCCCAAGCCATCGGCGCCGGTTGAAAAAAGCTCCCGGAGGATGGCGGCGCGGCGGTCCGGCGACATCGCCACCAGATGTTCCGCGCTGCCACCGGTGAGGGCAAAGCCGAATCCATCCACACTTTGGAACCGTTGATGACCATCAATCCAGAGGGCGGGCAGATTGGTGTCGCCGGCACCGGGGTGCATCGCCAGGTCGGTTTGCGGGGCGAGCCGGTGATCCACTTGCCGCGTGGTGAGCCACCAATGGACGCCATCGTCGCCGCGGGCGAGGCCGGTCAACAGGAACAACGTGAAGACAATCCCCGCGCGCGCCGCATGGCGGGAAAGCAGCGCTCGTGGGGTGGACACCGAAAAAAAAGCAGGGGCTGGGATTTTCATGAATGGGTTCAAAGACATGATAGAATGGCGTTCGTGCTGATGACGAGCATTATAGCCGGCTGGCTGCCGGCGCAACATCACTCAAACGGCGTATAAGCGAGATCGAACCATACTTGTCGAATCTGCTGTAAACTTTCAGGATTCCGAGGCTTAATACCCAAAATGATCATCCGCAGTCAGAAAATCTGCTCCTTGGGGTTGGGGCTTTTGGTCTTGGCCGTTCAATTCTGCACTGGTCAACAAAACGACGCCCAGCCAACTGCCGTCACCCAATTGTTGAACGCGGCCAAACGAAATGACGTCCCAGCCATAAAGCAGGCGCTCGCGCAAGGGGCTGATGCGAATGCGACGGACGAATCAGGCGCCACCGCCCTGATCTGGGCTTCCGTGAAAGGTTCTTCGAGCGCCGCGGCCTTATTGATCCAGTCTGGCGCTGATATCAATGCCCGGGAGCACAAGTATGGGTTGACTGCCCTCTGGGTAGCGGCTCAAAACGACAATGAGGACATCATCAAATTGCTGCTGGATAACAACGCGGATTTAGAAGCGCCCAACGATAACGGCTCAACGGCATTGATGGTGGCGGCTCAGCGCGGTTTTGTGAAAGTCGTGAAAACGTTGCTGGACCATGGCGCCAAGCTCGATGCAAAAATGCACACAGACGGAACCACTGCGCTAATCGCGGCGGCGGGTCGGGGCCACCTCGAGGTGGTTGCTTTGCTACTAGATCGAGGGGCCAGCGTCGATGCAGCGATGACCAACGGTTCGACGGCTTTGTTACAAGCAGCGGCCAGCGGCTGGCCCGAGGTCGTGAAGCTTCTGCTCGACCGGGGAGCTGCGATTGAAGCCAGGGATATCAAACGAGGCACACCCTTGATTTATGCGGCGCAACAAGGACACAAAGACGTGGTTAACCTGCTTTTGGCTAGAGGAGCAAATATCAATGAGGTTGATTCTGGAGGCTTCAGCGCATTCCTGTCTGCTGCGAGTCATGCCCAGGACGATATGGTTGGTTTGCTCTTATCGAAAGGCGTGGACGTTGATCAGAAATCTGCACAGGGTGATACGGCATTGATATTTGCGGCACAAAACGGAAATACGATTTCCGTTTCCCTGCTGCTGGCCCGCGGGGCGGGCGTAAACCTCCAGGACAACACCGGAGCTAACGCATTGCAGAGAGCCGCCCAGAATGGGCATGCAGATATTGTCAGGATCTTGCTGGAAAAACTTGCCGACGTGGATGTCGCAGACCTGGATGGTTCTACGGCTTTGATGCTCTCGGCCCAAAACGGTCATTTAGACAACCTGAAAATGCTCCTCGACCGGAACGCCGCCGTCAATGTCAGTGCCGCAAAAGAAAAGGGTGGGTGGACCCCGCTCATTCTCGCAGCCCAAAATGGCCACCTTGAAGTCGTGCAAATGTTGCTGGATCATGGCGCCGAAGTCGATGCGGTCAATGCGCTTGGGGTCACAGCGCTGATGCAGGCCTGCATAAAAGGACACGCAGAAGTGCTGAATCTCTTGCTGAAACACGGTGCGAAGGTAAATGCACAAAGGACAAAACCCGACACCACGCCTCTGATGTTGGCGGCCTATGCCAACCAGTTGGAAATTGTTAAAATACTTTTGGCCAATGGAGCGGACAAAACGATGCGAACCGCAGCGGGATTCACAGCATTGGATTTTGCGAAAAGAAGCAAAAATCCCGAAATCATACAACTGCTCGCGGATGGTGCTGTACCAACGCCACCGCCCACTGCGAAGCCATGACGTGCCCTTAAAGGGGGCACCGAGGGCTACTGGTTTTGCTGTTCAAATTCCACCAAAGCGCGCTCCAGACGAACCTCCTCCCGCAGTTTCTCGGATTGGTCCAGCAGGCTTTTGGCCGGGTCGCTTGGCTGCCAGGTTTCCTTCCGGATGCGCTTGAATTCAGGCCGCACGCGCTGGTAATCCCGGTCCACGTACAGACTCGTTCCGGGCAAGAATGAGTATTCGAGGCTGTTGCGGACGATGTTCTTCAACTCGGGGTAGCGAATATTAAAGGTGCGCACGGCTTTGACAAATTCCATGGTCAGATTGCTCCGGTTCACCCCTTCGTCATCCGTGTTCAAGGTGAACGGCACGCCTGCGGCGCGATAGAGGGCGAGCGGATGGCGGTCGCCGGCCACTTTCAGGATACCCTCGTTGCTGGTCAGGCAGATTTCCACCGCGATGCCTTGGCTTCGCATGTTGGACAATAACCCGGGCAGATCATCCTCCCAGGCAATGGAGACGCCATGACCGATGCGGCGGGCGTGCCCAAGCTCGATGGTTTTCCGGATGCGTGAACGCATGACCTCCACCGGCGAACATTCCAGCGTCAGCTCGCCGGCGTGCAGGGTGAGGTTGGGCCGGCCCAGCCGCTGCCAGAGAAAATCAATCATCCGCATTTGCACCTCAAAGTTCTGGCGCGCGTAATAGTCATCCTCCGGGGCCACGATGTTGATGGCCACGACACGGTGGTCCGCCTGCATGATGGCCATGCCGCAGGCTATCCCCGCGAAAAAATCGGTCGTTGATTTTCCCGTGCGAGACAAACTGTAGATGTAGCGGATTTTGGTCGGCGTACTCTCGGTGATCGGCGGCGGCTCTTCCGCCTGCACGGCGACGTCCTGGTCGAGCCGATCCAGCCAAGCCTTGGCGGCTGTCTGAAGATCGGGAAAACGTGTTTTCAACGTGGCCAGGGCCTGTTCCCAATCTTCGTTGGTAATGACCAGACCGGACTTGGCGCGCGCCAGCGCATCCGCCGGCGCCACGGCGGTCATCAATTCCAAGTATTGGATGTGTTGCCATTTGGCCCGCTTCACCACCTCAGCCAGCATCTGCGCATAGTCGAGCTGGCCCAGCGCCGGCCCAAAATTGGCGAAGGCATCAAAGAACAGGTCGTGGCCGCTGACGTCTTGGTAACTGCCGCGCATGCTCGCGCGATCCAGGAATTTGCGCATCAGAGTGGTGTCGTTGGTCAGCGCGCCCGCCGGAACGGTGTTGGTGGGATTCGTGGTAAAAGCCCCGGTGGCCGGGTCGAAGCGCAGATTCGACCGCACGGCCGCATCCAGCATGGATTCCGCGTAGATGGCGCCGGTGACGTGATTATGCAGATCGGCTCCTTTGGGCAGGTCTTTTAGGAAGGCGATCAATAAAGTCTCATTGGTCCGGGCTGCCTCAAGATGTCGGCTGGTGGCGGCTTCATCGGCGAACAATGCCGTCGGCACCAGCCAGAGCAGGCAAAGCAACAGCCGCGCGGCGGATTTGAGCAGACCTGATTGATATGACATAATGGGTGGTGGCTCTTGATTAATCTTGCACTCCAACTTTTTATCGGTCAGGCGGCGTGGCATTGCAGCCCTGCGGCCCGACGCGCCTGTTTTGTCCTGAACCGATCATGGATAACCGGCCGACTGTTTGAACTTTAATTTGAATCCTGGCGGTTGACAAGCGGCCACTGCTTGGATGCCAAGGATAACGCGTAGCGGATCGGGCGGGGGATTATTGCGGGGCGGCGCGACGGGTTGGCTCGAGTGCGTTGGTTGGCAGGCGCGGCGCGCTCGGAGAGGCGCGCCCTACCGCCAGGCGCCGGTGGGGCGCGTCACTCCGTGCGCGCCGCGAGCGTGGCGAGGCGGCTCGCAGACCTGGGCGGACACGAGTAAAAGGCAGCGTTGATAACGCGTCGCGGATCGGGCGGGGGATTATTGCGGGGCGGCGCGACGGGTTGGCTCGAGTGCGT
>CAYTJG010000266.1:0-893 GCA_964437865.1 uncultured Bifidobacteriaceae bacterium | reverse complement strand
TGGTTGGCAGGCGCGGCGCGACGAGCGGAGAGACGAGCCCTACCTCCCGGGCTGAGCCGACGGCTGAAAAGCCGCCACCACGTTTGGGCGCAACATGAAGACGAGCAGCAGAATAGGATAGATCAGGCCAAGGCAAACGATGCTGCCCCCGCCTATCAGCCCAAACAATGCAGACGCAGCGGCTTGCGAGTCTGGCTGGTTTTTTAGAAACGGTTGGAACAGAAATAGGGAATTGACCGCCGTGGCCAGAATGCATATGCAAATTTCGTAAATCGCGCAGGCAACCGAGAGTGTGCGCGCCCAAGACTTGAGGCACAACAAACCGATGCCGGCCACTAGCAAGACGGTGCAACTCAGCAGCCCCAGCGGAATGCAAAGCTTCAGCCAGGCAGCATAAGCGGGATTTTCATGCAACACTTTGACAAATGGAATATTTGAATCAGCCGGTGCCAGAAACACAGCAATGGAGATTATCGTCGAAAATATGCCGAACCCGGCTTTTAAAATGTTCAGAATTCCAAATGCGGTTACCGAGGTTGGTCGCTGCATGGGTTGTCGTCCCTTAAGTTCAGGTTGAGTCTGGACGGTGCGGTTGGACATTGCGGGTGGGCTTTTGCCCGGTGAGACCGGTCGCGCCGCTGGTTCCGCCGGCGGCACGCCCGCATCGCCAACGATCGTCGCCACCATCGTCTTGACTTCGCTAACTTGCTGGAAGCGCCGTGCGGGGTTCTGCTCCAATGAGCGCAGGACGACCTCATCCAAACGCACGTCAATCTGGACTTTCCGGGACGGGGGTTCGATGGGTTTTCTGGGCAATTCGCCGGTGAGCATTTCGTACAAAACCACGCCGAGTGAATAAATGTCGGCGCGGCTGTCCACGTGCTGCGGATCGG
>CAYTJG010000265.1:0-8987 GCA_964437865.1 uncultured Bifidobacteriaceae bacterium | reverse complement strand
AATACGGCGCCATCATCAGCTTTGTGGATGGCAAGATGAATCCGCTGCCGTTTGAAAAGATGCTGGATCCCAAGACGGGCCGCATGCAAAACCGCCGCGTGAATGTGGACGGCGAAGCCTTCGAATGCGCGCAGGCGTACATGATCCGCCTGGAACGGGATGATTTTGAAGACGCCAAGCACCTGGCCAAGCTGGCCGCGGTGGTCAAGCTGACGCCCGACGAATTCAAGAAGCGCTTCGGCTATCTGGTCGGCATCAAGTAAGTGATTTTGCACAGCGACGGCGGCGGGTTTTCCCGCCGCCGTTTTTTTGTTTTTTTATGCCGGGTCGGGGATGGTTTCGCTTTGTTTTGGGCCGGCTTTTGTGTTCAATCTCCGCCCATGAGACCGTTAGCGGATTGTCGGTTATATACTTTTGTGGATACGGCCTATCTTCAGGGGCGGGCGCCGGAGACCTTGGCGCAGCAGCTTTGTGACGGTGGGAGCGACCTGATCCAACTCCGGGCAAAACATTCCACGCCGGATGAAATCCGGGCCCTGGCGGAACGGATTCTGCCGGCCACGCGCCGGGCGGGGGTGGGCTTGGTCATCAACGACCACCTCGACGTGGCGCGGACCGTCGGCGCGGAATTCTGCCATTTGGGCCAGGAGGATTTTTTTGAGGCGGGCTACCAGCGCGTGGCGGAAATCCGCAAGCCGAAAGCCGAGGGCCGCCGGCCGAAAGCGGGCACTCGATCTTCAAAAGGCGAAAGCCAAGGGGCCAAAGCCGACGGCGAGGCATTGCGCCCCACTCTTCGCATCGGGCTGTCCACGCATGCGCCGGAACAAGCGCGGCGCGCGCTGGCGGCCGGCGCGGACTATATTGCCATCGGTCCCGTGTATGCCACCCCGACCAAGCCGAAGGCGCGGCCGGTCACGTTGGACTATGTGAACTGGGCGGCGGCCCAGGTCACCGTGCCGTGGTTTGCCATCGGCGGCATCAATCTGGAGACAATCGAGGCCGTGCTGGCGGCGGGCGCCAAGCGGGTGTGCGTGGTTTCGGCCATTCTCAACGCGCCGGACGTGGCCAAGGCGTGCGCGGAATTTCGGCGGCGGCTGGAATAAAATTTTCGGAACCACGAAAAGTGTGGTGGGCACCAGCGGCGGTCCGCGGCCGTCCCGGCCGCTGAGACGTGATTCGAATTCAACCGCCAATGGCCAAAAACCATCCGAAACGAAAGGCCGCATTACTCTGTGCTGACCGCTCTGCATCGGCCACAATTTTTCCTGAAGCGTCTTACGCCAGGGCCCAGCCGGGTTTGACTTCGTCGTCCAGCGGCGGAAGCGGCGTACCGGCCAGGAATTTTCTTTCGGCCAGAACGCCGATCATCGCGGCGTTGTCGGTGCAGAGACTCTTGTCGGCCAGTTGCAATGTGAGGCCATGCCGCTGGCAGGCGGTTTCCAAAGCCTGGCGCAGGCCGCTGTTGCAGGATACGCCGCCGGAAGCGGTGATCCAGCGAACGCCTTCGCGCCGGGCGGCGCGCAGCGTCTTCTTCACCAACACCTCGACGATGGCGGCCTGAATGCTCGCGCACAGGTCGCACAGCTTTTGGCGGTCCTCCAGCAAGGCGGGATGATCGCGGAGAAAATAGCGCACGGAGGTTTTGAGCCCGCTGAAACTAAAATCATCGTTGTCCTCGTGCAGGAGCGGGCGCGGGAAGTCGTAGGCCCGCGGGTTGCCCTCGGTTGCCAGCCGGTCGATGATGGGACCGGCGGGGTAGGGCAGGCCCATCAGCTTGCCGGTCTTGTCGAAACATTCGCCGGCCGCATCGTCAATCGTGCCGCCGAGCACCCGGTGTTTCAGGCCCGGTTCCACCAGCACCAGCATGGTGTGTCCGCCGCTGACGATGAGCGAGACGTTGGGTTGGAAATTTGTGAAGGCGGCCAGCAGGCGTGGGGCGGTTCCGGCACCCTGATGGCGGATGCCTGGCGCGGTGGCCGGCTCGCGCTGGATCCAGGGGGAATAGAGATGCGCTTCGTGGTGGTTGATGCCGAGAAACGGTTTGTTCAGCGCAAAGGCCAGCGCCTGGCCGGCCTTGAAGCCGATCAATAAAGCAATGGCCAGGCCGGGTCCTTGCGTGGCGGCCACGCCCTCCAATTCCGGGGCGGTGACGCCCGCCTCGTGGAGCGCCGCCTGGGCGACCGGCAGCAGATTTTTCAGGTGCTCGCGCGCGGCCAGTTCCGGCACCACCCCGCCGTATTCAGCGTGTAATTTGATTTGTGAGGAGACAATGTTCGACAGCACCGCACCGTTGCGCACCACGGCCGCGCTGGTCTCGTCACACGAGGATTCGAGGGCCAGCAGCGTCATGGCAGGCAAACTGCAAACGGCCAGGCCGGTGCGGGGGAGGGCGTCGTGCCGGGATGGCAGCCGGCACGGGGAAAGCGGCGAACGCGCAACGGAAGGATCATTTCTGCGCCATTTTCTCCGGGTTGCGCTTTTCCGTGAGGTGATTGTAGCGGATCAGCCCCTTGAGCAAATCCTCGGCGCGGTCCAGTTGTTCGTCGTTCGCAGCCGCGACGGCCGGCCGGTCTTTTTCAGGAACATAATCCAGGCCGCCGGGCGTGCGCTTGACGGCCACCGCGGCTTCCTCGGCGTCGGTGAGCGGCACGAGCACGTCGGGCAGGATGCCGTGTTCGTGAATGACCTTGTGGCTGGGGGTGTAGTATTTGGCCACCGTCAATTTGAGGGCCGAGCCGTCATCGAGCGGGAAGATCGTTTGCACGGAACCCTTGCCAAAGGTCTTTTCGCCCAGCACCACCGCGCGGTGCAGGTCCTGCAGGCAGCCGCTGACGATTTCGGCCGCGCTGGCGGTGCCGAGGTTGACCAGCACCACGACCGGCACGTTTTTCAATTCATCGCCGTTGCCGTGCGCATAGTATTTCTCGAACGTATGGCGGCCTTCGGTGGACACCACGAGCTGCCCGGAGGGCAGGAATTTCTGGCAAACCTCCACGGCCTGATCCAGCAACCCGCCCGGATTCCAGCGCAAATCGAGGATGACGCCTTTGACGTGTTGCTCCTTGAGTCGGTTGATGGCACCTTGCAGTTCTTCGCCGGTCTTTTCACCAAATTGAGTGATGCGCACGTAGCCGATCTGGTTCTCATCCAGCGGAAACGATTTTTGCCCGTTGATGTCCTTCACCATCTCCATCTGGATGATGGCCCGGGTGAGGGTATAGGTCTTGGTCAGGCCGGTGGCGGGGCGCAGGATGGTCAGGCTCACGGTGGAACCCGGCTCGCCGCGCAACATTTTCACCACGTCCGTCAGGTCGATCTTGTCGATGCTCCGGCCCTCCACCTTGACGATCCGGTCACCGGCCAGGATGCCGGCGCGCGCGCCCGGGGTGTCGTCCATGGGGGCGATGACGGTGATATCGCCGTCCTTGTTGGTGCCCACCATCAGGCCCACGCCGCCGAACTGGCCTTCGGTATCGTCCTGCAATTCCTGGTAGGAGTCGGCGTCCAAAAATTCACTGTGCGGGTCCAGCCGGCCGACGGCGCCCTTCAGCGCGGAATAGACGAGCTGGCGGTAGGTCAGGTCCTTGCCGTCCACGTATTCGCTGTGGATTCGCTGGAGGGCATCGGCAAAGACTTCGAGGCTGTTCTGCTCGTTGTCGTTGTTCGCAGCGGGGCGCGTGTTGCTCAGGTAAGTATTCGCGCCCAGGGCCAGGTTGATCAGCAGCACGACCAACACAAACCCAAAGATGAGACTTCGTTTCATGTCAGAATTCTTACGCCATTAAGCGGCTGACCGCAACAGCGATTCGATGAAGGGCAGGTCGGCCGGCACCGTCACCTTCGGGTTGGGGTTGGGGGTCTTTACCAATTGCACCGGCTGGCCGATGAGCTCGCAGGCGGCCGTATCGTCGGTGAGCTGGAGCCCGCGCGCGCGCGCCGCGGCGATCGCCCGGCGGATGACCTCCACCCGGAACGTCTGCGGCGTTTGCACCGACCACAGTTTGGAACGATCCACCGTGCGCGCGATGGTCTGGCCGTCGTCGGTTTCCTTGAGGGTGTCAGCCACCGGTTGGGCGGCCACGGCGGCGCCGGTTTCGCGGGCGGCCCGAACCGTGGCGGCGATCAGCTCGGCCGTGGTGCAGGGCCGGGCGGCGTCCTGGATGGCCACGATTTCAACGGCCGGAGACAGTGCGGCGAGGCCGTTCCAAACGGAATCCTGACGCTCGGCGCCGCCGATCACAATGCGAAATGTCTTTGTAAAGGCATATTGGACAGCCAGTTCGGCGAAATCGGTGGTCATGCCGTCGCGCACGACGAGCACGATCTCATCGATGCCCTCGGCGTCGTTGAACTGCTTCCAGGTGTGGGCCACGACGGGTCGGCCGGCCACGGGCAACCAGAGCTTGTCCACGTTGGCGCCCATGCGTGTGCCTTTGCCGGCGGCCACAATCACGGCGGAAATCATAAGGCGAATAGGGTGCTATTTTAGGCGGCCCGGTTCAAGGTGGATTGTGGGCGGCGGGGGTGAGACCAGATGGTCCTTGGCACAATCAATTGAGTTCTAAGCTCGGAATGTGGAGCCCGCATTTTTTGTACTGAGAGAATGAGTTCGACCCGCGGAATTGCGAGACGTTAGGTGGGGCGCGTCACTCCGTGCGCGCCGCGAGCGTAGCGCGGCGGCACGCAGACCTGAGCGATCACAACGGAATAGCGGTGTGGATAACGCGCAGCGGCTCGGGCCGAGCGTGGTCTCAAGGCGGCG
Organism: uncultured Bifidobacteriaceae bacterium; assembly: GCA_964437865.1. GTDB lineage: Bacteria > Verrucomicrobiota > Verrucomicrobiia > Limisphaerales > UBA11358 > UBA11358. The sequence goes on along the minus strand of CAYTJG010000265.1, from coordinate 4,225 downwards.
TGTTGGGCAGGCTTGAGCGCGCTGGTTGGCAGGCGCGGCGCGCTCGGAGAGACGCGCCCTACCTCCGGGCGTTTCAGGCGACGGTGGGGCGCGTCACTCCGTGCGCGCCGCGAGCGTAGCGCGGCGGCACGCAGACCTGAGCGATCACAACGGAATAGCGGTGTGGATAACGCGCAGCGGCTCGGGCCGAGCGTGGTCTCAAGGCGGCGTGTTGGGCAGGCTTGAGCGCGCCGGTTGGCAGGCGCGGCGCGCTCGGAAGGCAAACGTTGGCGTCGCCCGACAGACGCAACCTTCGGTCGGAGAAATATAAAAACTTGAAGATATGGGCGGCGGCCAAGGCAACCAGGCCGCCGTCCCTATGGCAAATTCTTGAAGCGAACTTTACGCGGGCGGTAAACGCCCGGGAACGGTTCGATTAATAGCGTTCGCGACGGTCACCGGCGCCGGGACCGGCATTATATCCGCCACCACCGCCTGAACCACCGCCGTATTCGCGACGCGGACCGCGGTCACGGCTGCCACTGGCACCGGCCGGCCGTTCCTCTTTCGGGCGCGCGATATTCACGGTCAAGGACCGGCCGTCGAGCTGATGGCCATGCATGGCCTCGATCGCTTTCTGCGCTTCCTCCGGCGTGGCATAGGTGACAAAAGCGAACCCGCGTGAACGGCCCGTCGTCCGATCCATCATCAGGTTGGCTTCCACAACCTGACCATGCGCCGCAAAGGCATCATGCAGATCGTTTTCTGTGGTGTTGAATGATATGTTTCCGACGAACAGTTTTGTGCTCATTTGCTGATTGTTTGCCTGCTGTATCATTGCTTTCGTCTGTTCCCGGTTGCCGGGTTTCAAATCACCACTGAACGCAGTTCACTTGAGTGATTTTCCATGGTCGAAAGGTCACTTCTTCTTACAGACTTCGTAATAATAACCATTCGAGCAGATTTGACAAGTTAAATCGAAACACTCCCTCTATTGCCGAATGTGTACCATATTTTGGCGGCTTGACGGGCGGTAATGGCCCCTCAGGCGCTGCCAAAGGGGCATTTGAAAGGGAATCAGACTTGGTAGTGCCATTGTGGCCCGGTTTCTGTGGAGACCCAGGGTGCCGGGTTGGGCGGGAAGGGATTTGGTTCGGATGTGCTACCGGTTCGATAAGCGGAGCTTCAAGGCCTGGTCCAGGGCCGTCGGCCAAATGGCGCTACGTGGGCTGTGTAATCCTCCGCCTCCCCCTGTCTTACCGGTTCAACGCCTTTTTCGTTGACTTATCAAAATGTGGTTGCCTTGGCGATTCGGTCAGTAATAATTCAAAGATGAGCAAGAGGATTCTATACGTGGACGACAATGTCGTGATGCTCGACCTAATCAGACTCTTACTGGAGCAGGCTGGCTATACGGCGTTGACCGCCCAAAATGTCGATGAAGCCTTGCGCAAGGCGGAAGGAATGTCCTTTGGGGCGATGGTGATCGACGTCAATCTATCGGGTGACAGCGGGTTGGTGCTGATGGACTTCATGAGGCGCAATCACCAAGGCGTGCCAGTAATTCTCTATTCTGGCGGCGAAGTCGCGCAGGCCAACGCGGACAAACTGCTGGCCCTGGGTGCGAGCAAATTCGTTCAAAAGCGAAATGGGTCAGAATTGGTCGCCGCGGTGAAGCAGTTGTGTCCGTTGAGTTAAACGTGGTGGTGCGACTAAGGCGCCAAGGCGGATGGGTCTGCGGCCTCCCGCTTCGCACACTTGCCGTGCCGCAGCCTTGATGAAAACGGGTCCCGCATCACGTCATCCGGTTTTCATTTGGATTTGCATTCCGCTACCTCTGTCCGCCTTATTTCCGCATGGCCGCCATCCGCCTTTGCAATTCGTCCGGCGACACATCCTCGACGTGTGTTGAAACATACCACAAATGGCCGAAAGGATCGGAAAACCCGCCAGAGCGGTCACCGTAAAATTGGTTTTCCACCGGTCTGAGTTGCTTGGCGCCGGCGGCCACCGCCAGCTTAAATACCTCGTCCACATTGGGGACATAAACCAGCAGGCTCACCGGTGAACCGCCGATTGCGTGTGGACTTCTTGCGCCGCGTTCGGGCGCTTCGTCGGCCAGCATGATGACTGAACCTCCGATTTCGATTTCCGCGTGGCTGATCTTTCCGTCCGGCCCAGGCAGCCGCATTCGTTCGGTCGCATGGAACACTTGTTTGTAGAATTGGATGGCGTCGGCTGCTCCTCGAATGTACAGATACGGAGTGATGCTGGTGTAGCCGCTCGGGATTGGATTGACGCTCATAAATGGACTCCTTGTAAAAGTTTGCGTGAATCTAGCCCAGGGCTTGATAATTTCAAGTGGCACTCGATTTTCTGCCTTGGGACCCGCGGCAGCGATGGCTGCACGCACAACGTCCTGTGGCAGCGCATCGAGACGGGCAACTGATTATGACGCCGTACGTGAAAAAACACTGATTGGGACGTTGCTTGCACTCTGATCATGCTTCCGAGCTTATCTGCTCCTCGACAAAAACCGCTTGACACTACTGTATATAGTAAGTATATACAGAGTAACAAATGACCGAAGCGCGTCCCAGACTATTGATCCGCCCCATTTCACCGGCGGCGGATGGCGCGCTGTACCAGCAGATCGTGGACGGCATCAAGCGCGAGATTGCCGAGGGGCGACTCCAGCCGGGCGTGGCGCTGCCATCGTTTCGCCAGTTTGCCGAGGACTTGCTGGTGAGCGTCATCACCGTCAAACGCGCCTACGAGGAATTGGAGCGGGAGGGCATCGTCTATCGCCGGCAGGGGTTGGGCACGTTCGTGGCGGAGCAGGGCGGGGATCGCAGCCGGGAAGCCAAGCTGGCGGCGGCCCGTGATTTATTGCGCGCGGGCTTCCGGGAGGCCGGCGAAGCTGGCTTGAACGCGGCGGAGCTTGCCGATCTGGCCCAGGAGATTTTGCGGGAGAAACGTTCCAACAAAAAAGGTGGGATTTGATATGAGCAATGCCATTGAAATTCGCGGGCTGGTGAAGCGGTATCCGGCCTTTACCCTCGGCCCGTTGGATATCACCGTGCCACTGGGCGCCATCTACGGGCTCATCGGCCCCAACGGCGCGGGCAAGACCACGGCCATCGACATGATCTTTGGCATGGGGCGCAACGACGCCGGCACCATCCGCGTGCTGGGACTGGACCATCATGCTGACGAAGTGGCGCTCAAGCAGCGCACGGCGTATGTGAGTCCGGACCTGAACTTCCAGGTATGGGGCAGGGTGGGCAAGGCCATCCGGTTCGTGCGCGGGTTTTATCCGGAGTGGGATGAGGCTTATTGCACGGCGCTGCTCAACGCGTTTCACCTGGACCCGGAGGAGAAGATTGTCACGCTCTCGTTCGGGGCCAAGACGAAGCTGGGCCTGCTGCTGGCCCTCTCGCGCCGGCCCGAGGTGTTGATCCTGGACGAACCCACGACGGGGCTGGACGCGGTGTCCAAGCAGCAAGTGTTTGGCGAGTTGCTCAAGGCGGTCGAGGATGGCAAGCACACGGTGCTGATTTCGTCGCACGGCCTCTCGGATATCGAGCGGTTTGCCGATCACGTGGGCATGATCAAGGAAGGCAAGCTGCTGCTGGAGGGGCGCACCGATGAAATCGTGGACCGGTTCCGGGTGGCGGAGTTCTTTTCGACGAACGGGACCCTCTTTGCGAATCGCACCGGGCTGATCATTCTCAAACGGACGGAAGACCGCTGGCACGCCTTGCTGGATCAGCAGAGTGACGCGCGGGCTTGGCTGGAATCCAACGGCGCGCGCGAGCTCACGCTGACGCGCCTGACGCTGGAGGATTTGTTTGTGGCGCTGGCGAAAGAATAGGGGGCCGCGTGAAAGAAATCATCTTGGACAAGCTGAGGAGGCAGAAACTGGTGTGGGTGGCGCTTTGCCTTGCTTCCTTCCTTATGGGGTTCATTTTGCCAATGACGAAGGCAGTATGGTTTTTCTGGTTCGCGTTTGTTATTTGGTTTCCTGGCGTGGCTCGTGAATTCGATGCTGGATATGGGCGGGTCTTGCTAACGCTGCCCTTTACCACTCGTGGAGCTGGCCGGCTGCTTTGGTTCATGACCGTGGGTATGCCGGCGGTGATCGTGGCCATTTTTAGCGGTCTTGGGATTTTGGCATACGACGCGGCAATGGCTGGAGGCGAGCATCTCTTATTGCAGTGGCTGGAATTTATCTTGTTGTCCGGCG
>CAYTJG010000264.1:0-9146 GCA_964437865.1 uncultured Bifidobacteriaceae bacterium | reverse complement strand
CGCCTTGGATTTCCACAAAGGCATCCTCAAAATTGTCCGGGGCCGGCTGACCCGTCGCGTCCGGCACGAACACCTTGAGCAGGGAGTTCCCAATCGATAGCGTCAATACACTGTTGCTTTCCTCCAGCGCTTGATGGCGAATCATCCCACTGACCGTCACCCATTGGCTGTCCTGACTGCCGCTCATCAAGGTCCAGATGCCCTCCGGATTGGCCGCCGGGAAGTCCCCTTCCCCCAAAGCCCGGATCTGTTCCCCCTCAATGACCGGGGCATATTCCCCCGGTCCGCTGAAGCCGCGAATTTCCACGCGCGAGCGGACCGCCGGCAGCTTATCGAACTGTTTGTGGTTGAGGGCCAGATAGATGCCACTGGAACCATCCTGCACAAATTGCACGCCATTCTGGACGTCGCTGTAGGTGATGACTCCCGTAATGTGGACCGGATGGCCGCGCGCAGCCTCAGCCTGGGAGAGATTGCGGACCTGAATGACTTGTGTGAGTTCCTCCAGATTGGTGTTGGCACGGGAGGGTGTGGCCAACAAGGCCGGCCTCGCCACCTCCTCGGGCAACGCGTTCGAACCCAACATAATGGCATGGTTGAGCACGACCGCTTCCTCCTGTCTCTCCACCACCCCAATGACTTCCACGGGTCTGCCCGGGCTGTACGAGATAGGGGTGTCAAAATTGACCCGCACACTGCCAGAGCTGTCGCGCAAGAACACATATGAGCCGGCCTTCTCGTTGATGACCGCGCCCCGAAGACGCCCCGGCAGGCCGGATGGGCTGAACTTGGACGGCTCCGGAAGCGAGGCGATCGGCGTAATCGGAATGGGCCGGACCTTCCGCACCCAGGAAAGACCCGGGCTCCAGATCATTTTGGTTCCGGTCGGCTTTTGATCGCGATCCAAGTCCAATCCCAATACGCCGGTCACCTCTAGGAAGTATCCCCGCAGGGCTTCAGCCTTCAGCGGGTCACTGCCCAAAATCGCCAGTTTAACCGTTCTACCACTCTCCACCCGCATCTGCAATTCCGACTTTGTCCCCAACTGCTGGACGACACTGGTAACAAAACCACTCGCCTTGACCCACCGCGAGTCACTCGTGCTGTGAAACGCCTCTTCGCTGCCAAAGACGGACGGTACCGGCAGATCGATTTCATCCGTGACGGTCAATTTCGTCTCCCGAATGTTGGCTTGAATGACCCCCGCGACAGTCACTCCTTCCAGCAGCACAACCCGCCCCGGCTGCAACAGCCAGGAGGGGTCACTGTAAGCACGGTTGCGCTCCACATAGGCTGAACCGGTGCCATCCTGGATAAACATCATCGACCATTCCGGGTCGCAGTAAGTAACCGAAACCCGCAGGCGGACCGGATAACCGCTCCGGGCCTGCTCCAGCGAAAGGGCTTGCACCTGGCTCAGTTGAGTCAACACCGTGTTGGATTGACCCGAGCCAGCCGGCGACATGATGAGGTAAGCAAGAACGGTCACCCCGACCATCGGGAGACGCGCGGAAGAGGAGAGACAAGCAGGCAGGGAGCGGCCGACGGCCCAAAGCCGGCAGCCCACCCAGACAAGCCCGGTCAACCAGGTGTTCAATCTCATGGAAGCCTATTACATCTCTAAATCCCATTATTATCGGTATCAACGGGCGGCGGCTTGAGGACAAACTGGGGCGCGCCTTCGGAATCGCCCCGGATCGCGCCCGTCTCGGGCGCTGCGACGTGATTCTGAGCCAGCCGCCCCCCCAACCGCACGCGCCAAAACGAACGGCCGCTCCACCACGCGCCGCTCGATGCGCCAGCAGCCGCAACGCCCGTACGCCTCAGCGCCCGGGACGGGCGCGGACCGGAGTGACCCGTCATTTTCCGCGACACTATTTTGCCCCACCGCGGTCCAACTGATACAGAGCAGTGCCATAACTAACCTGGAATGTGAGGTTGCCATGTCCAATTACGCATATGAAGCCGTGGACGCCGGCGGACTGAGGAGCAAGGGGTCGCTGGACGTGATGGATCAAAGCGAGGCGCTCCGGCGCATCAAGGAAATGGGGTTGTTTCCCACGATGGTGCGCCTGGTGAATCCCGTTCAATCGCACTCGCTGCCGATACGCCAGACGCGCCTGTGGTCGCAGGAATGGACGACGGGGCGAGTACGGCCGGCGGCCCTGACGGTGTTCACCCGCCAGTTGGCCACCCTGGTGAATGTGGGCATGCCCTTGCTGCGCGGCTTGCGGCTGCTGCACGAACAGGAGCGCAGCCCCGCCCTGCGGCGCGTGATCGCAGATATTTCCCGCACAGTGGAAAACGGCGGCACCATGTCCGAGGCGCTGGCGGCGCACCCCAAGGTCTTCAGCTCCCTCTATGTGAACATGGTCCGGGCCGGCGAGTTGGGCGGCGTGCTGGAGGTGGTGCTGCGGCGGCAGGCCGAGTTCATGGAAAAGGCGATCAAAATCCGGGCCAAAATCAAGGCCGCCATGTTCTATCCAGCCGCGGTCATCCTGGTGGCCATCGGCATCATTGCACTCCTGGTGCTTTTCATCATCCCGCGCTTTCAATCGGTCTTTGAAGGCCTCGTTCCCGGCCGGTCGATGCCCGCCTTCACCCTGGCGGTAATGCAGGTCAGCGAGCTGTGCCAGCATCATGTTTTGGCGGTGGGCCTCACCCTGGCCGGCTTGATCGCGGTCTTCCAGTACTTCATTCACACCCACACCGGCCGCTGGTGGTACGATCATTTCAAATTGAAGGTGCCGGTCGTCGGCCAGGTCTGTTCCAAATTATCGCTCGCGCGCTTCACCCGCACGCTCGGCACGCTGCTAGGCAGCGGCGTGCCCGTTCTGCAGGCGCTGAACATTGTCAAGGAAACGGCCGGCAACGTGGCGGTGGGCGACATGATCGCCAAAATCCACGAGAATGTGAAGGAAGGCGGCACCCTGGCCGATCCGTTCCGGGCCTCCCGGATTTTCCCGGCCATGGTGGGCGGCATGGTGGACGTGGGCGAACAGACTGGCGCCCTGCCGGACATGCTCATGCGCATCGCGGATACGAGCGATGAGGAGGTGGATAATGCCGTCACCGCGATGACCTCGCTCCTGGAACCGGCCATGATCATTTTCCTGGCCGTCGTGGTCGGCAGCATCGTCATCGCCATGTTTCTGCCGCTGATTTCCATAATCAACGGCCCCGTGCCAGGCCCCAACGGGCAGGAACAGCTATAGGCGGCTCACGCACATTTCCGCTGCTAGAACCTATAGGATCTGCGGCTGGACCTTTTCCGGGTCCACCTCGAGATCCTTGATGGCCTGCGCCACTACTTTGCGCGCAATCAGGTTCTTCTCCGCCAGCGCATATAGCGTGGCGATGACCGTGCACTCGGCGTCCACGGCAAAGAACCGCCGCAGGCGCGCCCGCGTGTCGCTCCGGCCATAACCATCGGTGCCCAGGGTCAGCAAACCGCCCGGCACCCATGACGCAATCTGGTCCGGCACCGCGCGGATGTTATCGGAGACTGCCACAAACGGCCCGGTCTCCTTGGCCAGCAAGGTTTCGAGGTATGATTTTTTGGCCGGTTCGGTGGGATGCAGCATGTTCCACCGCTGGCAACGAATGGCATCCGTCCGCAGCAGCTTGTAACTGGTGGCACTCCAGACATCCGCGCTCACGCCGTACTTCTCAGCCAGGATGGCCTGGGCTTTCAAAGCCGATTGCAGGATGGAGCCGCTGCCGAACAGGTGGGCCTTGATCCCGCTCTGCGGACCCGGCTTGAATTTGTACAATCCCTTGACGATGCCGTCCTCCACGCCCTCGGGCATGGGCAACATCGTGTAACTCTCATTGTAGAGCGCCAGGTAATAGAAAACGTCCTCGTGCTCAAGGTACATGCGGCGCAAGCCATCGGCCACGATGACCGCAATTTCAAAACCGAACGCCGGGTCATACGTCAGGCAAGTGGGGATGGTGCCGGCGTGCAGCAGGCTGTGGCCGTCTTGGTGCTGCAAACCTTCGCCATTCAGCGAGGTGCGTCCGGACGTGGCGCCCAGCAGGAAGCCCCGGGCCCGCATATCGCCCGCCAGCCAGAACAAGTCGCCCACCCGTTGCGGGCCAAACATCGAATAATAAATGTAAAACGGAATCGTCGGCACCCCGTGCGAGGCATAGCTGGTGGCGGCCGCCAGGAACGACGCCATGGCGCCCGACTCGCTGATGCCTTCCTCGAGAATCTGGCCATCCGTTGTCTCGCGGTAATACAGCAGCGACTTGTTGTCCACTGGCTCGTAAAGCTGGCCCTTGGGCGAATAGATGCCATAATCCTTGAACAAGGCGTCCACGCCAAACGTCCGCGCCTCGTCCGGAATGATCGGCACCACGTGCCGGCCAATCGCTTTGTGGCGCAGGAGCGTCCGGAGAATGTTCACAAAGGCGGTCGTGGTGGAAATCTCCGTCTTGCCGGCCGCGAAGAACTCCTTGAAAGAGTCCATTCGGGGCACCTCCAGCGTTACCGAACTCACCACGCGGGCGGGCACAAACCCACCCAGCTTCTGGCGCTGCGCCAGGAGATATTTTATCTCCACGCTGTCCGGCGCGGGACGGAAGAACGGCGTTTCGGCGATCACATCGTCGTCCACCGGAATATTGAACCGCCCCCGGAACTCGCGCAGTTCCTTCTCGTTCATTTTCTTCTGCTGATGCGAGATGTTCTTGCCCTCGCCGGCTTCGCCCAAGCCGTAGCCCTTGACCGTTTTGGCCAATACCACCGTGGGCTGGCCCCGATGGTCCATGGCCGCCCGGTAGGCGGCGTACATCTTGCGCACATCATGGCCGCCGCGCAGCAGCTTGCTAATCTGCTCGTCACTGAGGTGATTTACCAGTTCGAGCAGCTCGGGATACTTGCCGAAGAAATGTTTGCGCGTGTAGCTGCCCGGTTCCACCACGTATTTCTGATAATCGCCGTCCACGCATTCTTCCATGCGCTTGAGCAACAGCCCCGTCTTGTCCCGGCGGAATAGATCATCCCAATCGCTGCCCCAGATGACCTTGATCACATTCCAGCCTGCGCCGCGAAAGGTCCCTTCGAGTTCTTGAATGATCTTGCCGTTGCCGCGCACCGGACCATCGAGCCGCTGCAAATTGCAGTTCACCACCCAGATGAGGTTGTCCAGGTTCTCGCGCGCCGCCAGCGTGATGGCGCCCAGCGATTCCGGCTCATCCGTCTCGCCGTCGCCCAGGAAGGCCCAGATTTTCGGTTCTTCCTTCCAATGGGTGAGCCCGCGAGCCTGCAAGTAGCGATTGAAACGCGCCTGGTACAGCGACATGATGGGCCCCAGCCCCATGGACACGGTGGGAAACTGCCAGAATTCCGGCATCAAATACGGGTGGGGATACGAGGACAAACCGCCGCCCTCGGCCAGTTCCTGGCGGAAATTCTGGAGGTGCGCCTCGTCGAGGCGACCTTCCATGAAAGCGCGCGCGTACATGCCGGGAGCGGCATGCCCCTGGAAATAAACCTGGTCGCCCGGAAAATCCTCCGTGCGCCCGCGGAAAAAATGGTTCTGCGCCACCTCGTACAGCGTGGCCGAGGAGGCAAACGAGGCGATATGCCCGCCCACGTTCGTCGTGGAATTGGCTTTGACCACCATGGCCATGGCGTTCCAGCGCAGGATGCTCTTGATGCGCCGCTCCACCGCGCGGTCGCCGGGATACTCCGGTTGCAGGTCCAGCGGAATGGTGTTCAGATACGGCGTGGTCTGGCCGCCGGCCGGGCGCGGCGTGGAGCGCAATTCATGCGCCAGCTTCTCCAGCAGTTGCGCGGTGCGTTCGGTCCCCTGGCTCTCCAGCGCCAGCTCAAAGACCGACCGGAAGGATTCAGACAATTTATCGCCATTGCCGCCGGCGGTGGCCGGGGCGCGCGAGCCGTAGTTTTCTTGGTTGGATGATTTCACTCTATTCTCTTGGACAACAAATGACCTTCGCATATCAAACCGAATTTGTCCTTCCAAGGCGAGTCAAAATACTACCGCCCGCGTCGTTAAACAAAAATAATGCAAGTTGGACTGCCCTCCCGGCGCCCGTCCCGTTATGATGCTCGGGCGGAGTCATGCAGTATTTGGACCTCACCCTGCCCTCCGCCGCCGGGTTGCTGGCGGCGGATGAGGCGTTATTGGACTGGTGTGAAGCCGGCCACGGCGGCGAAACGCTCTGGTTTTGGGAACCGCCGGCGCCGTTTGTGGTCTTGGGCTACGCCAACCGGGTGGCCACCGAGGTGAACGTGCCGGCCTGCGAACAACGGGGCGTGCCGATCTTCCGGCGCTGCACCGGCGGCGGCACGGTGGTGCAATTGCCCGGCGGCTTGAATTACAGCCTGGTCCTCCGGATCACCACCGACGGCCCCACCCGCAACATCTCCGCCGCCAACGCCTTCATCATGGAACATAACCGCGCGGCGGTGCAGGCGGCGCTCGGCGCGCCCGGCCTCGCGGTGGCCGTGCGCGGCCATACGGATCTGGCGGTGGCCGCGCCCGCCTCCCCCGACGCCTGGCTGAAGGTGGCGGGCAATGCCCAGCGCCGCCGCCGACATTTCCTGCTCTTCCACGGCACCCTGCTGCTGGATTGCAACCTCGCCCTCATCGCCGAACTGCTGCGGATGCCCTCGCTGGAGCCGGACTATCGCGCGGGTCGCACGCACCGCGATTTTGTCACCAACCTGCGCCTGCCTCCCGCGACCGTGAAAGCGGCACTGCGCCAGGCCTGGGGGGCCGATGACCCGCTGGCCGATCCACCACTCAAAGAAATTGAAAAACTGGCGCAGGAGAAATACGTTACCCACGCTTGGAATTATAAATTCTGAATGATCAAGTTCTGTTTCAAACTGCTCAAGTGGCCGGCGTTGATTCTGGTCTTGCTGGGCTTGGCGGCGTGGTTTTATCCGGAGAAGTTCCTCACCGTGGACAGCGGGCCGGTGACGGCCGACGTGCTCATCGTGGTGGGCGGCGGCCAGCACGAGCGGGCCGTGCGCGCCGCCGAACTGTATCAGCTCCACGCCGCCCCGCGCATCATCGTCACCGGCGCCGGCGACGACCAGATCAACCGGCGGCTGTTGCTGAGCCACGGTGTGCCCGCGCAGGCCATCGAATTGGAAAGCAATTCCACCACCACCCGCGAAAACGCCCTCTTCACCGGCACGCTGCTGCGGACGGAGCAGGTCAAGAGCGCCATCGTGGTCACGTCCTGGTACCACGCCCGCCGCGCCGAAAAGACCTTCGCCCACTTCGTGCCCGGGGTACGCTTTTATTCGCGCCCGGCCTACTTCGGCTTTGCCCGGGCCGACTGGCAACGGAGCGGCCTCAACAAGCGGATGCGGCTGGAATTCCTGAAATTACCCGGCTATTGGCTCCGCTACGGCGTGAATCCATTTTAATCAGATTTAAAAGGCTTGCCGGACGGGAAGGCATGTGCGATGATCTTGTCCCTTGATCGCGGGGTGGAGCAGCCCGGTAGCTCGTCAGGCTCATAACCTGAAGGTCGTAGGTTCAAATCCTGCCCCCGCAACCAATTTACGGCCCTGAAACTCACGTTTCAGGGCTTTTTTTATTGGTGCTGCTCAATTTTTGATCTTTCGTATCCATTTTTTGTCACAGGGTGGACACCCTGGAAAACCGCGGATAAAAACCAACCAAAGCACCAGCGGCTAAAACGTGCCTCTTCCGCCGCTGACCCGTTCCATGCTTTAGAGCAACTGTGCAGGCACTTAAGCACGCCTGATAAAAAACTCGACTTTTCACAGCCGGCGCTCATAATTGCTCATAGGCTTGAGCGCTGTCTAACTGTTAATGGATGGCAGCCAGACGGCATGTTCTCGAGTGCATGGCGTCGTATGGGGATCAGCCGAAACGCGGGGCCGTTGACAACTCGAAGCGGGGCGCGACAACTTCAAACTCAGCTTCCCTCCGGCGGAGGATGCATACCTCGACGTTGCCGCCCTTCAGCGCCCCACCTGTCCAATCACCGCCGCGCAGGAGCCCGGCGCGGCTGCCGCCGCCACCAAACCGTCCTCATCCTCTTAATCGAAAATGCCAGAGATTCATCAACAGACCAACTCCGGACTCTCCGCAATCCAAACTGAAGGAGTCACCCATGGAAACAGGAGCTTTGATTACCAAAACGATCTTCCCGAACATCATCGCAGGGCACTCCGGCAGCACCTGCGCCGCGAGGCTGTTGTGGCTGTTTTTCTTGGCGCTGCCTGCCGTGGTGCAAGGCCAAGCCTTTACGAACAGTGACGGCATCTGGGATTACACGACCAACGCCGATGGCCTTACGCTGACCATCACCGAATACACCGGTGCCAGCGCTGATGTAACCATTCCAACCGAAATCGACGGCCTGGTGGTCAACGCCATCGGGCAGGGCGCGTTCTCGGATAGTCTCCTGCCCAGCAGCCTGACCAGCATCACGATTGGCACCAACATCACCAGCATCGGGGACGATGCGTTCGCGTATTGCTCCGGGCTGACCAGCGTGACCATTCCCGGCAGCGTCACCAACCTCGGGGATTACGCATTCGCTTGGTGTTCCAGCCTCAGCCTGGTCATCGTCTCCAGCCTGACCAATGTATTCTTCACCGGGAACGCCCCCACGGCCACCCTGACGGTGTTCTCGGGCGAAAGTGTGACGGTCTATTATTTGCCCGGCACGACTGGCTGGGGTGCCACTTTTGCCGGTGGGCCGACCGTGAGGTTGAGCTTGAGCCCGACGATCGTGGTACCGCCGCAAAGTCAAACGGTGCTGGCGGGGTCTGCCGTTGAACTGGAAGTAGTTGCCGGTGGGGTTCCTCCGCTCGTTTATCAGTGGTTCTCCGACGGCCAGGCCCTGGCGGACGCCACGAATTTCTTTCTCAAATTCGACGATGTCCCGGGCTCACAATCAGGCGCGTACACAGTGGTGGTTACCAACTCCTACGGCAGCGTCACCAGCCGGGTGGCCACCCTGACCGTACAAATCGAACGCACTTACACGAACAGTTACGGCACCTGGACTTACACGACCAACGCCGACGGCCATACGCTGGCCATAATCGGATACAACGGTTCCGGCGGTGAGGTGACCATTCCAACCGACATCAACGGCCTGACGGTCAACGCCATCGGGCAAGA
>CAYTJG010000263.1:4651-9157 GCA_964437865.1 uncultured Bifidobacteriaceae bacterium | reverse complement strand
GTACGCGGTCAATTCGCAGATGGCCTCCACGGTGTCGCCGTCGATTTGGTGGCTTTCGGGACAATTCTCGTTGATCCACAAGTGCGTGTATTCGTGCGCGGCCACGGCGGTCATTTCCTGGCGCGTGCGGCCGCTCAACATGATCACCTCGTGCGTGCACACGCCGGCGGCGGACTTGCGGGTGTGGGCAAAACCGAATTTGTGCAGGCCGTTGGCATTGCCTTTTTCCGACCAGTAATCCACGTCAAAGAGATTCACCGTCACCTCGGGATATTTCAGGGCGAATTGCCGGCCGTACAAATCCACCACCGCGTCGCGCGTGCTTTCAAAGAGGTCCTTCGCCTGTTCCTGGGTCATGATGGCGTTCGGCTTGTCGAACTTGCAGATGATGCGGCCGTCGCCCGTTTGGATATGGCCGTCGCCGGGCCGCACCGGCAGGCCGCAGATTGAGCAGTGGTCGGGAAGTTTTTCACAATCGTCGCAAATAGCCCCGCGCGGATGCAGCCAGAGATGACCCGTCAGCGGCCCCTTGCCGCAGACGATGCAGAAATAATTCGTGTCACCGGCGGAGGCAACGAACACCGCCGCGAGCAGCAACCACCAAGGAGCCAGTTTGCGTATCACGAGCCGTTTGGTGCTCCCGCACGGAATTGAACCGTGATCACAAGTTTAGGAAACTCGCGCTCTATCCATTTGAGCTACGGGAGCCCACAGCCGAACCGGAACGAGCATAGCGGGTTCTGCGCTTTTGCCAAGACGGGACGGGACCAAACATTCAACGCTCAACATTCAACGCCCAAGGCCGAAGTGACTGACGACCTGTGCGGGATTGAGGTTTGGGCGGTGACGTTTTTTCGGAATCAATAATGGAAGGCCAGGAAACGGTCGAGGCAACTGGCGTAAGCCAGGGTCGCCGCCAGGGTCGCCAGAAATGTGCCAATGGCGACGGCGCCGAAAACGGCACAGGAGGTGAGGGCCACCAGCAGCGCCCGGGTGGTGCGACGCAGTTCGTGATGCCAGGCGGTGCGATACAACGCAATGAACGCCAGGAGGATCGGGATCGTGGTGCAAACCAGCAATTCCTCCCACCAGAATTGGCGGTCGGTGACAAAAAACAGGTTGAGGCACGAGACGAACAGGAAGGAGACGAACGAGGTGGTGGCGGCAGCGACCATGGGGGACTGCGCCTCCGGTGGTTGCGCACTGTTATTCAGCCATCCCAAAATGAGCGTTAATGGTTTCATAGGGACTCCTAGCAACGCTAGCACTCAATAGACACCGCCGCCACTGGCTTTGTATTAGCGCGGGCCGTCAGAGTTTCTCGCTGGCTTGCTTGGCGATGCGCTGCGCTTCGGTGAGCGGACCGTCGGTGGCCGCGGGGGCCGCCGGCTCGCGTCGTTCCATTTCATCGAGCATGGCGTGCAGGTTGTTCAAGATGGTCCGACGGGCGGGTGGCACGGCGGCTGGCAGTTGCTCGGCCACCTCGATAAAATTCTGTTGCAGCGTCTCCAGCTTCATGATGCCGTACGGCGACGGCCCCGCCGCGGACGAGCCTGGCAATCCCTCCGGTCGATGTGTCAGTATCTGCTCAATATTCCGGATGTTCTGCATGGTGCGCTCGGAGGCGGGCTGATAGCCCTTGACGACCTTGCGCATGGTCTCGGCCTTCATGGGCACCCGATCTGCCAATTGCGCCAGCGTGAGACCCAAACGCTTGCAAATAGCCAGTATCTCCGGACCTTGCGACGATGATTTTTGCATTGTGTCTAAAAAAGACGTTGACAATGTCTAGTAAAGACGTATAAAGTCTTCTCATGACAGGCAACGATATGGGTATTGGGCCACAGAATCCGGTAAAAGTCAATAAAATCCGCATGTCTTCGGGTTGTTCTACTGCAACAACCGTCTAAACAAGTCAACGCCGCCCGAGGATTGGCGTCTTGATATGCCAATGCCGGGCGGCTCCGGCGAAGGAGCTGAATCGGCCATGAGCCCAGGGGGCCCGCCCCGAATCGACCAAAGCAACATCAATGGCGTATGAATAACAGGCAAACGAAAGGATTGGTTTCCGGCTCCGGACGGCCCGGATTTCGGCCGTGCCGGGGGAGGGTGGTTGTGGCCGCGGCGTCAACGCGGGAGGGGCGGCCATGAAACCCGTGCTGGTAAAGATTGACGTGGCGGTGGCCGACACGGGGCGCAGTGTGCGCGCGCTGTTTGAAATGGCGGAAGGAGGCAACCGGCTGCACCAGGGCCTGCGCTGGGTTTTTGATTTCTCGGACCCGGCAGTCGGCCAGCGCCGGGAGTTGCGTTTTTGGCGACCGGAAATCGAGGCCCGGGGCAATGGCGACGTGCGCCGAGCCACCGAATACGGCGCCTGGGATTTCGACACCGTCATTCGCCAGATCCTGCCGGAGACACGTCCCACCTACCACGCTTACGAAGTGAGCGAGCTATTTCAGATCCGGCACAACACGCGCGCCAAGCTGCTGGGCGGCGGCGCCGCCGCCGGTCCCCGCACCAGTTATCCGCGGCGGACGCTGGTGGATTTCTTGCGCCTGCGCTGGCTTGGGCACATGCCCGCCCGGCCGGCGCACCCCGCCGCGCCCCGTCAATTTTCATCCTAAACCATCAACGACAAATCAAACCTCATGCAAGCCTTGGACCTCATTCAAGAAAACTGTGTCGAACTGGCCGAACTCCGCAGCCGTCTGCGCCGGAAATTCGAAGCGCGGCAGAAAGCCGCGACGGCGGCGGCCGTCGTCTATGATCCGGACATCCGCCAACTCCAGGCGCAATGCACCGCCGCGCGCGGGTCGTTGCTGGAGCGTCTGGGCGCGGCGCGCGACCTGTTCAACAAGCCCAAGACACGCGAGTTCGCCGGCATCACCGTGGGCTTTGAAAAGGAGCGCGACAGCGTGACGCTGCCGCCGGACGAGCTGCTGGTGGATCGCATCGAGAAGATGTTGCCCCCGGCGCAGAGCGGCACGCTGCTGGACCGCACGGTGACGGTGATCCGGCAGGCGTTCAAGAAATTGCCGATGGAGACGCTGCAGCGGCTCGGCTGTTCGGTGATCAAGGGCGGCGACAAGGCCGTGGTGCGGGCCAACGACGATGATATCGAGACGCTGGTGCATCGGTCGTTGGGCGAAAACAATTGAGTGCGGACCCGCCTTCGCCAAGAGCTGCGGCGCGGCGCGGTGCGGAACGCGGAGTGGGGACAAAGCGGAAAGCAAAAAAGCGGAAACGAGGGTCCCGCACTCTGAACTCCGCACTATCCCGGCCCCCCCTTTACAAGCCCGGCCTTCGGGTGCATGCTGATCTCTGCGGGCGGAGAAACAGGTATTCCGCCGGCGAGTTAACCAAAGTAAAAGAAATAGAGAAATATTATGGGTGATAGATCCCCGAAAGCGAATCAGAAGAAGAACCACCAGAAGCAAATGAAAATCGACGAAGCGTTGGCCCGGAAGAACCAGGCCATCGCCGCCAAGCAGGCTGCGGTGAAGGATAAATAACAGCTGGCTTTGACATCTCTCTTGAAGTTCGCTTCAAGAGAGATTCGTGGTAGAACGACGCGCCAAGGGCGCGTTTTTTTTTATTTCAGGGGTGGGGCGGGAAGAATCTGAGTGCGGAGCGCCAAAAATTTAGTTTGAGCCTCCTGGCGTCGGCTGGGAAATGACCGCCCTCACCCCGGCCCTCTCCCCCGAGGAGAGGGAGACGTTGTTCCCGCGTTGATTGAGGTGGAAGTGGCCGCGTGGTGCGCACGGGTAAGCGGCCGAGACGGACGCGGTTGGAGCGCGGCCGTCCCGGCCGCTGCGGCGTGATTTTGACCATGACGTCACCTGGCAAGACGCCTCGAAACGATAGGCCGTCCTGCGGTGGCCCGGAAGAGGGTTGCTCGAAAAAATTCAGAAACATTCAACGCTCAACATTTAACGCCCAACGCCAAATTGGCTGAGGCCCTCTTCAGAATTGAAAGTTGAAGTTGATTGTTGAATGTTTTTTGCCTTGGCGCCAGCACTCGTTACCTCGTGCCCTACAAGACTCGGCTTCAGCGCTAAACGCAGTTGATGTTTTCTCGTAATTCGTGTCTCTCCGCCGGTGTCGATCTGGGTGCATCGGTGGTTAAATCTTCCCTTTTTTCCCCGGCGGACCGTTCCCACTCGCATTTTAGATGTCGCGGCGACATCTAAAATGACGGGAGATGTCGCCGCGACATCTCACATTTTTTCCAACTGTGTCATGGTTGACGGCGTGAAGGACGCAACGAACAGTCCGAGGCCGGATGCGGCGGTCGCCGCCGCCCGGGCCATGACCAGCTTCAGCAGCCGGCGCCAACAGGGCTTCAATGTTCCATCAGGGAAAGGGTCACCCCGCCCACTCACTTCGGGCGGGAACCTTGCCGGCTCACTTTCGATCCGTAGTTAAGAACAGCATCAACCATCACCTCAATAGTCCCATGAACACAAAAAACAACCGCATCGCCTTGATCCTCTCAGCCGCCATCGC
>CAYTJG010000263.1:2123-4551 GCA_964437865.1 uncultured Bifidobacteriaceae bacterium | reverse complement strand
ACGAGCACCAACACCATTGCCGGCGGCCTCACGGAAATCTACGAGGCCATCGAAAGCAGCGGGCTCACCACGGCCACCAACTACGCGATTGAGCCTTACCTCACCTATGCCGGCGATGCGCCGAGCGGCAACAAGGTGGGCGGTGGCGCGTTCCTGGCCTACAACCTTAGCAAGTACGTGGCGCCGGGGCTGGAGGTGGATTATCTGGGCCAATTCAGCCTGGTCTCGGCCACGGTCACGTTGCGGGCGCCGACGTATCCGCTGGCTTTCACCGGCTGGAGCTGGGCCACGAACATGGCGTTTGTGCCGGTGGCCATCGCCGGCGTGGGCAAGAGCCTCAGCGGCGGCGGCAGTGGCGCCATCGCCGTGACTGACGCCGGCGCCTATGTGGAATTCGGTCACCTGTGGGGCGGCCGGTTCGACGTCGGCGGCACGTATGGTCGCTGGGACAATGCCGGCGCTTACAGCGGCCCGCGCGAACACCTCTTCATCGGGTGGAGCAAAGGATTCTGAGCAAAGGCTAAAGGCTGAATGCTGAAGGCTAAAGGTGCAAAGAAAGGTCGCATGAAAATCCTGATTTGGACGCATCATCCGGGCAACGTGCTGGGCGAAGCCATTGACTTCGCCACGCATGGCCAGGCCCAGCACGCGGCGTTCCTGCGGCGGAATGGCCTGATCCATGAGGCTTACTGGCCGCATCTTCGCGATCGCCTGCCCATGGCTGCCGAACTTCCGTATGTGAAGGTCTTCACGCTGCGCGATCTCACCCCGGAACTAGCAGCCGCCTTCGAGGTGCAATTCGACCGCGCCCTGGCGGCTCACATCCAATACAGCGTGGGCGATCTGTTCCGGTTTCTGTTCAATGCTCCGAATGCAAACGAAGCCCGGACGTTTTGTTCGCGCTACGTCATGCACACCATCATGGAAGTCTGTCCCGCCCAGCTTTGGCCGCTCGTCCGCTGCATGGAAGGCGACTGGGTTTCCCCGCGTGACCTCTTTATCAGCCCGCAGTTGGTGCCGGCCGAACCATTGCAACTGATTTCGTAACCACAGATAAACACAGATGAACACAGATCAACTGAACTCTTTTGTGCGGTCCGTCCTGAAGATTGCCGGCGCCATCTTGGTGGCGCACGGTGCCGGCAAAGCTGCGGCCATCGTGAATACCGAGGACGTGGCCGGAATCGTGGTCACGCTGGTCGGTCTATTCATGAGTCACCAGCAGCATGCGGGCTTGTCCGAAGCTGCGCGCGCCAGCGCCGATCCACAGGAAATCATCCGCCCATTCGCTTTCGATGCCGCGCCGCCTGGGGAACAGGCGACTGGAAAGTCGCCTGAACCCGCCGACAAGAATGTCGTCGCTACGGTCGCATCCGTCCCCGCATCGGCCGCCGCACCGCGGGCCAGCAATGAGGTGAATACGATCGCCGGCGTATCAGATACTCGGCACTCCTAACTCCGCACTCCGAACTCAATTGTTTCGCACTCGTAAGATGTTCCTCGCCGAAGAAATTCCCACCTGGCCGGCCACGCTGAACGTGTTGGCGCTGCTCGGCACGCTCCTCAGCGTCGGTTGTGCCGCGCTCATGGTTTATTACATGCGGCGGCAGGCCGATTTGATGGCCGAGCAGATCAAACAGATGGTGCAGCCCGCCACGCAGAACATTGCCCCGCAGCCGCTCCAGGTGAAGATCACGGAAGAGATGCACGAGCGTTTCGCCGGCAAAGACGAGTTTGCCAACCACGTGGCCGGCAACACCCTGCGCCATGCCGAAATGTTCGGCCGCATCGACACCGCCCAAAGCAAGGCCCGGCTCGAACTGGCCGAGGCCATCAAGAAGATCGACGCCGACCGCGACAAGATGCTCGATAAGTTCAACGCGGAATTCACGTTCATCCGTGAATCGCTGAGCGCCATCAATACCGAACTGAAACTCAAGCGCCGCCAATGACCACAGAAATTAACCACAGAGCCCCAAAGGACTTTCATCTCTGTGTCTCCGTGCCTCTGTGGTGAAAAACCAGATACCATGACTGCCCGCGAAACATCCATTGCCAAGAAGGTCCTCGACTATCTCCATAGCGAGGATGGCCGCCAGGTCCATGTCGTTACCATTCACGCCGAGATTGGCGGGCTAGCCGTTTGCGGCGCCGCCGAACTGGACGACGTCCTCAAACAACTGGACACGCACAGGTTGGTCATCGGGCTGAAAACCAAGTTCAAGGGGGTGCTTTGGAACATCACCGACGCCGGCGAAGCAGCGCGGCTGGAAATGTAGACACGAATTCCACGAATGACCACGAACGTGGGGAAATGCTTAACCACAGCTAAACACAGATGAACACAGATCAATTGAAGGCGGAGCCTGGAGCCGGTGAAGTGCAAATGCGGAGATTTGCCCTGGCACCCGCACTCCTGACGTCGTGC
>CAYTJG010000263.1:0-2023 GCA_964437865.1 uncultured Bifidobacteriaceae bacterium | reverse complement strand
CCGCACTCCTGACGTCGTGCGCTACAAATGAACGATTCGGTCTTTTTCATGAATGAGTGCTTTACGCAAACTTCGCGCTGGCGAAAGCGAAATGACGCGTCTCAAGGCGCTTTGGCGTGGCATGCCGGACGATGCGCGCGCCTATTGGCAGGGATTGTTTGCTTCGGGAACCTCGCAGGCGGAGATCCGCGAGCAGTTGCAGGCCAAACTCGGCATCAGCCTGGGTTTCAACACACAGTTGGGCCGGTTTTGCGCGTGGGAAGCCGAACAGCGCGCACTGGACGAGGAAGCGGAACGGCAGCAGCAGGACGAGGAGCGGCTCCGCGCGGAGTTTGGGGGTCGTTGGACCCTGGATCAGATGCGCGAGGAGGTGCTCCGGCGGAGTTACGCCCGGGCGGTGGTCACCGGCGATTTTACGTCCGGGCGCAAGACCATCGCGCAAGAACTGAATTTGAAGAAGGTCTCGCTGGACGAGCGCAAGCTGGCGCTGCTCGAGCAGAAAGCCGCGGCCTACGAACGCGCCCAGGCGGTGCTGGCCGAGGTCAAGGAGTCCAAGGGCGGCCTGACAGAGGAGACGTTGCACAAGATCGAACAGGAGTTGAATCTGCTGTGAGAGCCCCCGGAAAATACTTCATGCCCTTTCAGATCGCCTGGATTGACGACCGGTCGCGCCTCAAGATCGTGGAGAAGTCCCGCCAGATCGGATTCAGTTACGCGGACAGCTACGATTCCGTGCGCAAGGTCGCGACGCAAAGCGCCAAGCTGGATGTGTGGGTCAGCTCCCGCGACGAAACCCAAGCCAAGCAATATCTGCTGTACTGCAAGCGCTGGGCCAAGGTCCTGAAACACGCCTGCAAGGACTTGGGCGTCATGGTCGTTGGTGGGGACAAAGACCTCACGGCCTACGTCCTGCGTTTTATGAACGGCCGCACCATCAATGTTGTGTCCGCGAATCCCGACGCCTTGGCGGGGAAAACCGGGCACATCAAAATAGACGAGTTTGCACTCCGCAAACTGGATTTCCAACGCGAGGCTTTTGCCATTGGCAAGCCTGCCACCCAATGGGGCGGCCAGCTCTCGCTTATCTCCACCCACCGCGGTGTGGGCAGCCTGTTTAACTCCCTGATCCAGGACGTCCGGGAGCATGGCAACCCCATGGGTTGGTCGCTTCACTCCGTGCCGATCCAGACGGCCGTGGATCAGGGGATTGTCGAGAAGATCAACGCTGCTAGTGGCGCCAGTGAGACGCGCGCAGATTTTGTTGCCCGCATCCATCGCGAGTGCATCGACGAAGAACAATGGCTCCAGGAATACTGCTGCATCCCGGCCGATGAAAGCAGCGCCTTCATCACCTATGAGATGATCGCGTCCTGTGAGGATGACTCCGCCCGAAAGGACTTTGCCTACCTTTCGTCCCTTCCGTCCTCTGCGTCCCTTTATCTCGGTTATGATGTCGCCCGTACCACGGACCTCAGCGTGATCGACGTCGAGGAAAAGATTGGTGATGTCTTCTGGGAGCGGATGCGGATCGAAATGCGCGGCAAGACGTTTGCCGAGCAGGAGGCCAACTTCTATCAGCTCCTGTCTGTTCGCGCCGTCAAGCGCGCCTGTGTGGACGCCACCGGCCTGGGGATGCAGCTCGCCGAGAATGCCATCCGTCGCTTCGGCCGCCGGGTGGAAGCCGTCCGCTTTTCAGGTCCGGTCAAGGAGGAACTCGCCTTTCCGCTCCGGGCCGCCCACGAAGATCGCACCCTGCGTTACGCCAAGGACGATAGGCTCCGTGCTGATCTACGCGGCATCAAAAAGGAAACCACCGCCAGCGGCAATATCCGTTTCGTTGGCGAGGCTGCCGATAGCCATTGCGATCGCTTTTGGGCCAAAGCCCTCGCCCTCCACGCCGGCCGCCAGGCTAGTTCATGGGGTACGGGAAAAGGAGCCAGCCTGATATGACCGCCAAGCCCTCCATTCCACCCCGGAGTGCGCCCGTCTCGGGCGCAGAAACTGCCCCATTGCGCGAGCATCC
>CAYTJG010000262.1:0-9213 GCA_964437865.1 uncultured Bifidobacteriaceae bacterium | reverse complement strand
TTTCCTGGTGCAAAATGTACGGCTCCGGCCGCGTGTTTTACACCTCCCTGGGACATCGCGAAGACGTGTGGGATACCGACCCGGACCTCAAGGACCGCAAGAATTCGGTGGACATCAGCAAGGCGTATCAGGCGCATGTGCTGGGCGGCATTGAATGGGCGCTCGGCTTGAAGGGCGCCGCCACCACTCCCTGAGCGGAGGACTGCTTAAGAAACAGTTTGGATCACAGCCATCCAGCACCTGCGGGTGCTGGATTTTTTTGTGCCCGCGCCGGAAACTCCACGAAGCCATTTTCGTAATCCCAGCGGCACCTCCGAATCGGCCCAGGCTCTCGTCACGCCCGGGAACCCGTCTGGTAAATCAAGAGGTTTGATTTCCATGAGCCCAGGCCCAGGCCTGCGTAGGCGACCGTGGGTCGCTCCGGCGTTGGCCACATCGCGCAAATGTCCGCCGCGGAAATGAAATTCAAGTTTTCCTCGTGGGACCAGACGTCATAACGGGTGCCGCGGAGCAGCCAGCGAAACCAGGCGCGCGGCAGCCAGTGGAGCAGCGGCAGGCAGGTGTGGTGCTCCACCGGAAATCGGCGGTTGGGCACCGCCATAAAGCGCCGCGGCGCCACCCGGCACAGCTCATGGATGAACTCCCGCTGGGATTGCCGCGAGCCGGCGTGTTCGAGCACGGCGTTGCAATGGACAATGTCAAATTCGTTGGTCTTGAACGGCAGCGGCTGGCCAGCCACGATTTGCACATGACGCACGCCTGGATAGGCGGCCAGTAACAATCGGCCGTCGCTCAAGCTGGCGCACGTCAACTGCGCGCGATACGGGTAAAGCTGTTCCAGCATGTTTGAATCGGCCCCCGTATCATCGCTGGCGCCCACATCCAGCACGCGATCCCCGGGCGCGGGGCGCATGGATTGCGCGAAGCGTTCATACACCCGCTGGCGCGCCAGCATCGAAATCCGCCGGGTCGTGAATTTGCCCGTGTGGCGGTGATAATGGGCGTCCACCGTCGGCTTTGGTTGATCGGGCGAGTCCATCACGATTTTGGTTGGGCCACGGCGGCCGGCTCACCTTTCGCCGGGCGGCGACTCGCGATGGTTTTCGCTTCGACCACCTTCATCAAATCAAACTTCATCCACCGCAGATCGGCCAGCACGGCCAGCCAGGTGAGCGGATCCCGGAACATGCGCACTTTTTTCCCTTCCTTGAACGACCGGGACCGGTAGTTCACCGGCAATTCGGTCGGTTGATAGCCTTTGCGGATCAGCTTGATCAGCAACTCAAAATCGAAATCGAAGCGGTTGCACTTGAATTCCAATCCATAAAGACAATCCCGGCGGAAGATCTTGAACATCGTGAACGGGTCCCGCAACCGCTGCCAGAAAAGCAGATTGATGAGGGTGGCAAAGAACCAATGGCCCACGTTCAGAAACAGGCTCAGGCCGTACTGCCCGGCAAACTGGCGCATTTTCAAGCCATGCCGCCCCCCGTGGCGGGAGCCCAGCACAAAGGCACTGCGCCCCGCCAGGAGCTGCTCCAACAAGACATCGTAGTCTTCCAGGTCATATTCCAAGTCCGCGTCCTGGATCAGCACGTAATCGCCCGTGGCCGCTTGCAGGCCGCTTCGCACCGCGTGGCCCTTGCCCCGGGGCTCCTCTTCCAGCACCAATTTGACCCGCGGGTGGCCCTGAAACTTCAAGGCGGCCTCCCGCGTGCCGTCCGTGGAATTGCTTTCCACGATGATGATCTCCATCTGCAAGCCCGGCACCTCCTTGCGCAGCAGCGAATCCATCAGCGTGGCAAACGTCTTCATTTCGTTGTACGCCGGCACGATCACCGAAAGCACCGGCTGCGGCCGGCGCGCGCACTTGCGCGCCAGCGCCGTCACGCCGCTGGCCACCAGGCGGTGACGCCGATGCTGCAGCTGCCGGGGCAGGATATGGGACAGACGGTTCAACAGCGGCGTGATCCACGGCACCGGAAACCGTTCAAAATGGAGCCGGATGTAGTCGAAAGTAAGGATTTTCCAGCCCGGCTGCACAATGACTTCGTGAAACCCGGATTTGAACAGCGCAGTTTGCACCGTCTGGCGGTCGAAATAGATCAAGTGCTCGGCTTTGAATTCCATCCATTTCTGCCGCATGACCCGGGCGGACCAGGAATCGATGGAAGGCGTGGCGATGAATAAAGTGCCACCGGGTTTGAGCAGGCGATGGATCTCCAAAAGGAAGTCGAGCGGGGAGCGGACATGCTCGATGAAGTCTGCCACCACACACAAATCAAATTGCTCCCCGGCCAGGGCGACCTGCGCCAGTTCTCCGCAATACACCTCGCCGTTTTTCAAACGTTTACGCGCCTGCTCGCAGGCGGTGGCCGAGCCTCCCACGCCCGTGACCTGCCACCCACTGGCCTCGGCCAAAACCAGAAAGTCGCCGTCGCCGCATCCCACCTCCAGCAAGCGGCCCCCGGCCGGCCCATGGTAGCGGCCGATCTCCGCCAGATACAGGCGCGCCGTGGCCTGGGTCAGTTCGCTCACTTCCCGGCGTCCCGCTTCGCTCTCGCTGCCGAGGAAATAGTTCGCGCCGTAGATCCGGGCCAATTCCTCCTCACTGGGCTGGGGATTCAGGAATACCAAACCGCAATCCTCGCATCGTACCACCCGGTAATCACAGGCCGAAAACAGATAGTAAACCCGCGTGCTCTTGCACACGTGACAGGTTTTGACCATCGGTCTGGCGGTCGTTGGGTTCATGCGGTCCATCAAGCCTTGGCACCGCAGTTTTTATGCCCGCGGGCACCGGACCAGGCATTTAGGGCGGCCAAAATCAGGATACCCAAGGCGGAAATCCAGAACAGCAGAATCGCTGTCCCCCAATAACGAGGCCGGAATTTGAATTCGATGTGGTAGCGCCCCGGCTGATCGAGATAAATGCCTTTGAAGGCCTGATTCACCGTCAACACCGCCTTCGTCTGGCCATTGGCTGTGGCCGTAAAATCCCGGGACTGTCCTTCGGTGAGACAGACCATGCCCGCGGACGGGCTCTGAATATCAAACGCCGTGGAATTGGGCCGCAACACAAAGTTGCTGCCGGCGGCGATCGTCGCGGTGGGAGCGGCGGCCAATCGTTGCAGACCAGGTTGCCCGGCAATTTCTTCCCCACTGAGCGCAATAAACGGCTGCCGGCTGTGCTGGATCAGGTAATCAACGAATTGTGGCTTTGAGATAATGGGGACAATTTTGTCCGCAAAGAAAGCCCGGGGCCAGGCGTCGGGATTCTCCAACACCTTGAAGTCACGCCGCTCCGGACCGCGAAAAGCGGGGTCGTATTTCTTGGGATCGCCCAACAGATATTTCACGTTCAGCAGATTCAGCAAGGGGCGGGCCTGGTCGGCATCGACGACATCCAAACGCCAGAGGTTATCGAAGTGCATCCCGGGAAAGTCCCGGACGAGGTCCATGAATTGGGCGTTGCTCAACGGCGCACACGAGCGGATATCTTCCAAACCGTAAACCGCCGGATAATCGCCGCCGGCAAAATTCCCGTTCAGCCCCACCACCCGGAAAGGCCCCGTGTTGTCCCTTTGGATTTGCGCGAGCGAGGGAAGCGGCGCGTTGAGCACGGATCGCGGCCCGGGCTTCAGCAGGACCTCTCCATTGCCGCTGGTATATAACCCAAAACGGGAGTGCGGCAGGAAGGCCAGTAGGACGATGCCGCACCAGCCCGCCAGAGAGACGCGTTGGCCGTTTCGCCGCAACCAGACGAACAGCCAGGGCGCCCCGATGGCGCCGGCGGCAGCGCACAGAAAATAGCTCCACGGAATGGCCTCGTGCCGGGTGCCCAAGGCATACACCCCAAAGAGGGCGGCAAAAATCAAGAGCGTCCAGAACAAGTGCCGCGTCGCGCGGGCCGCATTAGTTTCCCGGGCCAGACACTGGAAACCAAAGGCACTCTGGATCATCAGGTGGATCACCAACAGGTAGCCAAAGTCCGTATGCGTATGGCCCACGCGATTCAACAAGGGAATGGCCGCCAGCAGGGACCGGGGCACCCAGCCAAACACGATCCCTCCCCAGAGGACGAGCGCTCCCAGGTTGACGCGGAAGAACGGGGTGCGCAGCAGTTGCCGGCCATTCAACAAAGAGAGAATGCAACCAGTCAGCACCAGGAGGCTGGTTCCCGGCACCCGGGTGGCCAACCGTTTGCCGATCAGGAGCAGAAAAAACTGGTCATCAAACAGTCCGGGCAGGCAGGCGGGGGATAGCTGGGTGACCTGGATGTCGTGGTGCACACTATAAGCTCCCGGCAGCGCCGCCAGGAACGACAGCCAAACCGGCGCCGTAAGTCCCACAAACAGGAAGGCGCCCACGGCCATGGCGGCCAGCACCCGGAATCCGTCGGCCACCGAGCGGCACCGGCCCAGCGCCCAGGCAAGGGCCGCCAGATTCAATCCGCCAATCAAATCCACGGCGGGCTCAAGATGTCCGCCGCAGAAACACGCCACATTGGCCAGCAACCAAACCAGCGCCCAACCGGCCCGGCCTTTCGCCTCCCGATCCAACCACTTCACCGCCGAAAGCAGAATCCACGGCGCGTAGGAAAAGACAAAGAAAACGGGATGATTCTCGATGAAAAAGAAAGCGCCGCAGTAGGCGGCCAGCACGGCGTAGAGCAGCGACATCGGCCGGCTTCCCAGCAAAACCAGGATGAGCCAGCCCAAGCCGACGCAAAACAGCACCTTGGCCACCAGGAACTTCAGGTCCCAGGCCACCGCCGAACCGTGACCCAGGATGACCATCAGTTGCAAGGGATCACCCAGCATTGAAACCCCCTGCCCGATCAACGTATCGCCGGCGTGGCTGTAGCGGTTCCACAGCGGCAGTTCCCCGTATTCCCACAGGCTGCGGGATTCAATAAACCCCACAGGTATGCCCCAATAAATGATGGCACCGCTATCGCTTTCATGCCGCTCCACCAACTCGGTGCGGGGATCCATACCCGGTGCCGGCGGCCACCAATCAAACACGGTTGGTGTGGCGGAGGCCAGCGAAACGAAGCTCCGGCCGCAAAAAACCACCGGGTAGCAATTGACCATCACCGCCAAAACCGAGACCAACACCAACACCCCCACGGGATGTCGCCGGCACCACTCGGCCGCCGCGCGCCGCCAGGCGGGACCGCCCGGTGGGGACACAGCAGCAACCTCAGATTCGCCCGGCTCAGTAGGGTCGGATTTCATCGCCATGCACCCTGAGAGAACCGGACCTGCCCCGGGCGAAGGCGCGAGGGAATTGCGGCGTTGGGCAGTAGGAGCGGCATCATGCGGTTGGCGGCCCGCTTACTCCCGAAAATTCACGAATTGCACGGTCACCGGCAGGTCTTTGGCCCGCACGGCGGCGATGACGGTCTGCAACTCGTCGCGGCTCTTGCTATTCACGCGCACTTCCTCGCCCTGAATCTGCGTGGTCACCTTGAATTTGCCGTCGCGGATGAAGGTGGTGATCTGTTTGGCCACCACGCTTTCGATGCCCTGTTTGATCTTGATCACCTGGCGGGCGTGGCCCAGCGGCGAGACATCCGGCTCGCATTGTTCAACGTTCTTGAGGCTGATGCCGCGCTTGGCCAGCTTGCCAATCACCATTTCATTGAGCGTACGCACCTTGAAGGCGTCCTCGGCGGAGAGCTTGACCTCGTTTTTCTCCAGCACGATCTCCGCCTTGCTGCCCTTGAAGTCGAACCGGTTGGCCAGTTCCTTCTTGGCCTGGTTGACCGCGTTTTCAATTTCCATCGGGTTCACCTGTGAAACTATGTCAAATGAAGGCATACAATGATTTGTGTTTTGCCGTTTAGAATTCACGATTTTTCGCGTCGGCGCAAAGCCTAAATGCGGCGGCGGCCGCCGCTTTTTCGTTGGCCCCGGGGCCTCCGTTCGGTATCTTCCCGCGCCATGGGAACCATGAGCGCGCCGTTGCACCTTACCATCCTCATGCCCTGCCTCAATGAGGCGGAAACGATCGCCCAATGCATCGAAAAAGCCCAAACCGGTCTGGCCCGCGCCGGCGTGCCCGGGGAAATCCTCATTGCCGATAACGGCAGCACCGACGGCTCCCAGGCCATCGCTGAGAAGCTGGGCGCCCGGGTGGTGGCCGTGCAGGAAAAGGGCTACGGCAACGCCCTCCGCGGCGGCATCGCCGCCGCCCGCGGCCGCTATATCCTCATGGGCGACGCCGACGACAGCTACGATTTTTCCGAGGCCGATCGGTTCGTCAAAAAATTCGCGGAAGGCTACGACCTGGTAATGGGCTGCCGCCTGCCCATCGGCGGCGGCACGATCCTGCCCGGTGCCATGCCGTGGAAGAACCGGTGGATCGGCAACCCGATTCTTTCCTTCATCGGGCGGCTGTTCTTCAAGTGTCCCGCCCACGATTTTCACGCCGGCTTGCGCGCCTTCAGCAAAGAGTCCCTGGAAAAGATGGACCTCCAGACTACCGGCATGGAGTTTGCCTCCGAGATGGTCATCAAGGCCACGCTCAAGAAACTGCGCATTGCCGAAGTCCCCATCACCCTCCGTCCGGACGGCCGTTCCCGGCCGCCGCATTTGAAGCCGTGGCGGGATGGCTGGCGGCACCTGCGTTTCATGCTCATTTACTCGCCGCGCTGGCTGTTCCTCATTCCGGGACTCCTGCTCACCGCCCTCGGCTGCCTCGCCTCCGCGGCCTTGACGGTTCAGGATATTGAAATCGGCGGCATCCGGTTGAACGTCGGCACGCTCATGATGGCGTGCATGGCCGTCGTGGTGGGTTTCCAACTGGTGTCGTTTGCATTCTTCACCAAGGTGTTTGCCATTGCCGGGGGACTGCTGCCCGAAGACAGCAAACTGACGCGCGTTTTTCAGATCTTCACCCTGGAAAAGGGCCTCACCGTGGGCTTGCTGGTGCTGTTATCCGGGTTGCTCCTGTTCGTCCGCGCCCTCTGGCTCTGGAAACAGGCGCACTTCGGCGTGCTGCCCTCCACGGAGGAGAATTTGCGCCGCCTCATCCCCGCCGGCACGTTGATCGTGCTCGGCATCCAAACCATTTTCTCCAGCTTTTTCCTGAGCGTGCTGGGACTCAAAACCGTCAAACAGCAACCGCCAAACCAATGATCCGCCGATGATTTCGGTCATTCGCCTCTGGGTTTTTCTTTCCGCCGGACTCGTGGCCGCCGGCTGGATTCTGTCCGCCGTCCACGCCCTGAACCGCGCCGGCTACGCCGTCAGCTTCCTGATCATGGCCGTGGCGCTGGTGGCGTGGCACCGGCTGAGCCGCCCCCAACCGCTGGCGTTCCCCGGCGCATGGGCCAAAATCAAACACCGTTTCCGGCGGCCGGCGCCGCTGCTGTTCCTCGCCATCTTCCTCCTCAATCTACTGGGTGGCGTGATCGCCAGTCCCGATGATTGGGACACTCGGGCGTATCGCTTGCCCCGGATCCTGCATTGGCTGGGACAGGGCGGCTGGCATTGGATTCACACGGCCGATTCGCGGATGAATATTGCCGGGTGCGTTTTTGAATGGATCGCCGCGCCGCTCGTGTTGTTCCTGCGCACGGACCGTTGGATGTTCCTCGTGAACAACCTCCCTTACCTCTTGCTGCCGGGCATGCTTTTCTTTGTTTTCCGCCGGTTGCACGTGGCCCGCCACACCGCGTGGTGGTGGATGTGGCTGCTGCCCGCGGGCAGTTGTTTCATGTTCCAGGCCTGTTCCAATAGCAACGACACCCTGGGCGCCATCTTCGTCCTGGCCGCCATCGTGTTCGCCCTCCGGGCCGGCGAAACGGGCAGGGTTTCCGACTTGCTGCCCTCCTTGCTCGCCGCCGGGCTGATGACGGGAACCAAGCAAACCAGCCTGCCCCTGTTGCTACCGTGGGGACTGGTCGCGCTGCCGCCCGCCGTTCGCCTCCTGCGGCACCACCCCGCGCAAACCATCGCCGCCGCCGCCGCCGGTTTGCTGGTCTCCGTGCTACCCATGGCCCTGCTCAATGAGCATTACGTAGGCACCTGGAGCGGATTCCCCACGGCGGCGTCCAACCAGACGCTGCTCTGGGGCAACCGGCAGGAGCTCGTTTCTCCATTTTGGGGGCTGATGGGAAACCTGTTCTGTTTTCCGGTGCAAAACCTGCTGCCGCCATTCTTCCCCTGGGCTGACGCCTGGAACCGGGCCATGCATCACTTCCTGGAATCCGGCTGGGGAGTCCACTTCCGACAATTCGAAAGTTTTGGTCAACTGAGCCGCTCCACCGGCGCCGGGAACACCGGCCTGGGTTTGGCCATGGTGGGGCTGACCGTTATTTCCATCTGCGCGGCCCGGCACTGGCGGCGCGCGCAACCGCCTGCCCTGCCCACGCCGTGGCTCCTCAGGCTGCTCTACTGGGCGCCCTGGGTCGCCCTGGGGGTGTTTCTGGCCAAGGTGGGCACCTATCAAAACGCCCGCCAGGCCGCCCCCTATTATCCCCTGCTCTTTCCCGTTCTCCTCGCCGCCCCCGGCATGGCCAGACTGGTGCGGCGCCGCTGGTGGCAATGTCTCTCGGTGGCCGTCCTGCTCTTCACGCTGGCAAACCTGGCTTTCGTTCGCATGCGTTCCACTGTCCCCCCCGCGCTGGTGGCCAGCCTGCGGGCCAATCATCCCCACTCCAAACTGGTTTCCATCTTTGGCGATTTCTATACCAGCCAGCTCTCCGTGCGAACTCAACGGAACTTCATCGCGGCCGGTCCGGCGGCGGCGGAGCCGGTCATCGGCTACGCCACCACCGTCGGCGGCGCCGAACCCGGCTGGTGGCTTCCTTTCGGCCGGCGCCAGGTGATCCGGGTCTTGCCGGGTGACGGGCTGGCCGATTTGCATCGGCAGCATATCCAGTATGTTGCCGTGGAAGAATTGGCGTTGTCCAATCAAACACCCGACCAGTGGGCCGCCCAATATGGCGGCAAAGTAGTGGACTCGGTGTCGTTCCAGCGCGACCCCGGCGGCCCCTTGGCAGGCCTTTATCTGGTCCGAGTAGGGGAAGCGCCGTCGCCTGCCACCAGCAATCCTTAATGATCCCGTTCGCCGCGGTGTTGCCGGACGCGAAGCTGATCATCACCAAGCTATCCATCTGGCCGAGGGTTGGCGGCCCGCGCGCTCCAGGACGCTTCTCGATCCACGGCGCCTGCGGATTACGCGCCAGCGTCGGGGAGTGCG
>CAYTJG010000261.1:0-9230 GCA_964437865.1 uncultured Bifidobacteriaceae bacterium | reverse complement strand
GAAAATCCATGACCTTGGTGTAAGGCACACTGCCGCGGAAAATGACGCCTTGGTGGAGTTGATGGCGGAGCGCCCAAGCCTCCGCCTCCTGTCCCGGGCCCAAGCTGTGACCGAAGAACACGAGCCGGGCGGCGGGCTTTTGGGCGCGGACTTGGGCGAAGGCCTGGAGCAGGACGGTGACGTTTTTAATGCGGCCCCACCCGCCCACATTGCACAAGGTCAAGGCCCGTTCCGGGGCGGCGGGGGTTTGCCGCCGACGCTCGCGGCGCTGGAATATTTCCAACGGCACGCCGTTGGGCACCACTTCCACGGCGCCGCGTGGCCGGAAGTATTTTTGAACATGGCGGGCGGTGTAGGGTGACACACAAACGAGCCGTTGGGCGCGGCGGATCACCCGCCAGGCGATGGCGAGGTGATAGGTGGTAAACCAGTTCCGGGCGGTCCATGCGTAGCGCCACGGGGTGTCGTGACAGGTCACCGCCGTGGGCAATTGACATTGCAGTGCGCCCAAGGCGTGCTCATAGGTCCACTGGGCGGTGAGTACCTCCGGCGGTTCGCGCCGCACCAGTTCGCGGATCAGGCGGCATTCGGTCCGGTAGCCGTCGAGCAGGCAGCGCCGCGCGCGGCGTTTGGGGATGACGTGCAGGGTGAGCCGTTCGCCGCGCAGCGTTTGCACCTGCGAGACGGACGGGTCCAGGCAGAACAGGGACAAACTATGTCCGCGACCGAGCCAGGCCCGCACCAGCGGCGTGACCGGTGTGGCCGTGACCCCCTGGATGTCGGCGAGGCGCGCACGCGCATCGTCGTCCAGCAAGTCGGCCACTTCGCGGGGTTGAAACGGGCTGACAATTCCAATCTTCATTGAATCAAGACCGGCTTCAGAGCGATGGCGCCTGGCCAATCCGTCGAAAACGGCGTGATTTTTAAAGTTGTCAGACTGCCGGCCCCCCGGCAATGGAAAAGGCCGGATTGAATTTATGCCGTGACGCCGACGGACCCGGCTTCGGCGGGAATAAAAAAAGCCGCCGGAAAATTCCGGCGGCTTGGGGCTGACAAATCGCAAATCTTTTAGTAGGCGGCTTGGGCGCCCTTGATGTTCTTCTTGCCCATCCACGGCATGAGCGCGCGGAGCTTGGCGCCGGTCTTTTCGATGGGGTGCTGCTCGCCCTTCTTGAGCAACGCGTTGTAGCGCTTGTAGCCGCCCTTGTATTCGGCCACCCATTCGCGGGCAAACTTGCCGGATTGGATGTTCTTCAGCGCCACCTTCATGCGTTTCTTCACGCTGGCGTCGATGATCTTGGGACCCACGGAGACATCGCCCCACTTGGCGGTTTCGGAGATCGAGAAGCGCATGCCGCTGATGCCGGATTCGTTCATGAGATCGGCAATGAGCTTGAGCTCATGCAGGCATTCAAAGTACGCCATCTCGGGCGAATAGCCGGCCTCGACCAGCGTTTCAAAACCGGCTTGGACAAGCGCGCTGGCGCCGCCGCACAGCACGGTCTGCTCGCCGAACAGGTCGGTCTCGGTTTCCTCCTTGAAATTGGTTTCAATGACGCCGGCGCGGGTGGCGCCGATGCCCTTGGCCCAGGCCAGCGCAATTTGCTTGGCCGCCTTGCCGCCCTGATAAACGGCGATCAGGCTGGGCACGCCCTTGCCTTCCACATACTGGCGGCGGACGGTGTGGCCGGGACCCTTGGGCGCCACCATGATGACGCTGATATTCTTCGGCGGCACGATGGTCTGGAAATGAATGGCGAAACCGTGCGCAAACAGCAGGGTCTTGCCGGGCTTGAGATTGGGCGCGATGTCCTTTTCGTAGGCCGCGGGTTGCTTGGTGTCCGGCAGCGATACAAAGATCACGTCGGCCCGTTTCACGGCCTCGGCGGTGGTGACGACTTCGAAGCCCTTTTCCTTGGCCACGGGAATGGACTTGCTGCCTTCATACAGGCCGATGATGACCTTGAGGCCGCTGTCCTTGAGGTTGAGCGCGTGGGCATGGCCTTGCGAGCCAAAGCCGAGCACGGCCAGCGTTTTATTCTTCAGCACGCCGAGGTCGGCGTCCTTGTCAGTATAGACTTTTGCCATAATCGAATGAGTGGTTTTTTTGGTTTTGGTTGCGGGGGCGGCCGGCGACCAGGCCGGTCATTTCCGGGGCAAGGCCACCTTGCCCGTGCGGGCCAGCTCCTGGATGCCGAAGGTCTTCATCAGCTCCAAAAACTTATCCATCTTGCCCTCGTCGCCGGTGATTTCGATGGTGACGGTCTGGGGCTGCACATCCACGATCTTCGCGCGGAAGATATTGGTGATCTGCATCACCTCGGCCCGCGTCTTGGAATCGACGCCCACCTTGACCAGCACGAGCTCGCGATCCACGTGCTCGCCGTTGTGAAAATCCTGCACGTTCAGCACGTCCGGCAGCTTGTTGAGCTGCTTGAGAATCTGTTCGACGGTGGCTTCGTCCCCGTGCGTGACGATGGTCATGCGCGACGCGGTGGAATCGTGCGTGGGAGCGACGTTGAGTGAATCGATATTGTAGCCGCGGCCACTGAACAGGCCCGCCACGCGCGTGAGCACGCCGAACTTGTTCTCAACCAAAATGGAGATGGTATGTCGCATAAAACCGTTTGAAAACGGATTACCAGTCTAGCAGGGGCGTCAAAAAGGGCAAATTGGAAATCAGTTCCCAGCCGCCGGCTGCTTCGCCGCCCGCTTGCGCGCCTTGGGCGGCTTGATCGCCTTGGCGTCGCCCCACAGCCCTTCGAGGTCGTAGTGCCGGCGCGTCTCCGCGTGCATCACGTGGACGATGACGTCGAAATAGTCCAGCACCACCCAATTGCCGCCGGTGGCGCCTTCCGAGCGCGACGGGCGCAGGTCGTGGTCCACGCGGAGCTGGCCCGCGATCTCCTCCACGATGGCGCGCAAATGCGGCTGGCTGGTGCCCGAGGCAATGACGAAGTAATCCGTCACGCTAGACAGCTTGCGCACATCGAGCACAACGATGTTTTCCGCCTTTTTGTTGTCCGCCAAGTCGCGGCACAGCAAAGCCAATTTCTTAGAGTCCATAGTTACAGTGGGGAATCTAGCGGTGATTGCCCGCGAATTCACGCCAATTCTTTCGGGTAAATTCGCCGGCCGGCGTCGGTTTCGGGAAATGTCCGGTGCGAATCATCCGCCGGCGACGATTTTCACGATCTCCAGCCGGTCGCCGGCCTGGAGCTGCCGCCGGCCAAATTCGGAGGGGGCCACGGCGTCGCCATTGTGTTCCACCACCACGCTGCGCGGCCGCAGTTCCTGGGCGAGCAAAAATTCCTCCAGCGTGCACGGCACGTTCGCCGTCACTGGATTCCCGTTGGCAATGACTCGATTCATGGCACGGCTGTTTCCTGGCCCCGCTCCAACTTGAGCGCATGGCCGTCGGCTTCCACCGTGGTTTCATCATCGTGCACCGTCACGCAATGCACAAGTACGGACCGGTCGCGTAATTTGATGGTCTTTTGGTCGCCGGCCGCAAATTCCTGGCCGTTGATCACGGCGAGCTGCTCCCGGCCAAAGGCCATGAGGCCGCTGAACTTAAGCCCGGCGGGCGGCGGCGGTGGGGCCGCATAATGCGGGGCCGCGGTCGCTGCCGGGGCCGGCAGGACCGCCAGGCTGGCGCCGGCGTCGATACTCGTGTCCTGGCTGGTTTGGACCCATTTCAGGATATAATCCGTGCCCCCCTCCCGCTCGGCGGCCACCAGGTCCTTGATCTTGCCGTCCGTGTAGGGATTCTCCAGGATCCGCTTCTGCATCTCCGTATCCTTCTTGGACTCCATGAGCTTGTAAGCGGTCAATTCACAGATGGCTTCCACCGTGTCATCGTCAATGTGGTGATTGGCCGGGCAATTCTCCCAAATCCACAGGTGCGTGTATTCATGGGCGGCCACGGCGGTCATTTCCTCGCGCGTGCGCCCGCTTAACATCACCACTTCGTGGCTCCGCTCCCCGTCGCCGGATTGCCGGGTATGGGCAAACCCAAATTTGTGCAGACCATTGGCGCCGTTTTTCTCCGACCAATAATCCACGTCGAACAGGTTCACGGTGACTTCCGGATATTTGAGGGCGAACTGCCGGCCGTACAGGTCCACCACTTTCTCGCGGGTTTTCTCAAAGAGGTCCTTGGCCTCGTCGGCGGTGAGGATGACGTTCGACTTGTCCAAGCGGCAGATCAGGCGACCGTCGGGGGTTTTAATGTGGCCGTCGCCATTCTTTACGGGCAGTCCACAAATGGAGCAATGGTCGGGCAGTCGATAGCAATCGTCGCAGATGGCGCCGCGGGGATGGAGCCAGAGGTGACCGCTGAGGGGGCCTTTGCCGCAAACCACGCAGAAATAGTTGGTTTCCACGGCGGCGGTGGTGAGCCCCGTGGCGAGCCAGACCAGCAAAAACAGCAATGGCCGAGTCATAGTCAAACTGTGAAAGGCAGCAGGTTTTGGGCCGGGTCCTTGGTCATGGTTCATTTGCTCGGGCCGCATCTCTGCGCGAGCCGACCGCCTGGCGAAAGCGATGCAATTTTCATCCTTGGCTTTCGCCATAAGTAGGTTAATCTTAAAATTCTTATAATTTATGATTGAAACGGACATCGAACTGTTGAAAGGGATCGCCAACCAGTTGCGCATCCATTCCATTGAAGCGACCACCGCGGCGGGCAGTGGCCACCCGACTTCATGCTGTTCGGCCGCGGACTTGGTCGCCGCCTTGTTCTTTGGTCACATGCGGTATGACCCCAAAAACCCGCACTTCTACAACAACGACCGTTTCATTCTGTCCAAGGGCCATGCGGCCCCGCTGCTCTACGCGGCTTGGGCCGAGAATGGTTTCGTGCCGGTCGCCGAGCTGCTCAAGCTGCGCCAGTTTGGCAGCGACCTCGAAGGCCATCCCACGCCCCGTCTGGCTTTTGTCGACGTGGCCACCGGCTCGCTCGGCCAGGGCCTCGGCGTCGGCGTCGGCCTTGCGCTGGCCGCCCGGCTCGATAAGCTCGACTACAATACTTACGTGCTCATGGGTGACGGCGAGCTCGCCGAAGGCGCCGTCTGGGAAGCCGCCTCGCTGGCCGGCAGCTCCAAGCTCAACAACTTGATCGCCATTGTGGACGCCAACCGCCTGGGCCAAAGTCAGGCCACGGCTTTTGGCCACGATGTCAATATTTACCGCGACCGTTTCAAGGCTTTTGGCTGGCGCGTCGAGGAAATCGACGGGCACGACATCGAGGAAATCATTGAAGTGCTCGGTGGGGTGGGACTGGACGACAAGCCGTTGGCCATTGTTGCCAAAACATACAAAGGCGCGGGTGTTTCCTTTCTGCAGGACAAGGATGGCTGGCACGGCAAGCCGCTCTCCCAAGACGAGGCCGCCCGGGCGGTCGCCGAACTCCAACCCTCCGCCAAGTCGGGTTTGGGGACGCCAATTCCCGCACCCACGCCCTTGCCCGCCCCCAATTTGGCGGCGCCCGCCGGCTATCCGGCCCTCACTTATAAGCTGGGTGACTCATTCGCCACGCGCGAAGCGTTTGGTCTGGCGTTGCTGCGCCTCGGCGAAACCGATCCGCGCGTGGTCTCCGTGGACGGCGACACGATGAACTCCACCTATTCCGACAAGTTCTTCAAGAAATTCCCGGAACGCACCATTGAATGCTTTATTGCGGAACAGAACATGGTGGCCGTGAGCATGGGCCTGGCCTCGCGCGGACACGTGCCCTTTGCCTCCACCTTTGCCGCTTTCTTCACGCGCGCGGCGGATCACATCCGGGTGGCCGGCATTTCGCAGGCGAACGTGAAACTGGTGGGCTCGCACGTGGGGGTAAGCATCGGCGAAGACGGTCCCTCCCAGATGGCGCTCGAGGACTTGGCGCTGATGCGGGCCATCGTCGGCAGCACCGTGCTGTATCCCGCGGACGCCGTGGCCACGGAGAAACTCACGGAGCAAATGGCGCAGCTCAAAGGCGTTTGCTTCCTGCGCACTTCCCGTCCCAAGACACCGGTCATTTACGGCAATGACGAGGCGTTTCCGGTGGGCGGCGCCAAGGTGCTCCGCACCGGCACGAAAGCCACCGTCGTCGCCGCGGGCGTCACGCTTTACGAAGCGTTGAAAGCGGCCGATCAATTGAAGGCCGAGGGAATTCAGATCACGGTCATCGATGCCTATAGCATCAAGCCGCTGGGCCGGAAGGAAATCCTGGCCGCCGCGCAGCAAACCGGCAAGGTGGTCATCACGGTGGAAGACCATTACCCGGAAGGTGGCTTGGGCGATGCGGTGGCCGGCGAACTTTCCAGCGAGGGCGTAAAGGTCCACAAGCTGGCGGTGAACGGCATCCCGCATTCAGGACAGCCAGCCGAGCTGATGGCGGCCTACGGCATCGACGCGGCGGCGATTGTGAAGCAGGTCAAGGCGCTGTAAGGCAGCCCGGCCAATCTGCATTTGCCAGCCGGTCGGTTGTGGGGCACATTGAGGGGGCATGGCCGCCAAGCCGAAATTTTTGCAAGGCCAGTTGCTGCTCGATAGCGGGCAGCTCGGCGGTTCGTTTTTTCAGCGCACAGTGGTGCTGGTCTGCCAGCATAACGCCGAAGGAGCCTTTGGCTTGGTCCTGAACCGTTCGCTCGGCAAGACCGTCGGCGAAATGATTGTGGCCGACCTCCCGACGCAGCTTAAGGAATCCCCACTTTATTTGGGCGGCCCGGTGCAACCGGCCGCCTTGAGCTTCTTACACACGGACAGCTTCGTTCCCGAGGCCGATGTGCTGCCCAACTTGGCGCTCGGCCATTCGCTGGATGATCTCCTCGAAATTGGCGAAGGTTTCTCCCCCACGAAAAAGGTCCGCCTGTTCGCCGGTTACGCCGGCTGGAGCCCGGGCCAGCTTGAGAGCGAGATGAAGCGCAAGGCGTGGCTTACCTTCCCGGCCTCGGTCCAACTGGTCTTCGAAACACCCCCGGAATCGCTTTGGAAGCAGATCCTGCTCGATCAGGGTGGCTGGCAAAACAAGCTCCTGGCCCAAATGCCGGAAGATCTTTCGCTGAACTGAGTTTCAATTCGCCTCCACGCGCAGCAAAGCCGCTGCCGACTTCGGTGAGACCGTGGTCTGCTCCAAACTGGCCGGAATGACGCAAAATTGGCCGGCCGAGAGGTTGGTCGTAATCCCGTTGCCGGTCACTTCCACCAAGCCGGTTGTCACCGCCACAATCTGGAGTTTATTCGGTCTCAGTGTGACCATGCCCGCGCCATCCAGTTTCCAGGCCTCCACGTTGAAGAGCGGATCCGTGACCAGGATGCGTTTTTTGACCGGGCCGTCGGCGACAAATTGGGTATCCACCAGCTTTGGCTCGAAGTCGTTGAAATCGATGCTGGCCAAGGACTGCGCCACGTGCAATTCGCGGGGTTTGCCGTCCAGACCCACGCGGTTCCAGTCAAACACCCGGTAGGTGGTATCGGAATTTTGCTGGATTTCAAAGATCACCAGGCCGTCACCAATGGCGTGGACGCGCCCGCTGGGCAGAAACATGGTGTCGCCCGCCTGGACCGGGATGCG
This sequence comes from uncultured Bifidobacteriaceae bacterium, assembly GCA_964437865.1. Lineage (GTDB taxonomy): Bacteria > Verrucomicrobiota > Verrucomicrobiia > Limisphaerales > UBA11358 > UBA11358. The sequence goes on along the minus strand of CAYTJG010000261.1, from coordinate 1,669 downwards.
GTGAAAACATTCCGCGACGGTGCCGTCGGCGATCTTCCGTTCAAATTCCCGACGGGTCACGCCGCGCCTGAGTCCCACGTACAGGCTGGCATCCGGGGCGGCGTCCGCGATGAACCACATTTCCGTCTTGGGTTCGCCTTTCAATTTCCGGGCTTGGCTGGCCGGCGGATGCACCTGGAGCGAGAGCTTCTCCCGGGCATCGAGGATCTTGCACAGCAGGGGGAAGCGGCCCTCGGCGGCCGGCCGGGCACCGCCCAGAATCTCCGCCCCATGGTTCTCCATGAGCCAGTGCAGGTTGGTTCCAGCCAGGGGACCATGCGCCACAATGCTGGCATCGCCGGTACGGTCGGAAATTTCCCAGGATTCGCCAATGGGCTTGTCCGGGGGCAAATTGCGACTGTAGAGGCGTTCCAATTCGCGTCCGCCCCAAACGCGTTCCTTATAGCGGGGCTGAAAAGTAAGTGGGTACAACATGAAATTCAAGCGGGCTCGGATTGCATTTCCTTGATGGGTTTCATCTCGCCGGCTTCCTGGGCTCTTTCGATAAAATGGCCGTGTTTGCGGAATTTTTCGTAACGGGTCTTGAGGCGGGCGGGCACCGGCAGCGCCAGGACTTGCTCCAGGTGCTTGAGCAAATGCGTCTTCAAGTTCAACGCGGTGCCCACCGGATCGGTGTGCGCCCCCCCGAGCGGTTCGGGCACCACCTCCTCCACCAGCTTGAGGTGCAGCAAATCCACGGCGGTGAGCCGCAAGGCCGCCGCCGCCTTGCCGGCGTTGGCACGGTCCTTCCACAGAATGGCCGCACAGCCTTCCGGGCTGATGACCGAGTAATACGCATTCTCCAGGATCAAGACCCGGTCGGCCACGCCAATGCCGAGCGCGCCGCCGGAACCACCCTCGCCCACCACCGCACTGATGATGGGCACCTCCAGCAACATCATTTCGCGCAGGTTGACGGCGATGGACTCGGCGATGTGCCGCTCCTCGGCGGCCACGCCCGGGTAGGCGCCGGCCGTGTCGATCAACGTGATGATGGGCACACTGAATTTATTGGCCAGGCGCATCAGCCGTAAGGCCTTTCGATAGCCTTCCGGATGCGCGGAGCCGAAATTGCGCAGGATGTTCTCCTTGGTCTCGCGGCCCTTCTGGGTGCCGATGACCAGCACCCGATGTTCGCCCAGCTTGGCAAAGCCGCCAATCATCGCATGGTCGTCGGCAAAGAGGCGGTCGCCGTGGAGTTCCTGAAAATCGGAAAAGGTTTTTTGAAAATAATCCAAGGCGTATGGCCGCTTGGGGTGCCGCGCCAACTGCACCCGCTGCCAGGGAGTGAGATTCAAGAAGATCAGCCGCCGGGTCTCTTCGATCTTCCGCTCAATCAGTCCGCACTCCTCTTCAAAACTGATCCCCAACGAATGCTTCTCTGGATGCGCGCGGAGATCCTCCAACTTGCCTTGCAGTTCGGAGATCGGCTTTTCAAAATCGAGCTGATGCTTCATGCGCTGGGCATTTTAGCCGGGATTTCCGGTTAGGCAAAAAAAAAGAAGGCCGGACTTTCGTCCGGCCTTCTTGGTGACGAGGTTAAATACGCCTTCACCGAGGCGCTCAGAAGGGCGGCGCGACCAACTTGGGGACGCTGTCCGAGCCGCGCCGCAAGCAAAACCTCTATGCC
>CAYTJG010000260.1:0-9241 GCA_964437865.1 uncultured Bifidobacteriaceae bacterium | reverse complement strand
AACACGGGACCGGAAAGTCCCGTGAACCCGCAAGCAGGAATGCTTGCGCTACGACACGCGGCGTTCCGTAACGCGTCTCTCCGCGCGCTACCGTCGCCAGGCACTCCCGTAGCGCCGACATTCTTGTCGGCGGGTAGAGGCGACTTTCCAGTCGCCAGTTCCATGTTTCAGTGAAGCGCGCCCGGGAACACGGGACCGGAAAGTCCCGTGAACCCGCAAGCAGGAATGCTTGCGCTACGAAGGGCGCCGTTTCCTCGCGCGTCTCTCCGTGCCCGCCCCAGCCAAGCAATTCGCTCGAGCCCATCGAAAGCGCCCGGCCGCTCCGGCGACTGTTATGCCTCTGGCTCTCGATGACGAATTTCAGAAAGACAAGTCTGTGCCGCTTTCTGCACTCCGATGTCAGAATGGGAAACCAAAGGCTCAACCGCTGCGACATCAGACATAGTGCCCACCACAAACAGAAGTGAAAGTGCTCCCTCTATCATTCTAGGTCGCTCTTACGGCGCTTGAAATCACTTTTGTTTCATTTCTACCAATAGATCGCGCCTACGGCGCTGGGATGGCGATTTCACAGGCCGTTTTATGCGAGAGTTTTATATCTTATCCAAGCGCCATTCGGTAGTTGGCCGAGGCTGATATGGGAGCGCGCCGTTGGCACCAGGTTTTTGGATGGGTGGTTTCCTAGGGTAGGTCCGATTTCATCGGGCCAACCCTGGCTGGAGGACACATCCCCGTTGGGGATGCCGCGGAATCCAAAGGGGAGTTCAAACCAAGCAGGTGGAAATTGCGTGGTGGCACCAAAATGGATTATTCTCGGCCGGCACAATGCTGTCTGGGCGGGGAAATCTGATTATTTGGTCGCGGGAAAATATTTTATGAAACCAAGGTATTTATTTTTGGCCACTGCGCTGCTGTTGGCCGGATGTTCCAAGCCGTCGGCGGATACTCCGCCCAATGACGGGAATGCGCACAATGTATCGACGAATGGCCTGCCGTTCGCGGTGGTGGTGGTGGAAACGGATCAGAGCAAGGGCTGGAACTCGCTGTCAAAGCTGTCCTTAATCTATTTCGAGAAACCGGACTATGATGCCTTGGAGAAGCTGGCTGAGGAAGGCCGTTCCGCCGAGGGTGCCTGGCCGAATGGGGATTGGAGGGTGGTGCCGGTTTATGTGGGACTGGAATTGGGCGCAAACGAGGATGACAGTGGGTGGCTGGCCCGGCAAAAAGCCATCGAGGCGTGGGTTCAGGCGTGTCCGGAATCCATCACGGCCCGGGTGGCGCTGGCGAGACATCTGGTGGATTACGCCTGGAAAGCCCGGGGTGGTGGCTATGCGAATACCGTTTCGGACGAGGCCGAAAAGCTGTTTGAGGAACGACTCCATCAAGCCGCGGCCGTGTTAAAGGAGGCGGGCGACCTGAAAGCGAAATGCCCGGTTTACTGGACAACGGTAATGAAGGTGGCGCTGGGATTGGGGATTCCGAGGGAACAGTACAACCGCATTTTCCAGGCAGCCACAAAAGCTTATCCGGATTACACGCCGATTTACGTTCAACGGGGAATTTTTCTCCAGCCCCGGTGGTATGGAGCAGGGGAAGAATGGGTGGCAGATCTCGCCAAATCGGCGGACAAGGTTGGCGGCGAAGACGGAGACATGCTGTATGCCCAGGTGGCTTGGGCGGAAAAAGGATATTCGAGCGAAAAGAACATCTTTGAGACCAACACCAATTTGTCCTGGGAACGCATTGATCGCGGCTGCAGTGCGTTTGAAAGGAAATTCCCGGATTCCCTCGAGGCCATACATATGCACGGACACTTGGCGGCCCTGGCCGGCGACGGCAAAACGGCCAAGACCTGCCTGCTGAAGACCGAAGGCAAAGTGACGTTGTGGGCCTGGGAATCCAAGGGTGAGTTCATTGATTTTGCCAACTGGGCAATGGCCCAGTGAGTTTCAGTGTGAGAGTGGTCGCGTTGTGCGTACGCGTCAGCGCCCGAGACGGGCCGCTTCCGGAGCGCGGCCGTCCCGGCCGCTGAGACGTGATTTTGAACCAGACCTCATCCAGCAAGACGCCTCGAAACGAGAGGCCGTCCTGCGGTGGCTCAGGAGACCCTTAACCCCAGCCTGATTTTAGATGTCGCGGCGACATCTAAAATGGCGGGAGATGTCGCGGCGACATCACACTTTCGCCGCGGCTTTGCTTATATTGGAGGCATGGCCAAGGAACGCCATAGGATTGCCGATGGACGCTGGCCCATGGCCGCGTCGACGCGCGCCGGTCTGCGGGCGTTTGGCCGGGATTTTGCAGCTCGTTTCCGTGCAACCGAAGGGACCGCCAGGCGCGGCCCGGTGGTCGCGCCGTCCATCCCCAGTGGAATTCGCCGGTCGCCGGTCCGGTGGGTGGGGGAGGGGCAGGGTAAAGCCAGGTGAAAAACACACAAATAAACACTAAAACACACAAATAAACACTAATGGACACAGATTTTTATTTTGTTTCAGGAGCCCGGACCCGGCCGGACTTTACCGGGCCGGTGCCAGCGGGTTCACTGGCTGGATTCGGGTGGCGCGGGGCCAAGCCGGCCGGCTTGCCGCAGAGTGATTTCCTGACCTCGGCCGATCCCAAGGCGAGCGAGATCAAGGTCAAGCAAGGTGAATTAAAGCAAATCAAGGTAAATCAAGGCAGAAAAAAAAGCCGTACCGCAGGCGGGGAACCGATGGGTGGCGGAGGTGCCGGTTTTACAGACCGGCTAATTTTAATCGGTGGCGCTATCCGGGCCTCCAAGCCCAGGCTAACACCTGAGGGGCTTTCAGCCCCGGAGACGAACAGAATCTTGTTTCACCCCAAAATGCCCATTTTACGCGTCAACCTGCTTGCCAAAGCAAATTTTTTTTTGTACTTGGAGCGGACGGCAAGGAGATTGCTTTTTGAATGCCGGAGATGCACTGCGAAGATTATCAGCCGGTTTTTATCGGTTGCGCCCTGCATCTTGGTTGAATTCCGCCGAAAGTGGCGGATTTTAGACAGCATGGTGGGTCGGAGTTGATACCTTAAATTGTTGCAAAATGGCCACGAAGACTAAAACACCGCCGCAAGCCCGGATGTTGGAGGGCTATAATCCAGAAACTTTTTTTGACGAGATGCTCACGGGCGAGGGGGAGCCGCGCGCGCATTACCAGCGTTTTCGCGATCTGTTCCAGCACCTCACGCTGCCCGAGTTCGAGCACAAACAGCAATCGGTGGACCTGGCCTTTTTGCGGCAGGGCATCACTTTCAACGTGTATGGCGACGCCGCCGGCGCCGAGAAGATCTTCCCGTTTGACCTGCTGCCCCGCATCATCCCGTCGAAGGAGTGGGAATACCTGGAGCGCGGTCTGGTCCAGCGCATCACCGCCCTGAATCTGTTCCTGCACGATCTTTACCACGAGCAGCGGATTTTGAAGGAAGGCGTGATTCCGCCCGCTTATATTTTTTCCGGCAAGCATTTCCGGCGGGAATTTGTGAATTTCAATGTGCCCAAGGACATTTACATCCATGTTTGCGGGACGGATTTGGTGCGGGATGCGCAAGGGAATTACCTGGTGCTGGAAGACAACGGCCGGTGTCCGAGCGGGGTGAGTTACGTGCTGGAAAATCGCCGGGCCATGAAGCGCACGTTCCCGGACATTTTCGAGAGCGTGGGGGTGCGGCCGGTGGAGGATTATCCGCGCGAGCTGTTGCGGATGCTCCAGTACATCGCCCCCGCGGGGGTGGCCTACCCGCGCGTGGTGCTGCTGACGCCGGGCGCGTTTAATTCCGCCTATTTCGAGCACACCTACCTGGCGCGCCAGATGGGCATTGAGATTGTGGAGGGGCGCGATCTGCTCGTGCGTGATTCGCGCGTGTTCATGCGCACCACCAAGGGGTTGCAGCCGGTGCATGTCATCTACCGGCGGCTGGACGACGATTTTCTGGATCCCACGGTTTTCCGCCGCGATTCGATGCTGGGGGTGCCGGGACTGGTGAATGCGTATCGCGCCGGCAACGTCTCGCTGGCCAACTCGATCGGCACCGGCATTGCGGACGACAAAGTCATGTATTATTTCGTGCCGCGCATGATCAAGTATTACCTCGACCAGGAGCCGCTTATTCCCAATGTGCCCACCTACCTGGCCAATGAAGAGGCCGACCGGAAGTATATCATGGAGAACATGGAAAGCCTGGTGGTCAAGGCCGCCAACGAGTCGGGCGGCTACGGCATGTTGATTGGCCCCAAGGCCACGAAGGAGGAAGTGGCCGAATTCCGGAAGAAGGTGGAGGCTGAGCCGCGCAATTACATTGCGCAGCCCACGATCTCGCTCTCCCGGCATCCCACCCATGTGGCCGATGGCTTGTTTGAAGGGCGGCACGTGGATTTTCGTCCGTACATCATCTCCGGCGAGAAGACGGTGATTGTGCCCGGTGGCCTCACGCGGGTGGCCCTGCGCAAGGGCTCGCTCGTGGTCAATTCTTCGCAGGGCGGCGGCAGCAAAGACACGTGGGTGCTTTATGGAGACCAATAAGAGCAGTCGCACCCCCAACCCCGAGTTCCGAGCGCTACGCTGGCAGCGGTCGGCGAAATGGCGGCGGGAGATCCTGCATCCCTTTGGCTTTCCGCCCGCGGCCCGCCCCCGGATTTCGGATTTCAGGTTTAGAATTTCAACCTTATGTTAAGCCGCGTTGCCAACTCCCTCTATTGGATGTCCCGCTACATCGAGCGCGCCGAGAACATCGCGCGCATCGTGGATGTGAACCTGCAGCTCCTGCTGGATCTGCGCAATCTCAACGAGGAGCGCCTGGCCAAGCACTGGCTGCCCATTGTGCAGACCACGGGCGATGAGGAACAGTTCTTCGCCCTGCACAAGAAAGCCACCGCGCAGAACGTCACCGAATTCCTGGTCTTCCAATTGGACAACCCCAATTCCATCATTTCCTCCATTTGCCAGGCGCGCGAGAACGCCCGCATGGTGCGGGACCAGATCACGATCGAGCTGTGGGAGGAGTTGAACCGGCTGTACTGGTTTGTGCGCACGCCGGAGGCGCGGCAGGTCTGGAAGGAAAGTCCGAGCGAGTTTTTCCAGCAGATCAAGTCCAGTTCGTTGCTCATCGTGGGGCTCACCTACGCCACGCTGATCCACAACGAAGGCTGGTGGTTTGGCCAGGCGGGCAAATATCTCGAGCGGGCGGACAAGACTTCGCGCATTCTCGATCTCCGATATGCCGCCCTGCCGGCCAAGGGCCTGCCCCAGACGGTCAGTGAAACCGACGCCCTCGAGTGGTCCGCCATTCTGCGCTCCTGCAGCGGGTGGGATGCCTTCAAGACCATTCACGGGGCCGAAGTGAGTCCGCGGCTGGTGGCGGAGTTCCTCCTGCTCAGCGAGGATTTTCCGCGGTCGGTGCGCTTTTGCGTGGACGAATTGAACGATGCCCTCCGCAAGATCTCCGGCGTGGCCGAGGGAAAATTCTGCAATGACGGGGAGAAGCTGGCGGGCCGGCTGCTCGCCGAGTTGCAATTTGCCACCATCGAGGAAATTTTCGACGCCGGGTTTCACGATTATCTCGACCAATTGCAGACGAAACTCAACGACATCGGCGTGGCCCTGTTCAACGCCTATATCGTGCAGAACTTCAGCAATCTGGAGGAGGAGATCATGGTGCAACAGGAAGAACAACAGCAGCAATAACGCGCCCCAACCGCCGAGCCTAATACCCGATGTCCATCCACGTAGCCCTTCATCACCAAACGGATTACAAGTATGACCGGTTGGTCGGCCTCGGGCCGCAAGTGGTTCGCCTGCGTCCCGCCCCGCATTCGCGCACGCGGATCCTGAGCTATTCGCTCAAGGTGAAACCGGAGCAGCATTTCATCAACTGGCAGCAGGATCCCCAGTCGAATTACCTGGCGCGCCTGGTGTTTGAGGAGCCTACGCGCGAGTTTTGCGTGGAGGTGGACCTGGTGGTGGAGATGGCGATCCTCAACCCGTTCGATTTTTTCCTGGAGCCCGCCGCGGAGAAATTTCCCTTTGATTACGACCCGGCGCTGGACCACGAAATGGCGCCGTTCCTGCGCAAATGCTGGCTCACGCCCCAGTTCATGAAGTATCTCAAGGCGCTCCGCTGGGATATCCTGGGCGAGAAAACCTTGCGGTCCAATAAGAAGAAGCAGGCGGATGCCCCCGGCCGTCCCGCGACTCTCCGGACCATCGATTTTCTGGTGGCGATGAATCAGCGCGTGTGGCGGGACATCAAATACACCATCCGGCTGGAACCGGGCGTGCAGACGCCCGAGGAGACGCTGGAGAAAATGAGCGGATCCTGCCGCGATTCGGCCTGGCTGCTGTGCCAGTTAATGCGCCATTGCGGCCTGGCCACCCGCTTCGTCAGCGGCTATCTGATCCAGCTCAAGGCGGACGTCAAGGCGCTCGATGGACCCAGCGGCGCGGAAAAGGATTTCACCGATCTGCATGCGTGGACGGAAGTGTATCTGCCCGGCGCCGGTTGGGTGGGGTTGGATCCCACGTCCGGCTTGCTGGCGGGCGAGGGGCATGTGCCGCTGGCGTGCGCGCCGGACCCCAGCAGTGCCGCGCCGATCACCGGCTTGGTGGATGATTGCAAATGCGAGTTTCATCACGAGATGACGGTGACACGCATTCAGGAATCGCCGCGAGTCACGCTCCCGTACACGGACGAGCAATGGAGCCGGATCGAAACGCTGGGCCATGCCATTGATGCGGATTTGAAGAAGGGCGACGTGCGCCTCACGATGGGGGGAGAGCCCACGTTTGTTTCCGTGGATGATCCGGACGGGCCGGAGTGGAATTTTACGGCGGTCTCGCACAAGAAGCGGGTGCTCTCCGGCGAACTGATCAAACGGCTGCGCCGTAAATTTGCGCCCGGTTCGCTGCTGCACTATGGCCAGGGCAAGTGGTATCCGGGCGAACAGCTCCCGCGCTGGGCGCTGGCCTGCTATTGGCGCAAGGACGGGGTGCCCATTTGGAAGGACGACAGTCTGATTGCCGACGAAGGCAAGGACTACGGGCACGGGGCCAAGGAGGCCAAGGCGCTGCTCGAACGCATTTCCCGTGTGGTGGGCGCCGATCCGAAATACCTGCTGCCGGCCTACGAAGACGCGTTTTATTACACGTGGAAGGAGCGCCGCCTGCCTTCCAACGTAACGCCCGAGAAATCCAACCTCGCGGACAAGCTGGAGCGCGAACGCATTGCGCGGATCTTTCAGGAAGGGCTCGGGAAGCCGGTGGGCTACGCCTTGCCCATCCAGCGCGCAACGTATGGCGATCAAGCCGGCTGGATGTCCGGCTCCTGGTTTCTGCGCGATGATGACACGCTCTGGCTGATTCCCGGCGATTCACCCATGGGCCTGCGCCTGCCGCTTGATTCCATCCCCTGGGTGGCCAAGAAGGATTATCCTTGGATCCTGCCGCGGGATCCTTCCGAGCCGGATTTGCCGCCGTTGCCCCAATACGAAGAATTGAAGCAGCGTTATATTTTCGGCAGCGCGACGGGGGCGCCATCGGTGGCCGCGCAGTTGCGCGGCAGCCAGTCGCTGCGGGACTTTGGCCGGCTGGGAGCCGCCGTGCGCGGTCCGGGCGGCGATGAAGCCTCGCGGTTGCCCGAGGTGAGGCCGGCGACGCCCGGCGAGGACGCTCTCCCCAGCCCGAATTACCGTCCCGCCCAAGGCGAATCCGCGCCGGAGGTCATCCGCACCGCCTTGTGTGTGGAACCGCGCGGCGGCCGGTTGCATCTCTTCATGCCCCCGGTGACCACGGTCGAGGATTATCTCGATTTGATTGCGGGCATTGAAACCGCGGTGACGGAAATGGGCACGCCGGTGATCATCGAGGGCGAAACCCCGCCGCGCGATCCGCGCTTGAACAAGTTGGCGGTGACGCCCGATCCGGGCGTGATCGAGGTGAATCTGCATCCGAGCAAATCCTGGGACGAGCTCGTGGAGCGCACGACCGTGTTATATGAGGAAGCGCGGCAGACGCGGCTGGGCACGGAGAAATTCATGATCGACGGCCGGCACACCGGCACCGGCGGCGGCAATCACATTATCCTCGGCGGCGAAACCCCGGCGGATTCGCCCGTATTGCGGCGGCCGGGCCTGCTGCGCTCGCTTCTCGGGTACTGGCAGAATCATCCCTCCTTGAGTTGGCTGTTCAGCGGCCTGTTCATCGGCCCCACCAGCCAGGCGCCGCGCATCGATGAAGCGCGCAATGATTCCCTGTATGAGTTGGAAGTGGCCTTCAAGGAACTCGAGCGCAACACCACCGCGCTGGGCTACGCGCCGCCTTGGCTGTGTGACCGGGTGTTTCGCAACCTGCTGATCGACTCGAGCGGCAATACTCATCGCTCGGAGTTCTCCATCGACAAACTCTATTCACCGGAGAGCGCCGCCGGCCGGCTGGGGTTGGTGGAGATGCGGGCGTTTGAAATGCCGCCGCATGCGCGCATGAGTCTGGCGCAACACCTGTTGCTGCGCGGCCTCATCGCCAAATTCTGGAACGAACCGTACCGGCAAGAACTCGTCCGCTGGGGAACCGATATCCATGACCGCTGGATGCTGCCGCATTTCTGCACGACCGACTTTAAGGATGTGATCGGGGATTTGCGCGAGGCGGGTTACCCGTTTGAGTTCGACTGGTTTGCGCCGCACTTTGAGTTCCGCTTCCCGTTCATTGGCGACTGCGAGCAGCGCGACGTGCGGCTGGAATTGCGCACGGCGCTGGAACCGTGGCACGTCCTGGGCGAGGAATCCGGCGCGGGCGGCACGGTGCGCTATGTGGATAGTTCGCTGGAGCGCGTGCAAGTGAAGGCGAGCGGCCTCATCGGCGAGCGCTTTGCGGTGACGGTGGGCGGCGTGCGCGTGCCGCTGCAGCCCACGGGGACCAATGGCGAGGCGGTGGCCGGCGTGCGTTACCGCGCCTGGCAGCCGCCTGAATGTCTGCAACCCACGATCGGCGTGCATGCGCCGCTGGTGTTTGATCTCGTGGATACCTGGAATCACCGCAGCCTCGGTGGGTGCACCTACCACGTGACCCATCCGGGCGGACGCAGCTACGACACCTTCCCGGTCAATTCGTACGAGGCGGAATCACGTCGGCTGGGGCGCTTCTTCCGTCAGGGCCACACGCCCGGACCCGTCACCGTAAGGACGCCGGCCCCCAGCCCGGACTTTCCCTATACGCTGGATCTGCGCAAAGCGTGA
>CAYTJG010000259.1:0-9443 GCA_964437865.1 uncultured Bifidobacteriaceae bacterium | reverse complement strand
TGATTTCCGCGACCGCCAAGGCAATCTCTTCCCGCTGACGTTCGGTCAGCGCGCCGCCAGCCAGCGCAGCTTGGGCCAGGAGAAATGCCTTTAAGGAAGCGGGGGACCGGCCGAGCAGCCGCAGAAAGTTCTGCGAACCGTCGGGCGGCCGGGTTTCAGAAAGCTCACTGGCCTTCACTTCAGACGCGGTGGGAGGAAAACGCCACATAATGTAACGATGCTCGATTTGTTTGTATTGCGAATGGATGCCAACCGAGAAGGTTTTAGCACGGGGTGTGCCAGAACAATGGAGTGGATTCCGCGCATGATTGAAGCGCCCCGGATGCAAAAGCCTTGGTACAACGCCTGCGAGAATTCGCAGTTTGCAAGATCGCGCAACCGAACTGCGAAGTTTCGTAGGTCAGGCCATCCGGACGCGATGGCCAGCGTCGTCACCCTGGCGCGGCTTTTGCCGGTGGCTTGGTCAATCCCAACCGTTTGAGGCGGGAGATGAGCGTGGTGGGTTTCAAGCCGAGCAATTCGGCGGCGCCTTTGGGGCCATGAATCTTCCAATGGGCCTCGTTCAGGGCCGCGATAATATTGTCTCTTTCCTGACGGCGAAATTCGGCATCCGTCAGGACCGGGCCGCCGGGGGTGCGGGCGGGCGGTGTAACGACGGGGCTGTTTTCAACTTTACCGGTTGGAAGGTCGAGAGTTAGCAGTTCATTTTGCGCCAGGATCAGGGCTCGCTCAAGGGTGTTCTGCAACTCGCGCACGTTGCCGGGCCAATCGTAACTCTGCAATTGAGCCAGTTGGGCCGGGGTGAGCCGGGCCATCGGCAAATTGAGGCGGCGGCTGGCCGTTTCCACGAAATGAACCGCCAGCAGCGGTATGTCGTCGCTGCGTTCCCGCAACGGTGCCACCGTGATCGGGAACACGTTGAGCCGGTAATACAGATCCTGGCGGAAACGTCCGGCCGCAATGTCATTTTTCAGGTTCCGATTGGTGGCCGCAATGATGCGGACGTCCACGGTCCGCGTCTTTTCCTCGCCCACGCGCTCGTACTGCTTTTCCTGCAACACCCTGAGGAATTTGCTCTGCAGGTCGAGCGGAATTTCCCCCACTTCGTCCAGAAACAGCGTGCCGCCGTCGGCCGCCTCAAAGCGTCCGGCCCGGTCCCTCAAGGCGCCGGTGAAGGCTCCCTTGACATGGCCAAAAAATTCACTCTCGTACAGTTCCCGTGGAATGGAGGCGCAATTCACCCGGATCAACGGTCTTTGGCTGCGGCGGCTGCGCTGGTGGATTTCCCGAGCCACCAGTTCCTTGCCGGTCCCCGATTCGCCCAGGATCAGCACGGTGGCCTCGGTGCGCGCCACCTTCTCCACCTGCCGCAACATGCGTTTCAAGGCCGCACTTTGGCCGATGATGCCGACCAACGCCTTGGCTTCCTTGACTTCCTCCTGCAGGTAGGAGTTTTCGAGTTCGAGCCGGTGTTTTAGCCGTTCGTTTTCCTCAAAGGCGCGGGCATTGACCATTGCGGTGGCAATGTGATCGGCAAAGATGCGCACCCAGGTTGGCCCTTGGCTTGGCGTCGGGATGTGGCTCAACAACGCCACGACGCCGAGCGTTTGCCGGTTAAAAACGATGGGTTGCGCATCCACCCCGGCGATGCCCGCTTGGGCGGCCCAGGCTCGGTCGCCCATTCCACTGGGTTCCCAGGCCTTGAGCCCGGTAACGAACGGTTCGCCGGTGGCGGCCACCTGGCCGAGTTCATTGAATCCAAGCGGAATTCGTCCAAATTGCTCGGTGACCCGGTTCCACACCTCGGCTTGGCCGGACTCCACCGGATTTCGGGCATTGGCCACCAAATGCAAACACCGTGTTTGATCCGCACAAGCGGATCGTCGCGGGCACGTCGCACAGATATCTCCCGGCTCCAGCAACCAAAGGGCGGCCAAGGCGACATAGGGACGTGCCGCCAGACGCTGGACTACCGTGTTGGACAAACGTTCAGTGGACCGTTCAGCGGCAATTTCCAACAAAAGCCTGGCCAAAGATTCAAATTCCGGTCTGTAATCTGGTGTCAATTGCATGCGCGGGAAGTTGCCAGCCCAAACTGACAACCCTTGCTCAGAATTAAAAGGTAGAGGAGATCCCTGACGGAACCAACCTCTTTTTGGCGACTTCCTAATGTCAATTGGTGCGGAACGGCAGGGCGCGGGACCGCGCTCAGACTTGGGGCGCTGTGGGCACGGGCCGGCAGGCCGGTCACGGGGAAGTGGCCGGCTCGGGCACCCTCGATGGAGCGGTCAATCGTGGATCGGCCGCCGGCGGATTCGCCGAATGCGAATCAAGAAATGCCAGCCATTGCAGCCCCACGAGAATGCGTGAGCGGATTTGAAAAGAATCATGCAGGTTGAAGGCCACGAGACAGTCATTGGCGCCGGCGGCCAGTGCGTCTTCAATCTCAGTCAACCGTTCAACCGTGCTCCGCACCAGAATGTAAACATAGGGTTGCAAGTGCAGGGCACGAATTTTCCGGACGACATCCAGTCCGCTGGTGCCGTCTGCAAACGTGTGGTCAACGATCACCAAGCGGGTTGGGCGCGTTTGAAAATGTTCCCAGAGGCTGCTTGGACTGGAAAAGGTGGAAGCGTCAAAACCTGCCAGCACCAGCAGGTCCTCGATGCGGGATCGCTCCTGATTGTCAGACAGGGCCAGATAGATTTGAACGTTATCAGTCATAATTCTCTAATCCATTTTGAAGAGCACGCGGCAAGCCAAGCGAGCGGATCAGCGAATTGCCCATGATTCCATCGCCCGGGAGATTCTCCCGGGTTGCGAGAATTCGTAATCGGCGAAATATCGCCATCCAATCAGCGATAACAGCCTTTGCTCGGAGCGGCTGAGCGCAGTTTGGGCCACGGTTCCAACTGGCATGGGTTGTGCAATGCAAAACGCTGGAAGAAAGACAACCGAATCAAATTCAAATGGAACGTGTAGCCAAAGATACAGCCTTGGGCAAACTCCTGGAATGGTGCGCGAAACAAAACGCGACTGATCTGCATGCCCAAGCCGCCCGCCGATATGCCTACCGGGTGGATGGCCAGCTCGCGCGCATCCCGCCGGAAACCTTCCCCATTCCCGCCAACGACGACCTCAACCAAATGCTCCGGCTGGCGTTTTCAAACTCGATTTATGAGCGCATCGAGAAACACCATGAAATGGACCTGAGCTTCCTGTGTGGCCAGGTGCGCTATCGTGCCAATTTCAGCAAGCAGCAAGGGATGCAGTCATTTTCCTTCCGGGTGGTTTCACAGCGCATCCCCCATCTGGATGACCTGCAACTGCCGGCGTCGGTGGGCACGCTCATCCACGAACCGCGCGGGTTGGTGCTGGTCACCGGTGCGTCCGGGCAGGGCAAGAGCACCACCGCTTGCGCCATGCTCCAACAAATCAACGAAACCCACCCGTTGCGCATTGTGACGATCGAGGACCCGATTGAATATCTTTTCGAGGAGAAGCAATGCCAGTTTGAACAACGGGAGGTCGGCGTGGACACCGACTCGTTTGCGGCCGGGATCCGCAACGCCATGCGCCAGGACCCGGAGATCATCTTCATTGGCGAGATTCGCGACAGTGACAGCGTGCAGGCGGCGTTGCAGGCGGCCGAGACGGGACACCTCGTCCTGGCCACCATGCATGCCGACTCGGCGGCGCAGGCGGTCGACCGCATTCGGGAGTTTTATTCAACGGACGAGCAGGCCAATGCCAGCGCCTTGCTGGCGCGCACCCTGAATGGGGTGATTTCCCAACGGCTGATCCCCAGCACCTTCAATCGCCGCATTCCCTGCCTGGAGCTCATGAAGCGCAGTTTGGGAATCCAGGACGCCATCGCCCGCAATGACCTCCATTTGCTGAACAGCCAGATTGAAATGTCGGCACATGAGGGCATGTACAGCTTCGACCAGTACCTGTTCCAGCTCTTCCAAGGCCATCGGATTACGCTCGATACGGCCAAGAATTACGCAAACAATTGGAACAAGGTCCAGATGGAAAGCCTGGGCTTCGTGCCGGCCATGCCCGGCATCCTCAAACCAGATCCGACCTATTGATCCGCGCCTTGCCCGGGTCGCGACGATCACGCAGGCAGCCAGGGCCGAAGCGGCGGATCTCATCGTGATCCCGGCGCATTTCTTTAAAGAAGCCGGCCATTTCTTCTACGCCAACCCGATGGAACAGCTGACGCGGCAGGCGCCCTGCCCGCTCTTGGTTGTCGGCGATATCGTCCCCAGCCGGCGGCCTGACGCGGCGGTGAATTAAGCCAATCACCGCTGGTTGGATGGCCATTCCGCAGGCGGCGTGACTGGCAGCGTTCCCGTGATGGCTTGGCTGGCAAAATCAGTTCCGCCCGCTAAACTATGACTCGACCATGAAAAAATTCCCAGCTTTCTGGCTCGTTCCCCTGCTGGCCCTCGCGCTCTCGGCGAACGCCGGTGCCCCCACCCCTGCCCTGCTGATCACCCCGGATGCCCCCCGGCTCTCGTTCGATGAGCTCGGCTTGTACTCGGTGGGTTACCAATATCGCGGCCAGCCGGAACGTGCGTTTCCGCCGGGCTGGAGCGGCGGGTTCGAAACCCAGACCGGGGTGGCGCTCGAGCCGGCGGGAGAACAGGATGGCCGGGAGGCGTTCTTACTGCATCCACCCTGGCGTGGGGGCACGGGCGTGGCGTTCCAGGATTTTCAGATCCGCCTGCCGGTCGCCGGGGAAGTGCAGCACATTACCTTGTCCGGCGCCACTGCCATGCGCCCGGATGCCATCGCCGCGCCGGGTGAGCCGCCGAAGTCGGACGGTGCCACCTTCCGGATTTTCGCCAACGGCCGCCGGCTCTTGGAGGTGCACCGGGCCGATGCGCAATGGCAGCCGTTCGCCTTCGACCTCACCGATTTGGCCGGCCAAATCGTTACCCTGCGCTTTGAGACCGACCCGGGCCCGCACGATAATGCCTCGTTCGACTTCGCCCTCTGGGGCGGACGGGAGCTGGTCCTGCAAGGCTTTCAACCAAAACAGACTGTGCCGCTCTCCCCGAGGCCCGCTTTGGAACTGTCCAAATTGTATCCCGTGCAAAATGACGAAACAGCGCCCCCATCTGGTTTTGACGGCGCACTGACGACCAGAGTGAACGCCAACGTCGCCACGCTGACTTATCGCGGAGCGGACGGAACCCTGCAATATCAATGGATACCGCCGGCAACCGCAACCGATTCGCCACTGGGTCGATGGCAAATGACCGCCACCCCGGCCGCGGGAAAAGCATCCGTGGTGGTGGCGTTGGCCGGCCAGGCGCGTTTGGAATGGAGCGGCACGGCCACCTTCCGGCAAAGCCGGCTGGAAGCCGTACCGGACGGCGCGGTGTGTGTTTCCACTTATGAAGTAAATGGGCAAACGGCAACGGTCCGGAGCGTTGCCAAATTGAGTGGGAAAAGCCTGGTGATCGACCTCAGTTGCGATGCACCGCAGATCGAGGCGTTTGAGGCGGGCGGCTGGGGACCGGTGCTGCATCGGCGCCAGGTGCCGGTGCCTTATTATTCCGGGCAGGTGTTTTATCTGGCGGCCGAAGATCTCTTTGCCGGCACCTTTCTGGACTGGACAGCATCCGCGGCCTCCACCCATGAGAACACGCGGGCGATCTACGGCGCGCGCACGGATGGCAGCCGCAACTTTTTGCACGAACGAGCGGTTTATACCGCCGCCTGGCACCTGGCGGAGACGTTGCCCAACATTCCCAATCCCCCCTCGCCTTTCCGTGAGCATCTGGCGGACAAGATCATCCTGGATACTTGGGGCGGGCGCTTCGAGAACATCGCCACCAACCTGATGCGGTTGCACGATTACGGATTGCGCGGCTGTGCGGTGATCATTCACGACTGGCAACGCAGCGGTTATGACAATGCGCTGCCGGCGCACGTGCCGGCCAATGAAAAGCTCGGCGGCGAGCCGGCTATGAAACAACTGGTGGCGGTGGCCCGGCAACTGGGTTTTGACATCGCCCTGCACGAGAATTACGTGGACTATTATCCGAATTACGAAGGTTTCAATGAAAGCGAAGTGGCGCTGGATTCACAGGGCAAACGCGTGAACGCCTGGTTTAATCCGGGCACCAAAATCCAATCGTTTGCAGTGCAGCCGCACGCCATCCTGCCGCTGGCGCATCGGGAAAGCGCGCAAATTCGCGAACGATATCAGCCTAACGCCGATTATCTGGACGTGCATTCCGCCGTGCCGCCGTGGTTCCACGTGGATTATCGCCCCGGCGCAGAGGGCGCGGGCAGTTACCAACCGGTGTGGGCCGCGCACCGGCAGTTGTGGGCGTTTGAGCGCGCCACCTATGGCGGACCGGTGCTGGGCGAAGGCTGCAATCACTGGTTTTGGAGCGGACTGCTGGATGGGGTGGAAGCGCAGTTTGGCGATGGCTGGCAGGCCGGCGCGGGCCGCACGGCCCCGCTCATGGTGGATTTTGACCTCTTGAAAATCCACCCGCTGCAGTTCAACCATGGCATGGGCTATTATGAACGCTGGTGGAGCGCGGCCACGTGGGGTTCGCAGCCGCCCATGGAGGTGCTCGACCAATACCGGATGCAGGAAATCATTTTTGGCCACGCCGGATTTCTGGGCGGCTCGACTTATGCCAATGTGCCGCTGGCCTGGCTGGAGCATCACCTGGTATCACCGGTAACCGCCCGCTATGCCGCCGCCCGCCCGACCGCGATTGAATACCAGATCCACGACCGGTGGGTGGATGGCACCCAGGCGGCAAAAGCCGGCGTGTGGAATCGCGTCCGGGTAAGCTACGAGAACGGCTTGGTGGTGACGGCCAACCAAGCCACCAATGTGTTGCGCGAGGGCGGCCTCGTGCTCCCGCAATACGGCTGGTCCGCACAAGGCGCCGGCGTTACAGCCTGGACCGCCTTGTGCCAGGATGTCATCGCCGATTTTGCCGAAACGGCGGACAGCACTCTTGCCAATGCGCGCCCGGCGGCCGATTGGAACCAGAGCGGAATTCACCGTCTTCGTCCAACGGTGGCGGATTTCCGGCCGACGGGTGACCGCGCTTTTGCTTTCCAATACCAATGGCAGGTAGGCGAAACCCTGCCACACGACTACCAATGTTTTGTCCATTTCGTCAGCGGCGATAATATCGTGTTCCAAAATGACCACACCCTGCCGCGGGGCACTTCGACGTGGCAGGTGGGCGACGTGGTGCCGGATGGACCGCACGAAATTCATTTGCCGGCGGGTTTGCCGGATGGCGCCTACGGCGTGCGCATTGGCTTATATCAGCCGGATGACGGACGCCTGGCCTTGCAGGGCCGGAACGACGGCCAGGACCGGATTCAATTAGGCACGCTCCAGGTACGCGAGCAGGGCCGGAAAATCACGTTCGATCCCGTGACTCCCGCCGCCGGCACGGACGACGACCTGTACGAGCATCGGTTAAATACGGCGGGCAAGGTGTTGGATTTTGGAGATGTGCGCACGGATGGCAGCGTGTTGTTGCGTCGCGAGGCCGGGGAATGGGTATTGCGGCCGTGGCCGCGCACCCGGAACTTCCTGGTGAAGTTGAGCGCAACCCGCTTTGGCCAACCCGCGCAGGTGCACTGCGTGGGCGGCGCGACCGCGAGCGTGACGCCGGAAGCCGATGGCGGCTGGTGGCAAGTCAAGTTGAACGGCGCGGCGGAATATCGCTGGTGACGGTCGTCGGTTGGCCGGCAGCCACTCCCCAAATGGCCGCAAAACGGGACTTTGCGCTTTGAAACCGGCCCTTGGCCGCGTATAAAGTCCGGGTGTCATTTTCGGTTCAGCCCGCCATCGACGCAGCCACGCGTCTGTGCGCTGTGTTCGGTTCGCCCATCAAGCATTCGGCGTCGCCGGCCATGCACAATGCCGCCTTTGCGGCCTTGGGCCTGAACTGGCGTTACGCGGCTTGCGAGGTGGACCCCAAGAACCTGCGGGCGGCCATCGCTGGCGCACACGCCATGGGCTTCGCCGGCCTCAATCTCACCGTGCCCCACAAGGTGCTGGCCTTGGATATGGTGGATGCCCTCGACGCCTCCGCCAAAGTCTGGGGGGCGGTGAACACCATTCGTTTCGAAGGACGCTCGCCCCGCAGCAACTGGCTGCCGCTGCGCGAATTCACCGCGGAACCGCCGGCGGAAATCCGGTCGGTTGGCTTCAATACCGACGCCGACGGCCTGGCCAATTCCTTGCGGGAAGACCTGCAGCTCGAACTGCGGGGCAAGAAAGTTTTGTTGTTGGGCGCCGGCGGCGCGGGGCGGACGGCCGCCCTGAAACTGGCGGCGGAAAATGTGGCGGAGCTGTTCCTGGTCAATCGAACGTTTTCAAAGATCCGGGATCTTGGCGGGGAGATTGGACGGAATTTTCCCGGCGTCTGTGTGGTGCTGGATTATCCCCAGGACCGGACGACAAAGCTGGATTTGGTTTTGAACGCCACTTCGCTGGGGCTGAAACCGGACGATCCGCTGCCGCTGGATGAGCGGCAATTCCCGCTGTCGCAAGCGCGGGCGGTTTACGATATGATCTATCGCCCGGCCGAAACGCCGTTGCTGCGCGCCGCGCGGGCGGCAGGCTGTCAGACCGCCAACGGCCTGGGCATGCTGTTGCATCAGGGCGCCCGGGCATTTGAGCTTTGGACCGGCCAGCCGGCGCCGCTGGCAGTGATGCGCCGCGCCCTCGAGGAAAACATTTACAAGCATACATGAGCCTGGTGTTCGACAACGTCTTCAACCCCTACAACTGGGCAGTGGTCCCGTTCCACTTCTGGTCGCTCGTGTTTTTCGCGTTTGGCAGCATCGTGGGCAGCTTCCTGAACGTCTGCATCTACCGTATGCCGCTGGACTTGAGCATTGTCACGCCGCCGTCCCATTGTCCGCACTGCAAATATTCGATTCCGTTTTACCTCAACGTGCCGCTGCTGACGTGGGTGATGTTGAAGGGCCGTTGCAAGAATTGCGGCGCGCCCATTTCGCCGCGCTACTTCGTGGTGGAGTTGCTGACGGCCCTGACGTTTCTCGTCTGCTGGCTGGCGTTTGGCGCGGAGCGGCCGGCCGGTCCCTGGCTGGCGCTGGTTTACGCCCTGTTTCTCGCCGGGCTCATCGTGGCCACGTTCATCGACATCGAGCATCTGATCATCCCGGACGAGATCACTCTCGGCGGCGCGGCGGTGGGCTTGGTGATCTCGTTTTTCCTGCCCGCCTTGCACCACGTCTATTCCCATGGGCAGGGTCTCTGGCAAGGCGCGCTCGGCCTCGTGGCCGGCGCCGGTCTGGTCTACGGCGTGGTGCGCGGCGGCAAATTGCTGTTTGGCAAATTCCCGTTGGAACTGGACGCCGCCTCCCGGGTTTACTTCACCGATACCGCCATCGTGCTCCCGCCCAAACACCTC
>CAYTJG010000258.1:0-9450 GCA_964437865.1 uncultured Bifidobacteriaceae bacterium | reverse complement strand
TCCCGCACCACATACCGCACCTCGCTCTCCGTGGCCACGCCCGTCAGCCGGATGATTGCCGTTTCCCGGTGCTGGGTGAACTTGATGGCGTTGTCGAGCAGGTTCAGCAACACCTCGCGCACCGTGACCACGTCGCCCATGGCCGGCGGCAAATCGCTCATGCGAAAATCAATCTGTCGTCCGGCACGACTCGCCTCCAGCACCTTCCAGACCTGGCGCGCCAGCGCGTTCATGTCAATCTGACTGGTCGTGAGATCCTTCCGATTCATGCGTGAAAACGCCAGCAAGTCATCGATGAGCTCCCCCATTTCCCGGGCACTCTGCTGCACCACTTCCAACAGCCGCCGTCCCTCCGCGTCCAGTTGGTCGCCATGATCGTCCACCAGAATCTTGGCAAAGCCGTTCACCGTGCGCAGCGGCGCCTTTAAATCGTGCGAAACGGAATAGGAAAAGGCCTCGAGCTCCCGATTGAGCACCTGCAACTCGGCCGTGCGCTCCTCCACCCGCCGTTCCAGGTGGCGGTTCAGTTCCAGAATCTCCGCCTCCGCCTGTTTGTGCGCGGTAATATCGCGGACAATCGCGATAAAATAATCCGGCTCGCCATCCGGCCGGCGCACCAGCGAGACGGTCAGCGAGATCCACACCAGCACGTCGTCCTTCCGCCGGTAGCGCTTGTCGATGGTGTAGGTGGCCAGTTCGCCCGCGAGCACGCGCCGGGTCTGCCGCCAGCTGAGCGCCAAATCCTCCGGCGGCGTGATGTCCCCAAAGGTCTTGGCCAGCATTTCATCGCGCGAATAGCGGACGATGTCGCAGAGCCGATCATTCACGCGCAGCCACCGCCCCTCCGGCGATACGATGGCAATCCCCACGGCGGCGTTTTCGAAGGTGGTGCGGAAGCGCTCCTCGCTCTCCCGCAACGCCATTTCCGCCCGGCGATGCTCGATCACCAGGCTCACATACCCGGCCTCGCTCTCGATGGTTTCGAGATCCTCCGGCTGCGGCAGGCGCGGCTGCCGCGAATAAATGGCGAAAGTGCCCAACACCTTGCCCGCCGCGGAAAAAACCGGCTCCGACCAGCAGGATCGCAAGCCCACTCTCGCCGTGAGCTCGCGGTAAGGTTCCCAGTTGGGGTGGGTGGCCACATCCTCCGCCACCACCCGGCGCCCCAGGCACGCCGCCGCCCCGCAGCAGCCCACGTGCGGACCGATTTTCAGGCCATGCACCGCCTGGTTATATTCCGCCGGCAAACTCGGGCCGGCGCCGTGTAACAAACAACCTTTCTCTCCATCCAGCAACAGGATGGAACCGAGATAGCCTGGGCGATCTTCCTCCAAAAAACGAACCACCCCTTCCAAGATCTCCCGCGTGGGCACCCCGCTCATCAACATTTCCAGCACGCGACTGCGATGCAGATTCCGGCGCTCCGCCCGCTTGAGCGCGGTAATGTCCACCACCACTCCCTCCAGGCGTTGCGCCTGGACATCTTCACCAGCCACGAAATCTCCCTGGGTGACCAGCCAGCGCACCTCACCATCGCGCCGCACGATGCGATATTCCGCTTCGAACCCGGTCCGCGTTTCCCAGGCTTGCCGCAGCAAACATTCCGCCGCCTCGCGATCCGCCGGATGCAGCGCCGCCATCCAGTTCTCGTACGTGGCGGGCACATCGGCTGGCAGTCCAACGATCTGGCGGAAAACATCCGACCACACCACCTTGCCGCTGGCCATGTCCCAACGAAAGCTGCCAATACGCTTGTTGCCGGTTCCAGCCGGGAAATCCCCCGGCGCCGACGGAGTTGGACATCGCGCGTTCATGGACATACATAAATCCAAGACCGCTTCCCATTCGAATGCATGGACATAGGATATGGAACGGTCGATTCAGGCTATGAAACCAAACTTAACTCCAATCACAAATTCCGCAAGGGACGTTTCCCAGGCTATTTCAGGCCCCTGCCACCCGGTCCATGAAACGTCCACCATAAACCGGCTTCGGTTTGTAACTGCATTCTGAAAGTGACGAAAAGCCCGCCGGCAATAATCCTTGCGCCAACCTCGGATTTTTGCATTCTTAAATGCATGCTTTCGGAAAATCACGTTTTCCGTTCCGCTTCCACGGATTGGGCCGGAAGACGGCGGCGGGTTGATTGGTTGGGTAACTCTGGCTCCACTATTCGCTCCTTATGAAACCATGAAAACTGTAGCCATCATCTACTTCACCGCCGCCGGTCATACCGCGAAATTGGCCGAGGCGGTCAACCAAGGCGCTGCGTCCGTCGCCGGCGTGAAAACCCAACTCATCGCCCTGGCGGGCAGCGACATCGTCAAGGGCCGTTACCACAACGAGCCAGTCATGGCCCAGCTCGATGCCAGCGACGCCATTATCTTCGGCAGCCCGACTTTCATGGGCGGACCGGCGGCCCAATTCAAGGCGTTCGCCGATGCCACGGCCGAGCGTTGGTTCGGACAAAAATGGCGCGATAAATTGGCCGCCGGTTTCACCGTTTCCGGCTCCCCGAGCGGTGACAAGTTCAGCACCTTGCAATATCTCCACACCTTGGCCATGCAGCACGGCATGATTTGGGTGGGCTTGGGCGAAATGCCCGCGCAGCCCAACGGCATCAATCGTCTTGGCAGCTTTGGTGGCGCCATGGCCGCCACCGCCCAGGAAACGCCCGAGGTGGCGCCCAACAAAGAAGATAAATTAACTGGCGAATTGCTCGGCAAACGGGTGGCGAGCCTGGCGTTGAAGTGGAACAAATGAACTGAAAGGCTTTTCCCATGCAAATCATAAGAAATGGCACCCAACCCTCCGCCAAAGGACCCGCGGATTGGTTCACGGGCACGGTCCGGATCGACTCACCGTTTAAGGGCACCGATCCCGCGCGGGTTAGCGGCGCCATCGTCACGTTTGAGCCGGGGGCGCGCACGGCGTGGCACACCCATCCGTTGGGCCAAACCTTGCTGGTAATCGCCGGCTCGGGCTGGGTGCAGCGCGAGGGCGGCAACACCCAGGAAATTCAGCCCGGCGACGTGGTCTGGTTTCCCCCGGGCGAAAAGCATTGGCACGGAGCCACGCCCACCACCGCCCTGACCCATCTTGCCATTCAGGAACTGCTCGCCGGCAAGGCGGTTGACTGGCTGGAAAAGGTCAGCGACGAGCAATACCGGAAGTAACCACAGCCATACTGACATTCCGGCCTCAAACTCCTGGTTTCAAAAAGAACGAAACAAGGGACAAGAAAGTCCTGTGAACCCGCAGGCAGGAATGCTTGCGCTACGGGGACCCGCTCGCCACCTCACGTCGCCGCCTACAAAAACGCGCTGGTAGGGCACGACGTCAGGAGTGCCGGCACGCGCCACCATGCCTGCCAAACAGCCGAACGACCCTGAGCGCAGAAAGAGCAGCCAGCCTCTGTGCCAACCCCGGGGACGGCATTTGAGATTACCGTGAAACTTTTTATCCCCGGCCCGGTCTCAACTTTAATGGAATCTGTGTTGCCAGGGTTATGCATGTATTACTGCTCATAGTCGCATTCAGCGTGGTCTACTGCTTTGCCGTATGGCGCTGGACGCGGCCTTTGCCGTCCTGGGCGCGCCCGTTGACACGATCGCTTCTGCTGTGTTTGCTTTGCCCCTCACTAATTGTGCGCGCGGACGGCACGGCCTTTGTACCCCTGATCGTGCAATTGACCTTCCATTTTGGCAGCCTGAAGCCAGACGAACTCAAGGAACTCGCCAGCCAGTTCTTGTGTGTTTGGCTGTTGGTCTACGGTTTTTGGATGGCCACGATTGAGCTTTGCCGTCTCCCCTCACAGGATCCGGTCAAAATGCGTCGCCTCAATCTGGTGGCTCTGTTTTGTTCCTGGCCGTCGTGGATTCTGATCGCAGGATTCATCATTTATCGGTTTTGGATCGATGGACACCGCTGGCCGTATCTTGATCTATTCGCCATTCCGTGCCTGATCTGCGCCGTCGGCAGCCTCGTTGCCATGACGATATTTCTGATCTCGATGAGCGAGTATTCTGCTCTTCGTTCCAGCATCCCGATGTTCCTGTGGTCGGCATTCCCCCTTTGCCTCGCATTTCTTGCTGGCTGCTTGCTTTGCTTTTTGATCACCTTCGGCGACCTTTCCGTGGAAGACCTTTTCTCGCCTTGATCGGCTTGATCGGCTTGCTGGCAGCTTGCTACCTGTGGTTGTACTTTATCAGGCCGTTCTTTGCAGGACTCAGCGAGACCAGACACTGGCGTGTCTGGCTAAGCTCCTCTATCGCTCAGCGACAGCTCCCTTCATCCATTAGAAACGGCGAAGAACCAACCTCGGTTGGATATACAAAATCACCGACTGCGGTGTCTGTACAGTCATATGAGGCACATCATTAAACCATTCGTTCTATGCTTGGCCGCTTCGTTGCTCACTTCGGCGTGTTCGCACAAAACCGAAAGCAGCGGGCCCCCCAGCAAGCCGCAGTTCATCATTGCCGCCGCCGACCTGGCCGGGCCAGCCGAGATAAGCACCAACGGCATTGGAACCGGACATGACACCATCGTGATTCATTTGCAGTTTTCCGCCAAACGGGCCGATGAGTTCCGCCAGTTCACCCGGGAGCATTTGAATCAGGATACGCAGCTTGTAGTCGACACGCGGGTGGTGGCCGAACCGCACGTTGCGGCCGAGATTTCTGGCGGGCAGGCGGATTTGTCATTTTCAACATTTGACCAGGCAAAAGTGGTGGCTGATGCCCTCAGCCAGAAATGACGGCGAGATGGCCCATTTCAAGGCTGGGCTAAAGGCCAAACGCTGAAAGGGAAGGCCCACCCAATTATCCAACGGCCACAACGCCCGCGCGTCTCGGCCCCCCTCCGCGGTCGCGCTGAAAGCGCGGCCCAGTCCAGTCGGGGCGCCGGGCAATGCTCGACGCTCCGCCCCGTCCGCTGGTTTGACGCTGGCAGGCTTGGCAATGGAACCAAACCGTCAAATCATTTTTCCTGACCCGTCAAACCCGCTTTTTGCAACGCGTCAAACACGTCCTTGTCATTGAAATCCCCGGTTACTTCAAACGACTTGGCACCCTTGGCCGCCGTGTTGCCGGTGACGCCGGGCACGGTCGCGAGGACTTCGTTGACCGCCTTCACACATTTGCCACAACAAAGATGCAGCCCTTCGATTTTGATCGATTGTACTTTTTGGTTTTTCGCGCCCGTGTCCGAGTTGACCTTGACCGAGGGATCGCTGCTCTTGCCAAAGAAGCCGGCGGCAACCAGTGCGTCCGCCCCCTTTTGAACCGTGGCCGTGTCCGGCCCGGTCAAAGTGACGGTCCCGGCATCCTCATCTGCTTTGGCCGTCAGGCCATTGACGTCGGCAACGGCTTTGGCCACGCCTTTGACACAGGACTGACAGCAAAGGTGAACGTCGGTTAAGGTGACCGTTACATCAGCGGCAGAGGCTGAGAAGGTGAGCCCCAAGGCCAGGGCGATGGCGGAAATAGTGTTTTTCATAAGTTTGGTGTTTTGTCTCGTTTAATCGGATTTATATAAACCCACTGGGCCGAAAATTCAACTACGAACCAGCGTCCGGATTCAGGCGCAGGCTCAGCCCTCCAACGGTCCCCCACGCCCGAACGTCTCGGCGGCCGAGCACGGACGCGCTACTCGAACAGCGCGCTCAAGCCGTGCCGGCAGGTTGTCGGCATTTTACGAGGGGGGAGGCTGGAAAGACGGGACTGGAAAGTACCCGTCATGGATTTCCACCGGCCAAGCAATGGCGCTCCGGGCCAATTGAGTTTGCAATGCGGAATGCGGAATGCGGAATGCGCATGTTGCGCTTACAGCGCTGGGTTGTCTCTTGGCCCTCAGACCCGGGGCGGCACTCGCTGCCCGATCCGCTACGCGTCATCACCACCGCTGTTCACTCGTAATCGCCAAGGCCAGCGAAACACCGAGAAACGCTCGCGGCGCCCAAGGAGTGGCGTGCCCACCGCCCGGCACGCCCGCCTGTCACCGGTTTTGGGGATGGCGCCGGCATAACTCCCGGCTCATAATTAAGGGACTCAACGCAATGTATGACCGCCTGGCTAGACCGACTTCGCATGCACCGGTCAATTTCAACCCGAACCCTTTGCACCATTAACCCAGTGCCCCACTTGACTTGGAAACGTACGACCAGCCTGCTTTTGGCCGGGTGGCTGGCGCTCGCCGGTTCCGCCCGCGCCACACTCGTCATCACCACCACCAACGAAACGGGCGCCCTGCCCTTTACCCCCACCTGGGTTCCCGCCCCGGACAGTCTGATCACCGGACTGGCACCCAACCTGGCGGAGGGCAATTTCAGCGAGGAAATCAACGGCCGGAATGTGGACACGCTGACAGCCAACGAAAGTTTGACGATTACCTCCGTGGGGAACCCCACCACGTGCAGCGCCAATTATGTGACTTGCGGTAATGGGTACGGCGCGGGCAGTACCATCGTCTATACGCTGCCGGCTGCCGTCCTCGGTTATAACCTGACCAACATCACGGTGGATAGCGGCTGGCAGGACAATGGCCGCGATGCCCAGGCCTACACCGTTTCTTATTCCACGGTGGCCAGTCCGACAGTATTCACGGTTTTGACCGCGGTGAACTACAACCCCTCGGTTCCCGGCGAAATTGCCTCCGCCAATCAGGTGGTCATTGCCGACTCGGCGGGAGGGCTCATTGCCAGCAATGTCGCCGCCATCCAGTTCGACTTTACGACCCCCGGCTCCGAGAATGGCTATTGCGGTTACGGGGCCATCGCGGTGGAAGGGACGGCGGCCACCAATATTAGCGGCCAACTCATCGTCATCACGACCTCAAACCAGAATAGCTTCGTCTCGTTTACCCCCACCTGGCCGATTGAAACCAACGATTTGATCGCCGGGCGGTCGCCCAGTGCCGTGGGGGCGGGCAACTTCGCCAATGAAACCGGCGTGACCGGCCTCAGCGCTCTGACCGACAGGACATTTGGGGCGGTGGACGACAAGGCTTCCTATGCCACGTGCGGCTCGCTGGCGGGCCAGTCGGTCACCTACGCCATTGGCGGCGCCACCATCGCCGACATTGTGGTCTACAGCGGCTGGCCGGATCAGAACCGTGACGGCCAATTCTATAACCTCTCTTATTCCACGTTGGCCGCGCCGACCACATTCATCCCGTTGACCAGCGTGAGTTACAATCCGCCGGTCACCGGCATTTCCGCCTGCCGGGTGGCGATGACCACCTACGGTGGTGCACCGCTCGCCACCAATGTCGCTTTTCTGAATTTCGACTTTACGCCCCAAACCAGCAGTCTGGACTACGGCTATTCAGGTTACGCGGAGATTGTGGTGGGGGGCGTGGCGCCGCCGCAGGTCGCCCTGCCGACGGCCGCCCCGTCCACGAATCGGTTCGTCGGCGATTCGGCGGTATTGTCGGAGACGGCCCAGGGCCTGACACCATTTTATTACCAATGGCTGACGAATGGGGTGGTCCTGCCCGGGGCCACCAATGCGACCCTCGCGCTCACCAATCTCACGCTGTCGGCCAGCGGCAATTACAGCGTGGTGGTCAGCAACCGTTACGGTGCCGCGACCAGCGGAGCCATCACACTGGCGGTGACACTCGACACCAATCCGCCAGTGATCCTGCGGGCGTTTAATCTGGGCGCCACGAACTTGGAAGTGGATTTCTCCAAGACTGTGGAAGCGGTCAGCGCCACGAACCTGGCCAATTATTATTTCACCAGCGGCCTGCTGATTTCTTCCGCCGCGCTCGCCTCCGACAACTCCTCGGTGCTGTTCACGACGGCACCCCTGCTGCTGGGAACCAATTACACCCTCGTGGTCAATGGCGTGCGCGATCGGGCTCTGCCGCCCAATACGATTGCCGCGAACTCCCAGGTGACCTTCACCGCGGCGCCGTTCACACCGCTGGACATCGGCAGTCCGGCGATTGCCTCCACCGCCAGCTACGACTACGCCGCCAATGGCGAGACCATCAACAGCGCCGGCAGCGCCATTGGTGGCACCAGCGACCAATGCAACTTTGATTACGCGCGGCAAACCGGGGATTTTGACGTTTCGGTTTGCCTGGCCGGGCTGGGGTTGTCCGATCTTTGGGCCGAGGCCGGCCTGATGGCCCGCGCCAATCTGGCAGCCGGCAGCCCGTTCGCCGCCACGTTGGCCACGCCGGGCATGAACGGGGAATTCTTTACGGACCGGGCGGCCACCAACGGCCCAGCCGTCAAGGCGGGCGGTTTTCCTGTGAACTATCCCCACACGTGGCTGCGGCTCAGCCGCGTGGGCAACGTCTTCGCCGGCTTTGGCAGTTACGACGGAACCAATTGGACGCCCTTGGGCACCGTGACCCTCGCGATGCCAGCCCAGATTTACCTGGGTCTGGCCGTCGCCAGCCACAACACGAACCAGCTCACTACCGCCCAATTCCTCGACTTTGAAACCACGCCCGCCAGCGCGCTGGTGAGCACCGTCATCAATCCCCACGACGCCATCGGCCCGAGCAGCCGCACGACACCGCTGGCAATTTCACAAATCATGTGGAAACCGGCGCCGCGGACGGACGGGAAAAACCTGGAGTGTCTCACCCTCTACAATTCCAATCCGTGGTTTCAAGACATCAGCCATTATCAGCTCACCTGCGCGGACATGACCTACCTCTTCCCGCCCAACACGCAGATTCCCGGTGGCGGCTATCTGGTAGTGGCGGCGGCCCCGGCGGACATCATCGGTGTTTATGGTCTCACCAACGTGCTGGGGCCCTACACCGGCAGCCTTAAGCATGCCGAAACGCTGGAACTCCTGGATGAACAGACCAATGTGCTGCTGACCGTCCCGTACACCGACGTTTATCCCTGGCCGGTGGCGACAGATGGCACCGGCCATGCCCTCGTGCTGGCCTACCCGACCTATGGCGAAGGCGATCCGCGCGCCTGGGACATCAGCGACGCGGTAAACAGCCCGCCCGGACAGATGGACGGATTCACCCCCAGTCCCCTACGCAACGTGGTCATCAACGAAATCCTGCCGCATTCGGAAAATCCCGCGGTGCCACAGTTCATTGAACTCTACAACCACAGCACGAACAGCGTAAACCTGGCCGGCTGCATTCTGACGGATGACCCGGCAACCAACAAATTTGTCATTCCCGCGGGCACGGTCATTGGCCCGGCGGGCTTTGTTTCGTTCTCGCAGCCGCAGTTCGGTTTCACCCTCAACGGCGCGGGCGAAACGCTTTATTTCATCAAGCCCGACGGCAGCCGCGTCCTCGATGCCGTGCAGTTTGGCGCGCAGGCCGATGGCGTTTCGTACGGCCGCTCGCCGGACGGCGCGAATGACTTCTACGCGTTCACCACCAATACGCCGGGCACGAACAACAGCGCCATTTTGATTGAGGACATCGTGATCAATGAATTGATGTACGACCCGATCAGCG
>CAYTJG010000257.1:0-9461 GCA_964437865.1 uncultured Bifidobacteriaceae bacterium | reverse complement strand
CTCCCCCGGAGCCAAAAGCGCCAAAGAGCACATTGGTGACCGGCCGGTTCATGGCCTTGCACATGAGCAACGTGAGCAGCGTGCCGGATGAACCCACCAGCGTGCCGGCCACGATCATGGCCAGGTTGTCCAAGCCGAAACC
The DNA here is from genome assembly GCA_964437865.1 of uncultured Bifidobacteriaceae bacterium. Taxonomy (GTDB): domain Bacteria; phylum Verrucomicrobiota; class Verrucomicrobiia; order Limisphaerales; family UBA11358; genus UBA11358. The sequence goes on along the minus strand of CAYTJG010000257.1, from coordinate 9,319 downwards.
GTCCGCCGCGACCGCCAGACCGGTGAAGGAATTGAGGAGCGAGATCACCACGGGCATATCCGCGCCGCCGATAGGCAGCACCATGGCCACGCCGAAGAACAACGCCAGCGCAAACATCACCAGAAAGGCCGCGATGGCACTGCGGTTGGCCACTTCGAAGGTGAGCCAGCCACCGAGGCTGAGGATCAGCAGCAAGACCAGCCCGTTCAGGTAATGCTGGCCCGGAAACGTGTGGGGCTTCTCGAATTTCCCCTGCAATTTCAGATACGCAATGATGCTGCCGGCAAACGAGAGCGAGCCAATGAGCGTGGCGAACAGGAGCGGGCCGGCCAAGGCGCTCAGCCGGTTGGCCAGCGCGGGGTCCAGAAACATGGCGGGCACGCGTTCGGCGGCCCGGGCGAGGCGCAGAAATTCCAGGCTGGCCACCAGCGCCGCAGCGCCACCGCCCAGCCCGTTGAACAGCGCCACCATTTGCGGCATGGCCGTCATCTTCACCGAATACGCACCCGCCGCGCCGACCGCGAGGCCCACGAGAATGCCCACCACAATCAGGGCGTAATTCAGCGACCAGCCCAGCGTCCAGATCGAATGGCCGCCCGGCCCGGGCAGCGCCAGCAGCGCCACCAACATGCCGGCCGCCGCCACCAGGTTGCCGGCGCGGGCCGTCTTCGGCGAGCTCAACAACTTGATGCCCACGATGAATAACACCGCGACACCGATAAAAATGAGGGCAACGGTGGAACTCATGGCTGCTTCTTCTTTTTGAACATTTGCAGCATGCGGTCGGTGACCATGAAACCGCCAAAGACATTGGCCGAACCGAAGATCACCGCCACAAAGCCCAGCACCTGCGCCAGCGGCGTGGCGGCGTCCGCCAGCACCACGATGCCGCCGAACAGGATGATCCCGTGGATCGCATTGGTGCCGGACATCAGCGGCGTATGCAACATCGAGGGCACCTTGGAGACGACTTCAAAGCCGACGAAGATCGAGAGAATGAAGATGAAGAGGATGTTGGTATCCATGGCCGTGGTTTATTTTGGCTGCAGTTTCTCATTCACCACCTTGCCCCCGTGGGTTACCAGGCAGGCCTTGATGATATCGTCCTCGAGTTTCAGGGTGAAGGCATTGGCCGTCTTGTCCCAAAATTCCGCAATGAGATTCACGAGGTTGGCGGCATAAACCTGGCTGGCGTGCAACGGCACCCGGCCGGGCAGATTGGCCAACCCCACGAGCTTGACGCCTTTACGCTCCACCACCTCATCGTAGCGGATGCCTTCCACGTTGCCGCCGGTTTCCACGGCCAAATCCACCACCACGCTGCCGGGCTTCATGGCGTCGAGCATTTCCTCGGTGACCAGCACCGGCGCCCGGCGCCCGAAAACCTGCGCGGTAGTGATGACCACGTCCGACTCGCCGCAGGTCTTTTTCATGGCCTCGCGTTGCTTTTGGATTTGTTCGGCGGTGAGTGCCCGGGCGTAGCCTTCCTTGGTCTGGCCGGTTTCACCCAACTCGATCTTCAAAAACTGCGCGCCCAACGATTTCACCTGCTCCTCGACCACCGGCCGCGTGTCGTAAGCCGTCACCTTGGCGCCCAGGCGCTTGGCGGTGGCGATGGCTTGCAGCCCGGCCACCCCCACGCCCACGATAAAAACCTTGGCCGGCAGAATGGTGCCGGCCGCGGTGGTCATCATGGGGAAAATCTTGTTGGCGTAGCGCGCCGCGAGGATTACTGCCTCGTAACCGCCAAGGTTGGCTTGCGACGACAGCACGTCCATTTTTTGCGCGCGGGTGGTGCGCGGAATGAACTCCATGCTGATGGCGCTGATGCCGGCCTCCGCCAATTTCCACACCAGTTCCTGCTCGTTAAACGGGTCCAGCAGACTCACGTGAATGGCACCGGGTTTAAGCAGGGAAATCTCGTCCAAGGGCGGCTTGCGCAGGCGCAAGACCAGGTCGGCGGTCTTGAGCAGCAGCGTCCGGTCCGAGCCCACCACGGCCCCGGCTTTGGCATAGGACTCATCCGGAAATCCGGCGGCCGACCCGAGGCCGGCCTGCACCTCCAGTTGCGCGCCGAGTTTAACGAGTTTGGCCGCTCCTTCCGGCGTCATGGGCGCCCTGGTTTCTCCGGGATGAACCTCACACGGCACGGCGATTTTCATGGTGTGAATTGGCCGTATTATAGCACAGAAATTCCGCGCGCAGCTAATTTTAATTTTTATCCCGCCTACTTGAGTTGATGGGGAATCCGAGCCAAGCTAAAGCACCGGAGGGCCGGCGCGAGCCGCAGACACTGCGTGGTTAACGGCGCCGTGGGAGAACGCGCCAGCGTCGGGGAGTGCGGCGGCCCTCCGCCGCTTTGGAACACGTCCCCGTCTGCCAACCCCAGCCACCATGGTTCATTTGCTCGGGCTGTGTCTTTGCGCGAGCCGCGAGACGTTCGCCAGTAGGCACGCCCGGGGAAAATCCATTCGCGCGTTGGTTAGCAATCGGTGTGCTGGACCACAGCGCCGGAGGGCCGGCGCACTCCCAAGACGCTGCGCGACCAACGGCGCCATCGAAACTCGCAAGGGTTGCTGGATCTAGCCGTGTCGCCTCGCTTAGGCACGCCGTTTCATCTTTTGGACGCCCCAAATCAGGAGGCCCAAACTGGGCAATGCTAAAACGCCAAAAACCATCCATCGACTTGTCCGAGGCTTCACCAACTGCGCCTCTTTTCTCGCGTGCTTCTCCTGCTCCATGCTAAAATCGCTGGAATTACCCGCGTCGACGATGGTGAAATCCGCAGGCAATGCGAACAAGCTGTCCGGAAGATTGATATCTGTTTTAATATTTGAATACCTGATGCCTGCTATCACATTCCCCTGTTGATCATAACGCAGGACTTGGAGAATAATAAAGGTCTTCGCATCAACCCACTTTTCCTCCCTGGCGACGATCCAGTGTTTTCCCTTCAAGTTCTTCGCCGCTTCTTCCTGCATCCTCTGGGATTCCTCCGTAAACGTCGAAACAAGGACGTAACACTTTCCGCGGTCCAGCTTCTCTTCCCGCATTGTCAGCGCAAAATACGCTGAGTCAGTCAGGAAGGGCTCTGATTTTTTTTCCTCGGGTGCTTTAATCGCCCGCTTTTGATCCGCAAAAACCGCGAAAACGTTGCTGCCCAAAACAAGGTTGTCCGAGGGGATCTTCATAATGCCAGCCGTGATGGTGTTCTTCATCCGCTGCTGAACCGCGCCATCCGGCCCCAATCTGCCATAGTGGATGCCCTGCGTTGTCGCGTTCGGAAAACTTGAACCCCAAAGCCTGAAATCCGCTTGATACTTCGGCAGCGTCGTAATTTCCTTTGCTTTGTTGAGAACCTCCTCCGGCGTCTGCCCCTTGACCAACCCGGCGCCCAGGGCAAAAAAACACAGGGTGAAAACGAGAAAAACAAAATGCTCCTTTTTCATAAGTGTGGGACGCGCTATGCCGTGCTTTCCCCACCAGCCAAGAAACTCAACCTTTCTTGACCTTCCAAGCGGAATCGAGCAACTCCTGGTCAAACGCGTCGGGCACCACGCCTTCCGTGGCATAAATATAAAGTGCGCTACGATAAACGGCATTCACCATTTTGCTCGCCCAAGAAAGCACCACGCCGGCCAGAAACAAGCCGAGCACAGCCACCCCGATCGTTACCCCGATGACCCAGCCCGCCGTGCCGAAATGAACGAACAACGCCACGATCCCGGCCGTCAGCAGCCCCACGGTCAGGAAGAGACCCAGGAAAATGACGCCAAAAGCAATATCCGCGCCCACGAAGCCGATGACCAGTTCCCCCCAGGTGCGTTGCAGCGTCTGCACGGAACTGCGCAACAGGCGCATGGGGTTGGCCGTCTCCGTCTCGCGGACCAAAGTCGGCAGGATAAAAATACAGGCCACGCTCCACGCCACGCCGAACAGGCTGCCGATAATCCGGCCGAGAATGCCCGCGCGCCGCTCGATGGCTTGAATCAGATACCCGACCAACCCGGCGAACACCGACCACAGCAGCACCGCCTGCCAGCGACTGGCGGCAAACCGGTAGCCGCGCGAAATGGAGGCGTTGCCACCGTTGAGCACCTGCATGATCTCATGGTAAAACGCCACGTTGGTAAAGGTGGCCAGGATCATTGAACTGAAATAAATGACGGCAAAGAACGCCACCACCCACCCGTGATCGATCCACGGCGCCATCCCGCCAGAGCCGGGGGAAACGGTCGCCGGTGCGACGGCATGGTATTTGGAGGGGTCCACCGAATGGCCGATGAGGTTACCCAAAGCCTGCCAGTGTTCGGCGGAAAAATAGGAATGTCCCGTGGGGTAAAGCAACACCGGTCCCAGAAAGAACAAGACAATCACCAAAGTGAGGCCGAAGGCGATCACTGGAAACAACAGCAATTTCTTTTCTCGTCGCAAGGCCGTCAGGGCTGCCGTCATTACCCTCCCGCTACGCTTGAATCGATTCATGTGGTTCTCCGTTGTTGAATAAAGGTTAGAATTTTTTCCTCCTGCAGACCCAGACTCCGGGCCTCGGTCAGCATGCGTTGGTACAGTTCCTTCACGATCGCCCGCTGCTTGGCTTCGGGCAGCGTGCCCACCGGGTCATCCAATTTCACGAAGGAGCCAAACCCCCGCTGGCCATCGATCAATCCCTTGAACGCCAGTTCCCGGTACGCCCTGGCCACCGTGTTGGGATTCACCCCCAGCCGCTCTTTCAATTCGCGAATCGTCGGCAGGCGGTCCCCGTCCTTCAACAGGCCGTCCGCCATGGCGGCGGTGAGGTGATTCACGATCTGCCGGTACACCGGGATGCCGGAGTGCAACTCGATCTTCCAGTCTTGCAATAACGCTTCCAAACTCATGTTCAATTACTGTGCTAGTATACTAGTACAACAACCCAACGATGTCAAGGGAAGTTCACCCCCGGTGAACAAGTTGGGAATAACCCCCGGGCAATTCGTCGTTCACGTTCCCACCGCCTCCAGGCACTTCACTTCACCCACTTGGATTCCATGCCCGGCCGGTAGGTCTTTAGCCGGGCCAGCAACTGCTCCGGGGCCTGCTCCACGAGCACCAGCGAACGGTGCTGCGGACGGATAAAACCCTCGCTTTGAGCATGGTCCAGAAACGCTTGCAGATGAGAATAATAGCCCGCGACATTCAGCAAACCAACCGGCTTCTGGTGCCAGCCCAATTGCCCCCAAGTGAGTACTTCAAAGAATTCATCAAACGTGCCGTAGCCGCCCGGCAGCGCAATGAAGCCGTCGGCCAATTCGGCCATCAACGCCTTGCGCTCATGCATCGTCTTGACCACCCGCAAATCCGGCAGCTTTTCATGGACCACCTCCTTGATGACCAGCTTTTCCGGGATCACCCCGATCACGTGGCCGCCGTGTTTGAGCACCGCGTCGGCCAGGATGCCCATCAGGCCGACCATGCCGCCACCGTACACGAGTTCGATCCGTTCGCGCGCCAGCAACGTGCCCAGCGCGAGCGCGGCCGCGGCGAATTCCGGCCGCTGACCCTGATTCGACCCGCAATAAACCGCAATCCGTTTCATGGGCGGGGAGGATATCAGCGATCCGTCATCGGCACCATTCCGGGTGCCGAAAACAGCTCACCAGATGGTCATTGACCATGCCGACCGCCTGCATGTGGGCATAACAAATCGTGCTGCCGACAAATTTGAATCCGCGTTTGATCAGATCCTTGCTGAGGCGGTCGGAAATCTCCGTTCGCGCCGGAACTTCGCCCATGCTTTGCCGGTAGCTGATGATCGGTTTGCCCTCCACAAACCGCCATTGATACGCGTCAAAACTGCCGAACTCGGCCTGCACCTGCAAGAAGGCCCGCGCATTCTGGATGGCCGCCGCGATCTTCAAACGGTTGCGAATGATCCCCGCATTGCCCAGCAGCCGGGCGACGTCTTGGTCTCCGTACCGGGCGACGCGTTCCGGGTCGAACCGGTCGAACGCGGCGCGATAATTCTCGCGTTTCTTCAGCACCGTATGCCAGCTCAAGCCAGCCTGGGCGCCTTCCAAGATGAGATACTCGAACAACCGCCGGTCGTCATGGATCGGCTCGCCCCACTCCTCGTCATGGTAGCGAATGTACAACTCGTCGGTGGGCCATGGACAACGGGGCTTATCGTCTTTCATGCGGCGTTCTTGGCGGCCGTCACAAACGCCCGCACTTTGGTTTCGTCTTTTCGTCCCGGCGCCAACTCCACGCCACTCGATACATCCACCGCGAACGGCTGCACTTGGCGTACGGCTTCGGCCACATTCTCCGGGGTCAACCCGCCGGCCAGGAAGATCGGTTTGCCAAATTTTCGCGCCTCTACCGCCAGGTTCCAATTAAATTTTTCGCCCGTCCCGCCCCGGCCGCTTCGTGAATAGGCGTCCAGGAGAAAGGCATCGGTTTGATAATTTGCCAATGCCGCCAACGATGAGGCATCCTGCACCCGCAACGCTTTCACACTCATGAGCCCAAACTGGGTGCAAAACCCGGAGCTTTCCTCGCCGTGAAATTGCAGGAGGTTCAAACCGCATTCCACAATGGCCTGATTGACGAAAGTCTCGTCCGGGTTCACAAACACGCCAACGCGCTGAATGTAAGGCGGCAGCGCCCGCGAAATCTCCGCGGCCACTGGCAAAGCCACGTGCCGCGGACTTTGGTCATAAAACATCAATCCCACCATGTCGGCTCCAGCAGCCGCCGCCATCAGACCGTCGGCCACACTGGTGATGCCACAGATTTTAACACGCGTCGTCATTTACGATTGCCCGTTTTCGCTTTACGATAGCTGGTGATTCGCCTGCCGGGCGTTAATTTTAGCGCTTAGCGTAATGCCGAATTGTCAAATTGCAACTGATGCGGCGCTCGATTTATTTCGATTACAATGCCACCACACCGCTGGATCCAGCGGTCCGGGCGGCCATGTTGCCGTTTTTAGATGAAATCTGGGGCAATCCCTCGTCGATTCATCACCTCGGTCGCAAGGCCCGCTCGCTGCTGGATGAAGCCCGCGAGCGTGCCGCTGGATGTCTGGGCGCCAAACCAAGCGAAATTGTGTTCACCAGCGGCGGTTCCGAGGCGAACAATCTAGCCATCTTCGGCACGGCCCGGCTACTCAAGCCCAAGGGTCGACACCTCATCACTTCCAGCGTGGAGCACCATGCGGTGTTGCATTGTTTTGACTACTTGGAACAGTACGAGGGTTTTACCGTCACCCGGCTCCCGGTGGATCACGAAGGTCGCATCAATCTCGCTGATCTAAAAGCCGCCTTCCGACCGGACACGGTGCTGGTTTCCGTAATGGCGGCCAATAACGAAATTGGTACGCTGCAACCGGTCTCCGAGGCCGGAGCATTGTGCCGGGAAAGAGGCGTTATTTTTCATACGGATGCTGTACAATGGTTTGGTAAACAACCATTTAACGATATCGACCAGTTTAATGCCGATCTCGTCTCCCTTTGCGCTCATAAATTTCATGGTCCCCGGGGTGCCGGTATTCTTTATATTCGCTCACCGTTGCATCCGCACCCGATCCTCTTTGGGGGTGCCCATGAAAACGAACGTCGGGCCGGGACCGAAAATCTGCCCGCCATCATGGGTTTGGTCTCGGCGCTGGAAATATTCGTCAAATCGCCGGTTTTCGCGGCCGCGCAACTGGAGCCGATGAAAGCTTTGTTAAACTCGGTCATCCGCCAAACACCCGGCTGTGAAGTGGTTTCTCCGGCTACCGGCTGTCTTTGCAACACCATTTCGTTTACCGTGGACGGTGCTGATGGCATCGGGCTGCTCGCAGGGCTGGATATGGAGGGCATTTGCGCCTCGAGCGGGTCCGCCTGTTCGGCCGGTTCCTTGGAACCCAGCCACGTCATCGTCGCGATCGGGCGCCCGGCTGCCGCCAACAGTTTGGTTCGGTTTTCACTCGGCCGGGCTTCCTCGACCGCGGAAGTGAATTTTGTTTGTTCGGTGCTGCCGGCGATTATTGGCCGGGCACAACCTGGCTGATTGACGGCGAATGGATGGTGAATGACTTGTGCAAACAGCGCACAACTTTGACTTTTCATTTTTTTGCGTGCGGATACCTTGAAGTTGTCGGCGGTGCCGATTACTCTTTTGCCCGCATTCGGATTATGGATTGAGAGTTGTTAGGCTTGTTCACCGGCCTTAATACGGATAGTTTTTTTAAAAAAGAAAGCATATATTATACGCGCATGAACCTTACGATCACCAAAGATCAGATCATCGCCGGTTTGCAAGCGGTCCAAAATGTCGTTAGCACCCGGACGACCCTGCCGATCCTTTCGAATGTGCTCCTGCGGGCCGAAGGCAACCATTTGGAAATCACGGCCACGGATCTCGATGTAACCGTCGCTTGCAAGGTGGAGGCCAAGGTGGCCAAGCCGGGTGCCACCACGTTGCCGGTCAAAAAGCTGTTTGGCATTGTGCGCGAATTAAACGGCGAAATTGAAATTGAGACAGACGAGAAGAATATCGCCAGCATTCGCAGCGGGTCTTCGTATTTCAAGATTCATGGTTTGGCGGCCGAGGAATTTCCGCCGTTGCCGGAATTCAAGGACGACAAGAAGGTGACGCTGTCGCAGGATACGATCCGCAGCATGCTCAAGAAAACGTCCTTTGCGGTTTCCACGGACGAATCCCGGTACGTGTTGAATGGCATCTTCATCAGTTTAAAGGAAGGCAAAATGACCTTCGTGGCCACGGATGGACGGCGTTTGGCGCTGGTGGATGAAGAAGTGGATCTTTCGGAAAAAAGCAGCGGCGAATTCATTGTTCCGGCCAAAGCGGTGGGTGAATTAACGCGACTGCTTCAGGACAAGGGCACGGTGGAAATCAAATTTGGCGAAAACCAGGCGTCCTTTTCGTTGCAGAACGAAAATAGCTTTTCCGTGCTGTTGATTACAAAGTTGATCGAGGGTAATTATCCGAATTATCGACAGGTTATTCCCGGCGAGGCCAAAGAACGCATTTCGTTGATTCGCGAGGAATTGCAGCAGGCCTTGCGTCGGGCCGAGATCATGACCAGCGAAAAGGCCAACTCGGTGAAAATGGCGTTTGGCAAAAACAACCTGACCATCACCGCCAATTCGCCGGAAGTGGGCGAAGCCCGCGAGACGCTGGCGATCAATTACAAGGGCAAGGAATTTGCGATTGCTTTCAATCCTCGTTATCTGATCGACCCGCTGGCGGCGCTGAGTGACGACGAGGTTTATTTGGAATTGATCGATGAATTGAGCCCGGGCGTGCTCAAGATCAAAGGTCCGTTCCT
>CAYTJG010000256.1:0-9499 GCA_964437865.1 uncultured Bifidobacteriaceae bacterium | reverse complement strand
CAGAATTCCGTGAATTGTCTGGCGCAGACGCCCGACGGCTATCTCTGGATTGGCACGCGCAGCGGCGGCCTGGCGCGGTTTGACGGGGCGCGCTTTGTGACCTTTAATCCGCAGACCACGCCGGAATTGAAGGATGTGGAGCTGGAAACCCTGAGCGTGGACTCACGCGGCACTCTGTGGATCACGGCCGGCAACGAATCCGCCGCCACCCTCACGGACGGCAAGTTTCGGCTGGTCCGGGAGCGCACGGCGGTGCCGCGCTGGCATCCGCTGCACTTGGTGGCCGAGGAATCCAATGCCGTCTATCTCGCCTCCTTTCATCCGGCGGTCTTCCGCGTGCCGCGGGCCGGCACCGTGAACGAGGCGGAGCAGATCGATTTAGATCCACCGCCGCCGGCGCCGGCGCCGGCCACCTTCCTGCAGACTCGCGATGGCGCCCTGTGGTATCTCACCGATGCTCACCAAGTGGCCCGGCTCGAATTGTCCGCCCCGGGCGCGCACCGGTCCACGGTGTTCAACCTTCCCGCACCCGTGCGAGTCTTGGTCAAGGATGCCGCCGGCGAGCTCTGGCTGGCGACAGATGGTCGGCTGGGCGTGATGACGCGCGCAGGCTTTACCGACCGCACGCCCACCAACGGTCCCCCGCCGGGCAACTTGCGCCAGTTGATTGCCGTTTGCAACGGCGGCCTTTGGGCTTGGGATGGCAGCCTTTTGCGCAAGCTGGCGGACGGAGAATGGAAATGTTCTGCGGACCAGTTTCGGCCGGGCGAGGCCGGCCAGTCGCTGCGGTTCTTCGCCGACTCCCAGGGCGGTTTGTGGGCCATAGAATATGGCCGCGGCCTATGGCATGTGCGCGTGGATGGCTCGGCCACGCTGCTCACGCCCGCCAACGGCCTGCCCAGCCGGTTCATCACCTGCTGGCTGGAGGACAACGAAGGCGATGTCTGGGTGGGCACCAAGGAAGCCGGCCTGGCCCGGATTCGCGACCGGCAATTCAAGCAGTTTACCGCGGCGGACGGCATCCCCGGCGACGTCGCGCAATCGGTTTGTGAAGATGCACAGGGCACCATCTGGGTGGGCACCGCCACGGGCGGCCTGGCGCGCCAGCAAGGCGAGAAATTCACTTCCGTTCCGTTGACCCCCAGTCCGGACCCGCTGATCGAGAGCGTCACTGTTTTCTCGGATGCCACCAATGGAGTCTGGATTGGCACCTTGCAAGGCAGCGTCTTTCGTTGCGTAAGCAACGAGGTGCGCTGCGTGAATAATGACGTTAGCTGGTCGTTCCCGCTGGAGCGGCTGCGCGATCATGTGGCCAACGCCATGATGCAGGACAGCCGGGGGCGGGTCTGGTTCGCCAACGGCGCCGGCGCCTACTACTTTCAGGATGGGCGGCTGGCCACGTTCGGCCACGACCAGGGCTTTGTGGAGAACATCGGCGTGCGCGCGCTGGCCGAAGGTCCGCGCGACACTCTCTGGTTCGGCACCGAGCCTGGCGATTTGTGGCAGATCGCCAACCAGGTGCCCGTGCGGTATCACCCGCCCGAGGAATGGCCCAACGCGCGCGTCTCCGCCCTGCTCGTCGATGCCGACGGCAGCGTCTGGGTGGGCACGCTGGGCGGCGGCCTGCTGCGGTTCAAGAATGGCACGTTCACCCGCATCACCGCCCAACAAGGGCTGCCGGACAACAGCATCACCCAGTTGCTTGAGGACGGGGATGGTAATCTATGGGGAGGCACCTATGCGGGCCTCTTCCGCGCTTCCTTGAGCGATCTGAAGAACCTCGCCGCCGGCACCGTTAGCGAAATTGCCGTCTCGGTGTATGGACGTTTCAACGGCCTGCCGGGGCAGGGGTATTCCGGCTGGTTCCAGCCTTCTTGCTGGCGGGCGCACGATGGAAGGCTGTGGTTCACCACGGTCAAGGGCCTCGTGGCGGTCAATCCGCGGGAGGTCACCGTCAATCACCGACCGCCGCCCGTGGTGGTGGAGGAATTGCGGGTGGATGGTGCGCCGCGCGTTTTACCAACGGCGATGGATGCCGACCCGGTCCTCCGCATCGAGCCGGGCCGGCATTACCTGGAGTTTCGATTCACTGGCATTGACCTGATTGCGCCGGACAAGGTGCGTTTCAAATGGCGATTGGAAGGTGCGGAGAACCAATGGCGCGAGGGGCTCAATCAGCGCGTCGTGGGCTACGGGCCGTTGGTGCCGGGCAGTTACCGGTTCTGCGTGCAGGCCGCCAACAGCGACGGTGTCTGGAATGATATCGGCGCCAGCCTCTCGTTGGAGGTTTTACCGTTCTTCTGGGAAACCTGGTGGTTCAAGACCACCCTGGTGGCTCTGGCATGCGGCGGCCTTGCCCTGGGGGTGACGCTTACCTTGCGCCGCCGGCACCGGTTCGAGTTGGAGCGGCTGCAGCGCCGGCATGAAATGGAGCGCGAGCGCACCCGCATTGCCCGGGACATGCATGATGAAATCGGCTCCAAGCTGGCCCGGATCTCATTCTTAAGCGAGGTCGTCAAGAGCGAGACCAAGGGCCCGGCCCAGGCCGATGGCGTGGTGGACTCGCTCTCCCGGACCGCCCGCGACTTGCTGGAATCGCTCGACCGGATGTTGTGGGCGGTCAACCCGCGGAACGATTCGCTGGAGGAGTTGTCCGCCTATTTGAACCGCCACGGCGCCGAGTATTTTCAAAACACTCCGATTCATTGCCGGCTGGATTTTCCGAAAAACCTGCCCCCCATCCAGCTTTCCGCCGAGACCCGGCACAACTTATTTCTCGCCTTCGAAGAGGCGCTGGCCAATGCCTTCAAGCACTCGGCGGCCACCGAGGTGAAGGCTGAACTCACTTGGAAAGAAGGTGTGCTTGGGATTTCCGTGGCCGACAACGGCCGCGGCTTCACCGTGGATATCCGGCCCGAAGCGGCGGAGAAGCGGGAAGCCGCCGGTCACCTCGGGCTTTCCGGCATGTGCCACCGTCTGCAATCCATCGGCGGCGAATGCCGCCTTACCAGCGCCCCCGGCCAGGGAACGCTCGTCCAATTCATCCTCCCCCTACCTAAAACCAATGCCTCCTAATCCCATCTCTTTCTCCATCGTGGATGATGACGCCGAGTTGCGCGATAGCATCGTCCGGTTTCTAACGGTCAAAGGCGGGTTTGTCTGCGCGGGCCAGTATGCCCGTGCGCAGGATGCCCTGGCCAAACTGCCCGCCGAGCGGCCGGCGGTGGTGCTCATGGACATCAAAATGAAGGGCATGGACGGCATCGAATGTGTGCGGCGGCTCAAGGAAATGCTGCCGGATATCCTGGTGATCATGCTTACCGTGTTTGAGGAGGAAGATTTGATTTTCGACGCGCTGATGGCGGGGGCCACCGGCTACATGTTGAAGCGGCAGCCGCCCGAGCAATTGCTGGAGGCTATTCATGAGATCCTGGGCGGCGGTTCCCCCATGTCCGCCACGATTGCCCGCAAGGTGGTAAAGCTGCTGCAACGCTCGGGCGAACCCGGCAAGGCCGCCAGCGGAGTGCGCCTGCTGCTTTCCGCCCGTCAGCGGGAGATGCTGGAACTGCTCGCGGCCGGCGAACCCTACAAGGCCATCGCGGACCGGATGGGCCTGAGCATTCATACCGTGCGGGGCTATATCCGCCGCATCTACGAGAAATTGCAGGTCCATACGCGCACCGAGGCGGTGGCCAAGTATCTCCAGCGCTGAACGGCCGGGCCGGGAGCCGTCCTGAGGCCACTCTATGCACCATGACAACCTCCTGACTAGATGCGATGATGACCCGCCATCCTCACCTTTTCGGTCGGCTAAGCGGCCGGCCGTGGTCAAATCCCGGCTGGGGAAGCACGATTAATTACATGCCGTTGAACCGGATTGATATATTGGGACACTGCGGCCCGCGTGCCCGCCGCCTGTCGGCCGCCCTGCTACTGGCCGCCCGCTGCGCCGGTGCTGATTCCTATTGGCAGGGCGGCACCAGCGATTTCAATGTGGCCGGCTCTTGGAATCCTTCCGGTGTGCCTGCGGGCGTCAACGCCATCAACGACAGCGGCTCCAACAATGTGGTCCTGGTCCGGCGCGGTGATCCGGTTTGGAGCCCGTGGGATATTCGCGCGGGCGATGGCGCCGGCGCCTCCGGCGCCTACCAGCAGACTGGCTCAACCAATACGGTTAACGGTTGGTTCCGGTTGGGCGATGGCGCCAATGCCACGGGCTTTTACACGCTAACCAACGGCGTGGTCAACGCGTTGTTGCAGGTTCATGTCGGCGAGGCCGGCACCGGCGTACTGACGCTGAGCGGCGGTGCTTTCAACGCGGGGCAAAGTCCATTTTGTGTGGGTGATGGAGACTTCGGCGCCGGTGGCATCGGCACGTTCAATATGCAGGGCGGTACGCTGACGACGGCCGCGGGAGTCGATTTGTGGCTGGGCGAGGGCTATGACGGCGGCACCGGCGGCACGGGCCGAATGATTATGACCGGCGGTACGGTCAACATTGGCGGCTGGCTGGCGATCGGCCGGTTTGGCGGCATCGGTGACCTGGAACTCTCCGGCGGCAGCATCACGTTGGCCGCCGACACCACGGGCGAAATTACGCTGGCCACCACGCCCAGCACCGGCGTGATCAACCAGACGGGCGGCGCGCTGACCAACACCGCATCCCAAACCTGGGTGGCGGAAAGCGGCGTGGGCACCTGGAACCTCAGCGGCGGCCTTGATGTCTTGGGCGTGGTGCTGCTCACGCGGCTGACCGATGCCACCGGCACCTTCAATCTGAACGGGGGCGACCTGCATGCCACACAGATTCTGGACAATGGTGGCAACGGCGCGTTTAATTTCAATGGCGGCACGCTGCACGCCAGCGCCGCATTCACGGATTTCTTGCAGGCCGGCCGCGGCATCACGGTGCAATCCGGTGGTGCCATCATTGACTCCGCCGGCCATGACATAGGCATCAGTCAGGCTCTGACCAATGGTGGCGGCGGCGTGACCAAACTGGGCGCCGGCACACTTACGCTTTCCAGTGAGCTCTATTACACCGGCCCCACCGCGGTCAGCAATGGCACCCTGGTGATTCCCGCGCCCAATTCCTTCGCTTCGTCCGGCTGCACCGTAGCGGACGGGGGCGTGTTCGGCGTGGTGCTGACCGCCGTTCACGCGCAGCTCGCGGTGCCGGCACTGACCGTGGCCACGAGCGGTGGCGGCCTGAATTTCAATTTCGGCGGCGTGGGCGGCCAGTCCAACGCGCCACTGGTGGTGACTTCCCTGGCGGTCAATGGCCCGGTTACCGTTGGCATTGCGGGATACAATTTTTCGCCCGGCCAATTTCCGCTGCTTCAGTACGCCACGCTGACGGGCGGCGGCGGTTTTAAGCTCGGCTCCGTGCCCAGCGGTATGACGGCCCAGCTCGTGACGAACGCGCCGAACAAATCCATTGACCTTGTGGTGACCGCCGCGGCGTCCGGTTTGTCATGGCAGCCCTTGTCAGCCCCGCTGATGACCGAATGGGCGCAACAGGTGAACCCCACCAATGTGTTGCCGGAATATCCCCGCCCGCAAATGGTTCGGTCCAATTGGCTGACCTTGAACGGCGTTTGGGAATTTCAACCCGGGGCGGCCGGCGATTCCGTGCCGGTGGGCGAGAATCTCGCGGGTGCCATCCTCGTGCCTTTCCCGATGGAATCCGCCCTTTCGGGGATTGGCCAGTATGCCGCCTATTCGTGGTACCGCCGCCAGTTCACCGTGCCGGCCGGCTGGTCGGGTCAGCGGATTCTGCTGCATTTCGAGGCCGCCAATTGGCGCTCGCAGGTCTATGTCAACGGCCGGAGCGTGGGCACCCACACCGGCGGCTACGATCCCTTCGCCTACGACATAACTTCCTGCCTCACCAACAGCGGTGCGCAGGAATTGATCGTGCAGGTTTACAGCCCGGAAGACAGCGGCGGCCAGCCGCGCGGCAAGCAAACGCTCTATCCCGCGGGAATCATGTTCACTTCGGCGTCCGGCCTTTGGCAGTCCGTTTGGCTGGAACCCGTGCCGGCCGCGAACATCAGCGGCCTCCATTTGGTGCCGGACATCGATCACGACCGGCTGCTGGTTAATGTGGGGGTGAACGGCGCCACCAATGGCTTGAGCGTGAGCGTGGTCGCTTCGGCTGGTTCCAATCAGGTCGCCACCGCCACTGGCATTCCGGGCGCCAACTTCTACCTCCCCGTGCCCTCGCCCACGCTCTGGTCGCCCACGAATCCGTTCCTCTACAACCTGCAAGTTTCCCTGTTGACCAATGCGACGACCGTGGATTCAGTCGGCAGCTACTTTGGCATGCGCAAAATCAGCCTGGGCACCAACAACGGCGTGCCCAAGATGTTCCTCAACAACCAGTTCATTTTCGAGTTCGGCCCGCTGGATCAGGGCTTCTGGCCCGATGGCATTTATACTGCGCCCACGGATCTGGCGCTCAAGAGCGATCTCGAAATGGAAAAGGCCCTGGGCTTTAATATGGTCCGCAAGCACCTCAAGGTGGAGTCCCGGCGCTGGTATTATTGGGCGGACCAATTGGGGCTCCTCGTCTGGCAGGACATGCCCAGTTGCAACAGCTACACCACCAATCCGGACCCGCCGGCCGTGGACCCGCTGGACTTCATTGCCGAACTGACGGCCATGGTGACCAATCACTGGAACAGTCCGGCCATCATCATGTGGGATGTGTTCAACGAGGGCCAGGGCGAGGCAGGCAATTCCAACGGCAACGGGCAGACCAACACCCCTTATCTGGTGTCGTTGGTGAACAGCTTCGATTCGTCCCGGCTGGTGAATCAAGCCAGCGGCTGGACTTACTTCGGAGTGGGCGACTTGGTGGATACTCATAACTATCCGGATCCGGAGTGCCTGGTGAGTACGAGTCAGGCGGTGGCGTGCGGCGAGTTTGGCGGCGTCTGGCTGGGGGTCGCCGGGCATACCTGGTCGCCCGCCAGCAGCGATGTTTCTGCGACGCAGGCGGTCAGCACGGTTACCTCCCAATTTCAGGCGCTGGCCGGGGAGTTGCCTGACCTGATTCAGAATAAGGACATGAGCGCGGCCGTTTACACGGAAATCAGCGATGTGGAAATCGAGCTGGCCGGGCTGCGTACCTTTGACCGCAAAATGCTCAAACCCGCCCTGGCGGCCATGCAGAACACCATCACCGCGCTGACGGCCCCCACCACCTATTCCACAACCCCCACTTGGACCGAAAACGGCACCGGTCTCACCGCCCAGTATTTCGGCGATACCAACTTGGCGAATGCCGTCTTTACCCGGGTGGACACGAATATCGATTTCAATTGGGCCGGCCGTTTGCCCGGGGCCGGCTTGTCCAACGGACTCTTCTCCGTGCGCTGGTCGGGCAAGATTCAACCGCGCTACACCGAGGGTTATACCTTTCACCTGACCACGGCCGATGGCGGCCGGCTCTGGGTCAATGACCAGTTGCTCATCGACAATTGGCGCCACGACACCAACCGCGATATCACGGGGAGCCTCGCGCTCACTGGCGGCCAGCAATATGCATTGCGGGCCGAGTATTACAACGATACCAACCCCGCTGCCGGCGCCGTGCTCGAATGGGATAGCGCCAGCCAGGCCCGCCAAGTGGTGCCGATGGGCGTCTTGTTTCCGTCCAACACGCCACCAGTACTGGCCGCCGTGGCCAATGTTACCCTCACGGCTGGGCAGACGCTGCTCGTGACCAATACGGCCACTGATGCGGACGTGCCTGCGCAAACCCTCACCTTCAGCCTTGCCGCCGCGCCGGCGGGCGCCACCATCAACGCCACCAACGGCCTTATTACTTGGCGGCCGGCAATCTCGCAGTCGCCCTCGACCAACGTCTTCACCGTCACGGTCACCGATAGCGGCACGCCGGCGATGAGCGCCACGCGGAGTTTCAGCGTGATTGTGCAGCGCCCCGCCCAGCCGGCCTTTTCCCCGCCCACCGACGCCGCCGGCCAGTTCCAGTCTTTGATCAACGGCAGCAGCGGGCCGGACTATTTGATTTACGCCACCACCAATCTCCTGGCGGAGTGGCAATTGTTGCAACTGACTAACCCGGCCACGCTGCCGTTTTTGTTCGCGGATCCCAGCCCCGGCAGTTTCCAGCAGCGTTACTATCGGGTGCTCTTGGGACCCTGAAAATTCACCCGCGATTTAATGAAGACCAACCTCCCTATTGTTTGCTCAATTCTCATCGGGCTGCTCTCGGTCGTACCCGGCCGAGCCCAAATGCCCGACCCGCCCGGACAAGTCGCGCCGGGCGAACCGCCGCAATACGAAGCCTATTTGTTTGCCCACATGATGGCCGGCGACTATGGCCGTCTCTATTACAGCGTCAGTCTGGACGGGCTCCATTGGGACCTGCTCAATGGTGGTCGGCGCGTGTTCGAGGAATACCATGGCCATGCCAGCATCTGTCCGGGGCCCGACGGCCGCTATTACCTGGTGGGCAACCGCGGCGATGACCAGCCGGATATCAACTTCTGGGTGTCGGACGATTTGATCGCGTGGAAGAAATACAGCGACTACGTGCCGGATTTGAAACAGGTGCCGGATTATCCTAAGGCGCTGGCCCGCATTGGCGCGCCGAAGCTGTTTTATGACCAGGCAAACGCGCGCTATATCCTCACCTGGCACACGCCGCATGACCTCGGCGCCACCGACCTGCCGGAACCGTATTGGGCCAGCCAGCGCACCTTGTATGTTACGTCGAAGGATCTGGTGACCTTCTCCGGGCCGCCGCGCAAGCTGTTCTCCTGGGACCAGGCAACGATCGACGTGAATATTCATCAGGTGGGCCATCAGTATTATGCGATCGTGAAGGACGAGCGATATCCCACGCTGGACTGGACCACTGGCAAGACCATCCGAATTTGCCGGGCCAGGAATCCGCTCGGGCCATACTCCAGACCCGGGCCGCCGGTGAGTCCGAATTTCCGCGAAGCGCCCACGCTCATACCGTCGCCCAATGGCAAGGCTTGGTATCTTTATTACGAACAATATCCGGGCGTGGCGTACGGTCTTTCGGTGGCCGCCACGCTTGACGGTCCGTGGTTCCAGCCGGCCGGTAATCAGCAGCCGTCTTGGAATAAATACTCCGTGCCGGCGAAAGCCCGCCACGGCGGTATGTTGCCGATCACGCGCCGGCAATACGACGCCCTGGTCGCGGCATTCGGCAAAGCGGTCGCACCGTGAGCAGAGATGGCCGCGCGCCCGCCCTGGTGAGGCCGTTTTATGTCCCATGACGGCCCGCGCAAAAATGCCGATGATAATCCGATCACGCCTTCCGGCGCCAAAAAGAATTCTGATTCCATGAAACATCCCTTTGCCGTCCTGGCGGCCACGTTGCTGCTTGGTGTTTCCGCGCTCGCCGCGGACCGTTGGCCCCCTGAACAGGCGCAAGCCTGGTACCAGGCGCAGCCGTGGCTGGTGGGCTGCAATTTTGTGCCCAGCACCGCCATCAACC
>CAYTJG010000255.1:0-9510 GCA_964437865.1 uncultured Bifidobacteriaceae bacterium | reverse complement strand
TATAACTTCCCGACGAAATCTGATCCGGGGTCAGGCCCGTGAAATATTGCGTGGTAAAAAAAAGAAATGTCAGCGACACCAGCAGACCTATTGCTGTCGCTCCCCTCGTTCCAAAGCGCAATCCCGCCCACATCAACACGATTAGAACCGGGCTCTTGTTTGGAGACATGATGCCATTTGAAAAAATCAAGAAATACCCGCAGGTGGCGAGTGCCGCCACCACAAGCAAAGCGGCTTCCAGAACTTTTTTGCGTTGGTTGAGGAAGCGTTGATGATAATCATCAGGAGAGGAGAACCAAGCCAGGATAAGCGGCGTCACCACCATGATCGCCGACATAGAATCGAGCCACCAGGTTAGCCACGACTGCCCAAATGAGTGGCTCAAGCTCGAGGTGACCAGCGTGGTCGCGCTGATGCTGGCGCCCAACATGCTGCTGCCCAACCCCAAAAGGATTATTATCCCGTAAAATTCTTTTTCGGTGCGCAGATTCGGTTTTTCGGACACAAACCGTCGCATCAACCAAGCGCCCGTCACTGCCTGCACCGTGTTCGCGCCAAAGAATGAAAAAATCACCGTCAGCGGCGTTCCTTGCAACAGGTCAAAGGCGAAATTGGCGGGCATGGCCGCCAGAACAAGCCAGGGCCAGGCCCGCGTTTCATTCAGCAGCAATACGGCCGCATACAAACCGGCTGGCAGCCAGAAGACCCTGAACGGGATGTTGTGCGGGGACAGATAATTACTGGCCTCGGCGCAGAGGAAGTAGGCGACACTGAACCACAATGCCTTTTGCCAAAGAGAGGCCGTGAATCGTCCCAATGAGTTTCCGCCAGAAGCCAGCACCTCGTTCACCGGGGTGGGTGAGTTGCCGCTTGAACCGCTTGAACGGGAGGGCTCCATCAATTCAATTCTTGCTGTCGCAATTGTGAGAATAAACCTGCCATTTGGTCAAAGCTATTATCTTGTGGAACGATGGAATTGTCTGAACCGTGCTAAATGTATTCATGGCATATTTCAAGTTTTCGATGCCAGACGACGCCTGATGTCACCAATCCAGGCCGGCGCGAAGGCCGCGGCTGCGGACAATCGCTTGTGGTCGGCGGGGGACAGCCTGGAATCGAGCTGTTTAACGGTGGTGTCGTTGACATGCGCCTTGCCGAGATGACGCAGCGCCTGGATGATTGAGCCGCAGGTGGTCCCCGCCGTCGCCATCATCCGGGACGAAGTTTTCAAAAGGGAAAGCTCGAGGTTTCCCAGCCGGATACATTTGCTGATCCCGTCGGTTGGGAAGGCGGCTTTAACATGGGGCATTTACCCCATTGTGGTGACGCCCAAAAAAGGGTAAAGTGCCAAATGACAATAATGCCCACCGGGTTTTGCCCGCTGGCAATTGGCTTTAGCCTGTTGCCGGCCGCCACCGAATTCTTTTTCCAAGGGAGCCGCCAATGAAGATCATCATCGAAGACGCGGAGTCACTGAGATTCTTCACGGCGGAAGGCCAATGGGCCCGGAACGCGACGGATGGCAAAGGTTTTGCGGCCACCCGGCTCGCCTTCAAGGCCGCGAAACAGGAGCCGATCGGCAAATTCAACATCGTCGGCTATATCCCTTCCACCAAACAGTTCGTGAATCTCGACCACGGACACGGGAAGAGCGTCGCGGCCTCGGCGGTGGCGGCCTCGCTCGTGCCGACGGCTCCCTGATTTCCCGATCGCCTGTCTGTCCGGTCCAGGAGCTTGCAGTCCGCTCGCTCCCGGGCCGGTCAGCGCGCCGCCAAGCGGGCCAGGAAGGTCTCAATGGCGTTCACTTCGGTGGCCGTGGCCGTGTCCTTGCCGGCGTATTCCTTGATCACCTCGTTCAAATGCGTCTTGAAGATGCGTTTGGCGCTCAGGAGCGTGTTGGAGGCGTCGGTGGGCGATTTCCAGCCGAACCGCTCCATCAAGGTTTCGTAGGCCGGCGCCGGCGCGCCATCAAAGATGGGGTCCACCAAGCGGATCCGGAACAGCTCCCAGATTTGCGAGCGCCGGGGCTGGTCCGCAGCGGGATTCCGGCAATCGGCCTCCATGCGGCGCAACGCCTCCGACAATACCGCGCGCGCCCAGGCCAGATCAAACGCTTCCGACGCGGCTTCAGGCTGCGGCAATTCGTGCTCCAGATCCTCCAGCGGAACGGGTGGATTTCTGGCCTCCTTGAGGCTCAGGCGGTTGAGGACAAAATTCCGCAGGCTGATCTTGAGAAAATCCCGGAAGCGTCCGCGGGCCTGGTCGGCCTTGTGAAGCCAGCCTTCCTGCAGCAATTTATCCTCGGCGAAATCCTGGAGGAGCAAGTCCGCCTGGTCGCGGAGACTGGGGAACGTGGTGACGAGATAGATCCTTAGCGGCTGCCAGTAGAGCCGGATGAGCCGGTCCAATGGCGCGGGTTCCGCCTGCGCCGCCTTGCCCAGGTCGGCCCAGTCGGTGCGGGGAAAAATCGAACTTCTGGAGGGTTCATCAACCATCGCTTGGCCCGCAATGTGCGGGTTGGATTTCAGTAATGGCAAGCCAAATCGCCGCCCGCGCCGCCGGCCGCGGCGCCCGAAGGCGGCCGTGACGGCGGAGGAAGGGTGGCACGGGGAGGGGTGGCTAGTTTGCCAGATACTCGCGCGGATCGGTGATTCTACCGGTCAGGGCGCTGGCGGCCACGGTGGCCGGGGAGGCGAGGAACACTTGCGATTCCTTGTCGCCCATGCGCCCCGGGAAATTCCGGTTGGTGGCGCTGATGCACTTGAGGCCCGATTTGTTGATGCGGCCAAAAGTGTCCACGGGGCCGCCCAGACAGGCGGCGCAACCGGCATTTTCGGTCAATTGCACGCCGGCTTTTTCCAGGATTTCCCAGATGGTTTCGTTGCCCCAGTAGGTCGTCTGCAGGTCGCGGACGATCTCGGGTGTGGCGGGCACGCCAAAGGTGTCGATGACCACCTTGCGGCCGCGGAGCACGCGGGCGAATTCCACGAAATCGCTCGTTTTGCCGCCGGTGCAGGAGCCCACGTAGGCGCGATCGAGCTTGAGGTCCATTTCCTTGGCCTTTTTGCGCTGGCCCGGATCGGGATGGCAGGCCACGGTGGGTTCGAGCTGGTCCAGGTTGAGCACCATTTCGTAAACGAACTTTTCCCGGGCATCCCGTTCCACCGGTTGGTAGGCGGACTTGGTGCCGTTGAGCTTCACCCGGGCATCGACGTATTCGGCCGTGCGGGCATCGAATTCAAAAATGGCATTCTTGCCGCCGGCCTCGATCGCCATGTTGGCAATCGTCATCCGGTCGTCCATGGATAGGTTGGTCGCGCCGGGGCCGTCGAATTGCAGGGCGCGATACGTGGCGCCGTCAAAACCGATTTCCCCGATGCAATGGAGGATGATGTCCTTGGCCATGACGCCGGGCTGGAGTTTTCCTTCCAGCCGGAAATGCATGGTCTCGGGCACCTTGAGCAACAGTTTGCCGGTGCCCATGACGAAGCCGGCGTCCGTGTTGCCGATGCCGGTGGCAAACTGGTTGAAGGCGCCCGCCATGCAGGTGTGCGAGTCGGTGCCGAACAGTATTTCGCCGGGCCGCGTGTGGCCTTTGGCTGGCAGCGCCGTGTGGCAGACGCCGGCATAATGGGAACCGTACTGGCGCTTCCGGTTGCCCTTCACCGCGTCGAAGGTCCAGTGTCCCTTGGGATCATCGATCACATCGTAAAAATAAGGCAGGGCCTGCTCGGCCGCGAATTCGCGGAGAATATCCACGTTGCGGTTGGACTTGGAATCGGCCGTGAAAATGTAGTGGTCGGGAATGATGACCACCCGGGTCCGGTCCCAGACCTTGGCGGTCTTGCCGAATTCCCGTTTGAACACGCCGATGGTCCCCGGGCCGCACACGTCGTGCGTCATGAGCACGTCGGCATTCACCCAGATGTTGTCGCCCGCCTGGACCGCGGCCTTGCCGGCGGCTCGTGCGAGGATTTTTTCAGTCAACGTCATAGAAGCCAAAAATACCTGAGGCGCGGGACAAGTTCAACTGCGGCTTTGACCTCGTGGCTGGGCGCCCCGGGCCGGGAATTTGCGGCGGGCCGCAAAACCACCCATTTGTGGGGGTGGTAAAAGCAGACGACTTGTGGTATTTGATAAGTGAAATACCCTGACCGTTCACGCGCAGAATTGAATCCGACTATGAAAATCGTGGAAACACAAATGATGAGCCCCGGGAAGCGAGGCTTTACCCTGATCGAACTTCTGGTGGTCATTGCCATTATTGCCATTTTGGCGGCGATGTTGCTGCCCACCCTCGCCAAGGCCAAAGCCAAAGGCCAGAGCATCCGGTGCGTGAACAATTTGAAGCAGCTTGGCCTGTCCAACCGCATGTATGCCGACGAGTTCAACGACCACTTGGCCTATCCCAATTGGGATGGCGGAAACCCTTCCGCGCCACAGGGTTGGCTGTATGCGACCAAGGCCAGCGATTTGCCTTCGGGCGCCCCGAGCGGGATTCCCGATCCGGTGGATCCGGGCTGGTGGTACAATAAAACCGTGCAAGCCAGCCAAACCGGCTTGTGGTTCAAAAATTCGCCCAACCCGGCCACTTACCTTTGCCCGGTGGATATCAGCAGCAAAACCTATACGACGGCCACCTCGGCGGGCGGCCGGCCCAACAAATTGTCCACTTACGTGATGGATGGGGCCGTGATCGGGTTTCCCGGCAGCGGGTGGCCCACACCGATGAAGATCACCGCGGTTTGGAGCCCCATGTGCTATATCATCTGGGAGCCGGATGAATACAGCATCCCCTCAGGCGGTACTTCTGAATATAACGACGGTTCGAATGATCCGACCACCACTGGCGAAGGCATTGGCCTGTTGCACAGCAAGCGCGGCGGCAACGCCCTGGCAATTGATGGCCATGTTGACTTCGTGACCACCCTGTTGTTCCAGAATTATATTCGGGTGGGCGGCGGTCCTGGCCCCGGCGGCAAGTCCTATCTCCTCTGGGATAATACTACGACCAGCGGTCACTGAGCGCCGGCCGGAAATGGCACGAGTGGCTCAGCCCGGGGCAGTGCCGAGCCGGAGCAGGATTTCAAACACGTCGGTGGATTCGATCTGGCTGGCGAGCGGCCGGTCCGGTCGGTTGACGATGAGAACGGGCCAGTCCTGTGCATCGGTGGATGGCCGGCCATGGGATCCGCGCACCAGGGTGGCGTCGAGTGGAATCACATCCATGAGCATCCGCCAGCCAAGTTTCTTCTGCAATAGCCGCCAGGCGATTTTTAGCTGTGGCGCCGCCAGTTTGGGGTCCAGGAACAACTCCACCGGGTCGTAACCCGGTTTGCGGTGGATATCCACCGTGCGTGCGAAATCCGGCGCCCGCGCCTCCTCGAGCCAGTAGTAATAGCTGAACCAGGCCCGGCGGGTGGCGATGGCAATCAAATCGCCGGCCCGCGGATGGGCCAGGCCGGCGGCGGCCTTTTCACTTTCACCGAGCACTGACTCCACCCCGGGCGTGTTTTCCAACGCCGCGCGCACCGGTCCGGCGAGGGAGCGATCGTTCAGGTAGATGTGGGCGACTTGGTGGTCCGCCACGGCGAACACCCGGCTGGCGCCGGCGTCCAGAATTTCCAGGCCCAGCTCCTCCTTCAAGGCCAGCCAGCCGCGTTCACGAAAAACCCGGTTGGGATACACCGGCAGGTCCACGTTGGTCAGGCCATATTCCGAGAGGAGCACCACCTGCACACCCCGCTGCTCAAAGAATTGGATCAGCTCCCCGACCAGCTCATCGATGGCAAGCAAATCAGGGACGATCCGGGGATTGATGACATTGGCGTTCCAAGCCACGGTGTCGGCGGCACCGCCTGGGTCCCGGTGGGTTTCGGTGGTGACGCCGTGGCGCTGGAGGTTGTAGTCCAAGTGCGGCAGATAGACCAGGTTCAGGGTGGGGGAAAAGCGGTTTTCCATCCACTTCGCGGCCTCGGCAATCCAGCGCGAGGCGCAGTCGGCTGCTCCCTGCGGGGTCTTCCGGCCGGCGGCCGGTCCCCAAAAGCCGAAGAAAGGAAATTCGCCCAGATCCCGTTTGATCTCAGTGCGGAGCGCATAGGGCCAACCGTAGATATCGAAGATTTTGCCGCCGTCAGCGCGATAAATGGGGCGCGGCGTGAGCGAATAATCCACGGTGGAGTACTGGTTAAACCACCAGAAGCAATTGCTGATGGTGGGCGGCGGGCCCCGGTGACCGGGGGCCTGGCGAAGGGCGTCCCAGAGCTTGGGCGCTTGAACGAGGTGGTTGGATTGCTTCCAAAAGTGGATTTCCGCGAGGTCGCGGGCATACCAGCCGTTGCCGACGATGCCGTGTTGGGCGGGCTGGCGGCCGGTGAGGTAGTTGGCCTGGGCCGTGCAAGTGACCGCGGGAAAGG
Organism: uncultured Bifidobacteriaceae bacterium; assembly: GCA_964437865.1. GTDB lineage: Bacteria > Verrucomicrobiota > Verrucomicrobiia > Limisphaerales > UBA11358 > UBA11358. The sequence goes on along the minus strand of CAYTJG010000255.1, from coordinate 3,094 downwards.
CGGGGGCGATGCGGGCGAGGGCGCCGCGTTGGCGAAAGGCGAGCAGGCGCGGCGTATGGCTGCCAATCAGCGCCTCGGTGAGGCCCACGACGTTGATGACCGCCAGCCGGTTCATTGGCCCGCCCGGGCGCGCAACTCGGACACGGCGGCAGCGATGAGTTGCGGGTCCATCTGGTGAGCCTCAACGCTCCGGCCGATTTCGGCCAGCAGGGGCACGGACAGTTCGCCGCCCAGATGCTCGCGGAATTCCTCGAGGCCGGAGAGGATGGCCGGCGAACCGACGTGGTCATGGTTGAGCAATTCGTGGGCAAACAGGACAAAGCCCAGCCGTTCCAACAGACCGAGAATGCGCGCGGCGGCGGCGGCATCGAGCAGCCCGGCCATGCGTGAATAGATCACGTCCAGGGCCATGCCGGTGGCCACGGCCTCGCCGTGCGACATGGTGAAACGAGAAAGCTGTTCCAGCTTGTGGGCGGCCCAGTGGCCGAAATCGAGCGGGCGGGCCGACCCGGATTCAAAAGGGTCGCCGCTGGTGGCGATATGGTCGAGATGCAGTTCCGCGCAGCGCTGGATCAGCCGCCGCATTGGCTCGGGTGCGAAGACGGCCAGTTCGGCGGCCTCGTGCTCGATTTCCGTAAAAAAGCCGGCATCGCGGATGCAGGCCACCTTCACCGCTTCCACGTAGCCGGCGCGCTTGTCGCGCGGTGAGAGCGTGGCCAGCAGTTGGAAATCATTGATCACCGCGTAGGGCGGGGCGAACGTGCCGATGAAGTTTTTTTGGTCGAAGGCGTTCAGGCCGTTCTTGACGCCCACGCCGGAATCCGCCTGGCTCAAGGTGGTGGTGGGGATGCGGATGTGACGAATGCCGCGGTGGGCGGTGGCGGCGGCGTAGCCGGCCACATCCAGCAGGGCTCCGCCGCCGACCGCAATGAGGTACGAATGCCGGTCCACGTGGTGGCGGTGGAGGTGAACGTAGATTTCGCCCACCAGGGCGGAGGAGTTTTTGGCCTGTTCTCCGCCGCAGGCGAACAGGGGCCGTCCGACGAGCTGTATTTGGGCGGCGTGGGTGGCAAAATAGCGGGCAATCTGGGGTTCCAGTTCCGGATTGGCTTGGGCCAGGGAATCCTCGAGCACCAGCAGGGCCTTGCGGGGGCCGCGATCGGCGAGGACCTCGCCCAGCACCGGGTTGTCCGGTGCGAACACGTGATCGGTGAAGAAAACGCGCAATGGCCAGCCCGCTTGGATAAAGCGTTGGATTGACACCATGGTTGCCAGGGCTGAAACGCCGGCATGACGTGCCAGCCCAGGCAGATTCTGTTCACAAAGGTGTCCCGGGGGAAGCCGGAAATTCAAGAATATCTCCGGCGGTGGGGCCGGCCCGGGCGGCTCATCATTTGGGCGGCACCAGTTTCTGGAACTCCGGCAGGCTGCGGAGGTTATTGAGCCGGTCATCGGTGCGCGCGGTTTCGAGCAAATCGCGGGCTTTCGGATCGGTGAGCCGGCGCTGGGCGCTCTGGTCCAGGGCGATCTTGAGTTCCCGCAGGGCGTCCGTGGGTTTGCCCACCACGGCGTTAAGCGCGGCCAGATCGTAGTGCGGTTCCGGCTGATTCGGCGTGAGGTCCACCAGTTTCTGGATGGCCTTTTGGCACCGGGCCAGATCGCCGAGCTGCGCACAATACTGGGCGATGGTCTGTACCTCCGAGGAGTTGATTTCGGGGCGCGTCAGGGCGAAGTCAAAGAGCTTTACCGCCCGGTCATTCTGTTGCATCTGCACGTAGGCCGATCCCAGCAAGACGAGATTCTGCACGTTGGCGGGATTGGTTTGCGCCAGGGATTCCATGGCGCGAATCTGGTTGGCGGCCTCCTGGAAATCCTGGGCGTGTTGCGTAATGCGGCTCTTGTAGCTGACCACGTTGTTGACCAGGTTGGTGATCTGTTCGTTGTAAGGGTCGAATTTCTCGCAGGTCTTGCCCACCAGAATGGCGTCATCAAAACATTTTTCGGCCTTTTCCAGTTGGCCATTCATTTCCTCGCTTTGGGCGAGCCCCACGAGGAACTGCACGTAGCGGAAGACCGCCTCGGGGCTGTAGGGGCAGAAGGCGAGCGACTGCTTGAACGCAAAATCCGTTTCCTTGATCAGCGCTTCCTGGCCGGCGGCGGTCTTTTGACGGTATTCCGGCGGGCACAGCGGCGACGAGCCCGGCAGCGCGCAACGCCAGGAGTACATGCCGGCCTGCGAACTGCGCAGCTTGGAAAACGCCTTCTGCGCATCATCGTCACGCACAAACGCGCGGTCCCCGGTGAACCCCTCGTAATTCTTCCGGATGTACACGCGATCCGCAAAATCCGCAATCTGCTGCACCGTGGTATCGTAGGTGATCCAGTCCCCGCACAAGCGTTGGGTGTATTTCGTCCAAAATTCGTGGTCCAGTTTGAACGTGTCCGCCGACAGCTCCGGCAGCGGATCACGATTGATCTTCATGATGATGCCGAACGGACTTTCGTACGGGTACATCCAATCGATGGCCAGACTCTCCTCCACGTAAAACGAGTTGGTGGGGTTCTTGTCAAAGATGACCTTGCAGATCAGGCCGTTGACGGCCATGACCTCGTATTGGCCACCGATGGTGATGTGGCCATTGACCGGGTCAGGGGGTGTTTCGCCCGGGCGGAGCTGCCCCAGTTGGGCGCGATGGATGATATCCTGATAATAATCCTGGAAAGCCTTCTGCGAATCCTCTTCGGAGGCGATGTAAATTTCCGCCGAGGGATACACGCCGCGGGCACGCCGGCATTTTTCCACATAGGCGCCCCAGGCCGTGAAGCCTTTATCCAGGGTACTGTCGAGCAGATGGCAGACGCCTTCCACCAGCCCGTTGCCGGTGTCGCCGCTGCCCTTCCCGGGGCCATCCAGAATGACGCCGCCCGGCGTGCCCACGTGCATCAGCCCGGCTACATAGCGGAACAGACAGCTAAAAAACGGCGGGTCAATCTGCTTGGAGCGGTTGTATTGCGCCCGCAGGTAATCCAGATAGGTGCCGTCGGCCAGCGCGTTTTGCGTGATCAGGTAGCAGTCGCGGCGGTCGAATTTCTG
>CAYTJG010000254.1:0-9542 GCA_964437865.1 uncultured Bifidobacteriaceae bacterium | reverse complement strand
CAGGGAGTGAAACACCTTGAGTTTGTGCTTCTCGGCCACCTGCGCGCAGCTTCAGAATTGGTGTCAAAAATGCCGGTGAGTTCCACCTCCCCGGCGGCCTGGAGTTGGGAATAAATACGGGCGTGATGCTGACCGAGCGAACCGGTGCCCAGCACCGCGACTTTGACAATTGCCATGGCGCGAGTCTGCCAGAAATTGCCCCCCGCGGCAAACCGTTACCAGCCCTCGCCCTCAACTTTGTCCTTTGAACTTTGCCCGAGGCGTCCCTAGACTTCGGCGTGCCAATTTTGTGTTACATCCTGGTCCCGCTGGTGGCGTATCTGCTCGGGTCCATTCCGTTTGGCTTTCTGGCGGCCCGGGCGCGGGGCATTGACATCCGGACCGTAGGCAGCGGCAACATCGGCGCCACCAACGCCATGCGCGTGCTGGGCAAACCCATGGGCATCGCGGTGCTCGTGCTGGATGCCTGTAAAGGCTGGTTTGCCTGCCTGGCCGGAGCCTGGATCGGCGCGGCACTTCTTTCTGCCGGCCAGGGCGGGCTGGCCCATGCCCAGGATTCGGCGACCGCCGCCGGACCTTCGCTGGAACGGTTGACGGTGATCGCCGGCGTTTTTGCCGTGTTGGGCCACAACTACACGTGCTGGCTGAAATTCAAGGGCGGCAAAGGCATTGCCACCACGGCTGGCGTTTACCTGGCGCTGGCACCGTGGCCGTTGTTGATCGCGCTAGTGGTTTTTGTGTTGGCGGTGTTGCTCACGCGCTACATTTCGGTGGGGTCCATGGCTGCAGCCGTGGCGCTGCCCGTGGCGGTCTGGGTGATGATCCCCCACCAGCCGCTGCTCGGCGTGGTGACCACCGCGCTGGGCGCCCTGGCCATTTACAAGCACAAGTCCAACCTCCAACGGCTCCTGGCCGGAACGGAAAACCGGTTCGGCCAAAAAACCGAACCCAGAAAATAAACCATCACCTATGAGAATCTGTGTTTTGGGCGCAGGCGCCTGGGGCGCCTCGCTGGCCAAAGTCCTGCACGAAAACGGCAACGCCGTCACCCTCTGGGACATCAACGCCGCTTTGCTGGCGGAATTACAGACCGGCCGCAGCGAGAAACTGCTGCCGGGCGTGGCCCTCCCGACGGATTGGAAAACGGAGCCGGATTTCGCCAAGGCCATCGGCGGCCGCGAGGTGCTGGTCCTGGCCATCCCGTCGCAATTCTTTCGCGAGGTGGCCATCCGGCTCAAAGGGCATCCGGCGATCTTCGTGAGCGTCACCAAGGGCATCGAATTTGAAACGGGCGGAACCATGAGCCGGATTTTGCGCGAGCTGGCGCCGCCGGATCGGGTGGCCGCCTTGTCCGGCCCCAGCTTTGCCCGCGAAGTGGCACAGGGCATCCCCACCTCGGTGGTCTGCGCCTGCGAAAGCGAGGGCACGGCCAAGACGGTGCAGGGACTGCTCCACCGGCCCGAATTCCGTATCTACCGCAGTCGGGACGTGGTAGGCGTGGAATACGGCGGCGCCCTGAAAAACGTGGTGGCCATTGGCGCTGGCGTGGGCGACGGGCTGGGTTATGGCGACAACACCAAGGCCGCCCTGGTGACACGGGCGCTGTCCGAAATGCGCCGGTTGGGCGTGGCCTGCGGCGCGCAACCGGAGACCTTTGCCGGCTTGAGCGGCTTGGGCGACTTGATGCTGACGTGTTTTTCCAAGCAGAGCCGCAACCGCGACCTCGGGGAGCGGCTCGGCCGCGGTGAAACCATGGCGGCCATCCAGGCATCCCACCCCAAGCTGGCAGAGGGTTTTCCCACCGCGCGTTCCGCGTATCGCCTGGCCCGCGAAAAAAACATCTCCACGCCGGTCATCGATGAAGTGCACGCCATGCTCTACGCCGGCAAGAGCCCCCAGCAAGCCGTACGCGACCTCATCTCCCGCGCCTTCAAGGCGGAAGACTGATCTGAGTGCGGAATGCGGAGTGCGGAATGAACGCATTCCGCACTCAAGTGTGCCATTCGGCGATGGGATGCGAGGCGCCGCAATCCAGGCATTGCGTGGCGTTGTACTGGGTGCCGCAATGAGGGCACACGGACAGGGTTTGGAAGGTATCAAACGGCTGGCCACACTTGCCGCAGCGCCAGAGCTCGCCCAAGGGCGGCGCCATCCTGCAATCCGGACAGGCGAAGCCCTCGCGGCGTGGTAGTTTGGCCACGCGTGCCAGCGCGCGCGCCTGACGCAGACCGCCCCAGCAATTCATGAGAATGAATACGGCCATGAACCCCATCCAGAGGGTCTGATAGTAAATGGCCAGCAAGATCAAACCCGCCACGCCCACGAAACCAATCGTGCTGGCCGCCATCAGACTGTTGGCCCGGCCGAAGAAAAACCAAAGCAGCGAGCGCAGGATTTGCCCGCCATCCAACGGATAAATGGGCATCAGATTGAAGACCAGCAAAATCAAGTTGATGGCTTGGACGTGGAACAAAAATTTGAGGGTTTCCGGGGCGGTGTCATCCCAGCCCGCGCGGAGCGCCAGCAGCCAGGCACCACTCAAAATGGGAACCAGCACCACATTCACCAGCGGACCGGCGGCAATGCTCCAAAGCTGCGCGCCAGGACGTTGCGGCGGCGAGACGTAAGCCACACCGCCGAACAACCAGAGGACGATTTGATTGGCCTGACCACCGACCGAGCGGCAGGCAAAGGCGTGGCCAAACTCATGGATGAGCACGATCAGAAACATGGCGAGACATTCGCCAACGCTCCAAATGATGGAAGAATAACCGCGCGGCTGGCTCACGAAATAAAGCACGGCCAGAAACCACGCCCAATGCACATACACGTCAATGCCCAGGAGGCGGAACAGGTGAAATGAACCTTGGCGCGTGGGCATTTAAAAGGCTCCCTTGATGAGGTTGAGCAAGTCGGCGTGCGATTCCACGGCCGGGAATTGGGGAAACTCCCGTTTCACATTCTCCGGAGCATGAATCAGGAAACCCACATTGGCTTCCTTCAACATGGCGGTGTCATTGTAGGAATCGCCGGCGGAGATCACATGGTAATTCATCCGGCGAAAGGCGGCCACCGCCTCGCGCTTTTGATCGCGGATTCGCAACCGGTAGTCCACGATCCGGTCCTGCTCCACCACCAACCGATGGCAGAGCAGCGTGGGATAGTTCAATTGCCGAAGCAACGGGGCGGCAAACTGCTCGAACGTGTCGGAGAGGATGACCACCTGCACGAGCGTGCGGAGTTCATCCAGAAACTCCCGGGCGCCGGCCAGCGGCTGGAGCAAACCAATCACCTGCTGGATGTCCGGCAGCTTGATGCCATGCTGATCCAGGAGGGCCAACCGGCCACGCATGAGCTGGTCGTAATCCGGCTCATCGCGCGTGGTGCGGCGCAGCTCCGGTATCCTGGTCTTTTCGGCCACGGCGATCCAGATTTCCGGCGTCAGCACCCCTTCCATATCCAGTGTGACAATCGATTGTTTCACGGACGCGCAGTTTTCCAGAATCCACGGGCGATGTCGAGCGGATCGGAAGCGACTTCGTCCTCCCGGGCGGGAAACCAAACAGATTTCGACCGAATTACGGTAAAGCCCCGAGCCCAATCTGCCGATTTCTAAAGGAATTAAGAAATGAAGACCAAGACAAGAAAGGGGCTCACGCTCAAGCAGCGGCTGCTCTGGCTACAGGCGTTGTTTTTAGCTGGCATGGCGTGCGTGCTACTGGCCTGCGGCTGGCTGGAGCGGCACATGGAACAGCAGGTCGTCTTTCCCAACTTTGAGAGCCAAATTATTAACGGGCATAAGGATACGCTAAAGTCACTCGTCGATACGGAGGTGCAGTTGCTCGGGCTCCGACTCCAAGCGGCCAAGAGCCGGGCCGAACAAGTGGCTGTCATCCAGACGGAAACCGACCCGATCCGCTTCTTCCCGGATCACTCGGGATACTTCTTCACCTATGATACCAACGGCGTGCGTATCAATGTGCCGATCAACAAGAGCCAAAACGGCCAGAACCTGATGGATTTGAAGGACAGCGCCGGATTTGCGTTCGTCCGCGCTTTTATTGAAACCGCGATGGCTGGCGGTGGATTTGTACAATATCAGTTTGAAAAGCCCGGCCAGGGGGTGCAGCCCAAATTAAGTTACACGGCCATGATTCCCGGAACCGATTTTCTAGTGGGTACCGGTGTTTACATTGACGATGTCCAAAAAGAGCGGGCGGCGCTGGCGCAGAAGATCAGCGTCCAAACGCAAAAATATTACTTCTATCTGGGCGGACTTTGCCTCGCCATTCTCGGTATTACGCTGATGGCCGGCGGGTTTTTGTCCCGCTCCATCGCCTCGGCGGTGCGGGAGGTGGCCGATGGGTTGCGTCTTAGCGCCGACCAGGTCGCCATGGCCTCGGGCCAATTGAGTTCCACCAGCCAGTCGCTCGCCGCGGGATCCAGCGAACAGGCGGCGTCCATCGAGGAAACCAGCGCCTCGCTGGAGGAAGCTGCCAGCACCACCCGGCGCAATGCTGAGAACGTCGGCACCGCCAACGACTTGGCCCGCGAAACGCGGGCGTCTGCCGATCAAGCGGTCAAAGACATGCAGACCATGTCACAGGCGATGGATGCACTCAAGAATTCGTCCAACGACATCGCCAAAATCATCCAGACGATTGATGAGATTGCCTTTCAAACCAACATTCTGGCCCTGAACGCGGCAGTGGAGGCCGCGCGTGCCGGCGAGGCGGGCATGGGCTTCGCCGTGGTGGCCGATGAAGTGCGCAATCTGGCCCAGCGTTCGGCGCAGGCGGCCAAGGAAACGTCCGCCAAAATTGAGGGTGCCATCAGCAAAACGGGCCAGGGCGTGGCCATCACCGGCAAGGTCGCCCAGGCACTGAATGAGATTCTTGCCAAGGCGCGGCGAATGGATGAGCTGGCCGCCGAGATCACCACGGCTTCCAACGAACAGGCGGGCGGCATCAGCCAGATCAACCAGGCGGTGGCACAGATGGACAAGGTGACCCAGGGCAACGCCGCGAATGCCGAAGAAACAGCGGCCTCGGCCGAGGAACTCAACGCCCAGGCCGAAACCATGAAAAGGCTGGTGATGGACTTGGTCGAACTGGTCGGGGTCCAACCCGGCCATCCGGATCCAACGCCGAAGGCAAATGGGCACACCACTTTTCCCCAGCGGCAGTCCCCTCTTGTCCGGCACCGCTCCGCTTCCACGGTTACTCCCGCCAAAAGCCGCACCGACGAAACTGACTCCGGCATCCGCCCGCGGTTTTAGGGCTTGGCTTCGATGCCGAATCGGCCCGCGCCCGTCTCGGGCGCTGAGACGCGATTTTGGACCGGGCAACACGCGGCAAATAGCCTCCAAAACGCAAGGCCGCACTACCATGCCCCGCTTGAGATGGCAGCGGCCGCATCGTACGATCGCCTCAGCGACCGGGAAGGCCGTGGACCAGCCGCGCGCTCCCTCAGCGCAGGTTCCAAACGTTTAGCAGATTCGATGGGATCTCGGCCAGGAAACGCGAGGGCGATTGATAGGTGTCCACGCCCGTGGCGCCGAAACCGCCCCGCACCATCGGGTAGCTCAAGTAAAGTTCGTTCTTGGCCCGGGTGATCGCCACGTAAAACAAGCGCCGCTCTTCCTCCTCGCCATCCGGACTCTCCGTCGAACGCCCCGAGGGAAAGAGTCCGTCGCAAAGCATGATCACAAACACCACGTCGAATTCCAATCCCTTGGCCTGGTGAATGGTGGAGAGGCGAATGCGCTCCGTGTCGTCCTTGGGATTCTCCTCGGCCTCTACATTGGTGAGCAGGGAAAGCTGGGTGAGAAACTCATCCACGCTGCCAAATTGGACGGCGAACTCTCCGAGTTCCTGGAGGTCGTTGAGCCGGCGCTCAAAGTTATCGTAGGTCTCCTGCAGATACTCCTTGTAGCCCGCATCCAAAACCAGGCGCAGCATCTTCGCCGCGTTTTGCCGCACGCTCTCATCCTCCAGCTGCGAAATCGTGGCTGCGAATTGCGCCCAATCGGTCAGGGCTCGTTTGGGCACCGCCGCGATGGCATCCTGCAAGGCGGCGGCGATCGGCCATTTGATCCGCCGCTCCGCCTGCGTACCGGTATCGACGGTCGCCGCAGCCGGCCCGGGGGCCGTGGCGGCGGCAATTCCGCCCGCGTCGCCGGCGCGTTTCAGGGTGGCCGCGAATTCCTCGCTGAAGTGGCGCCACAATTTGTCCGCGCCCTTGGTCGCCACGCCCGGCAGCAACTGCACCAGCCGCTTGAACGAAACCTCATCGCGCGGGTTGGCCACGAATTTCAGGTAGGCCGTGGCGTCCTTGATGTGCGCCTGCTCAAAAAAGCGAATCCCGCTGGTGATGGAAAACGGAATCTGCCGCCGCGTGAGTTCCAGTTGCAATTCCAGCGCATGAAAATGGGAACGGTAGAGCACGGCAATCTGGTTGAGGCTCGTGCCCTCCTCCTGCAGTTCCATCGCGCGCTGGGCCACAAAGGCCGCCTGCTGGCCGGCATCGTGGCACTGCACCAGGGCCGGTTTCAGGCCCGACTTTCGCGCCGGGGTCAGGGCCTTTGCAAACTGGCGGACGTTGGCGGTGATGGCGGCGTTGGCCACCGCCAAAATCTCCGGCGTGCTGCGGTAGTTCGTCTCGATTTTGAATACCTTCGCGCCCGGGTAACGCTTGGGAAAATCCAGGATGTTCGCGAAATTCGCGCCGCGCCACGCATAGATGCTCTGCGCATCGTCACCCACCACCATCACGTTGTGATGCCGCGCCGCCAGCAGATCGATCAGGTCACCCTGCAGCCGGTTGGTGTCCTGATACTCGTCCACCATGATGAACTGAAACCGCCGCTGGTAATGCTCCCGCACCTCGTCGTGGTCCTGCAACAGCTTGAGCCACAGCACCAGCAGATCATCAAAATCCATCGCGTTGGTCGCGCGCTTGCGGTCCCGATAAGCCTTCGCCAGCGCCACAATCTGGGCGGTGAAGGACACGAACAGGTCAAATTGACCCGCCACCAGATCCTCAATGCTGCGATGCGTGTTGCCGGCCAGGGAAAAAATCTCGTTGAGCACGTCCGGCTTGGGAAAATGGCTGCCCTTGGTCTCGATCTTGGCATCCGTCAGGCAGGCTTTGATCAAATCCTTGGCGTCGTCGCGGTCGAGAATGGTGAAATCGCGTCGATAGCCCAGCGTATCGGCATGCAGGCGCAGAATGCGCGCGCCCACGGAATGGAAGGTGCCGCCCCACAACGAGCGCAGTTCCTGCCCCAGCAGATCACTCACGCGCCGCATCATCTCACCCGCCGCCTTGTTCGTAAACGTCAGCAACAGGATGCGGTCCGGCGGAATGCCCTGCTCCAACAGATAGGCCACCCGAAACGTCAGCGTGCGCGTCTTGCCCGAGCCGGCGCCCGCGATCACCAGCGCCGGCCCCGGCGGCGCCGTCACGGCCGCCAGTTGCTGTTCATTCAGTTCGCCCGGGTAATCGATATTCAGCCGGATCTCCGACGTGAAAGGTTTTAAGACGTACTCGTGCGACATTACGGACTATTGAAACGGCAAACCCCCGCGCGCAAAAGGAAAAAGTGGCCGGCGTGCTGTTTTCCCGGTTGGCCGCAGGGAATAAAGGAAGCCTCTTAGGGCAGAGTGACCGAACGGAAAAAGAGCTGCGGACCGGTGGTCGGATAGGCCAATTGGAGCAGATTGCCGGAGGCCGTGTTCGTACTCAGGGCGAACCATTGAAGCAGGTTGCTGGAGCCGTCCAAACGGTAGGAAAAACCGGGTAGAACCTGGGCGGACAATTGCATTTGGTTCGGATTTGTGCCAGGGCTAATGCCCAAGACGGCGGGCTGCGCCGGCCCGTGGGTCGTCGTGTTGATCTTCGTCCGGGTTTGGAAATCAGCCAGCAGCAGCACCCCGGGGTAAGCGGCGGTGGTCACCGCCGCGAAGTGGATAAACGTAATGTGAATTTCAAACGTCTGGCCGGACGGGAGTGTGTTGGTCGGAATCACGATCGAGGTGGCCGTGCCGTCCAAGGCGCCTTTCTCGCCGAGGCCGCCGCTTTGAAAAAACTTGTTCTGCAAGTGATCTTCGATCCTCACCACGATCAAATCATTCGGGCTCCCGCCCACCCACGGATTCCACAGGATGGTGAAGGGCTGGGTGATATCCACAAATTGCAGCGCGGCAAAGTTCACAAACTGGGGGGCCGGCGGGTAATCGTCCGCCGGCAAAGTGAGGCGCAGCGATTTGGCTCCGTCGTTGGGCGTGGGGAAGACCAGGGTATACGTGCCCGTGCCATAGAGTGCATCCAGATCCACCGCGTTGGAGGCCACGTCAGTGTAGGCGAGTTCGGTGTCGCCGGGCTGGACGCCCAGCACGCGCGAGGGCGCTCCCGTGGACGGCAAGACCATTGCGCCGGTGCTGAGGATGCCGGGATTGTAGGCCTGCACCGAGGCATTAATGGAATACTCGTGGCCGGTCTCCAGAATTTGGGAATTCGTGCCCGTCTGAATCCACTTGTTGGCCTTGGCCAGCTCGCATTCCTCCACATCCGGCGCCACGGCCGCCGTCGTGGCCAGGGTGAAGGTGTTCCGGGTGAAATAGCCCGCTTCGCTCAGCACTCCGGGATAATTGGTCCAGTCAACCGTCACCCCCTTCTGAAACTGAATCCGGGCGTTATACGTCTGGTTGGTGTTCAGGACTCCCGGGGGCACCACCGCATTGGTCGCCGTACCGTCCAGCGCCCCCGGCTTTTCCACATCCGGCGTCTCCCAGATTTTGTTGCCGGCGAGATCCTCAATATGGAGCTGGACGAAATCCGTCCTCTTGCCTCCGGTAAAAGCATCCCAAGTGGCGTTGAAATATCCGTTGGCGTTGATTGCCTGCGCGGCGGAAAAGTTAGCGAGGTGCGGCAGCGGCGGATAGTTGGTGCCCGACAACGACAAGGCGGGATGGAGGAGACCGTCGCTCGTATCCTCAATCGTGAAGGTATAGACGCCATCCGGGTAATCCTTGTCGAGCGTGCTCTCTTTGTTGACCTTATGTGAAAACTCGGGATCGCTCCCCGCAGAGGATGCTGTAAGGGCTTCCGTCCCCAGGCCGGCAGGCAGGAGGATCGAGCCATTGGTCAGCGCGCTGGTCGACGCCAACACGATCTTGGCGTCGAACACATAGCCGTTCTTGGCATTGATCACCGCCAGCCCCGAATTCGTCTGTGTCGCCTCCTGCCCTTTGGTCACCAAGTCGGCCGTGAAATCATACGCGGCGGCCGAAGACACGCGCCCCAAACCGGCCACCACGGCAAGCACCAGTATCAACAGCCCGATCGGCCCAGGCTTCAACCCAATCCACCCGCAGTAATTCGAAGCGTCGCTTGTCCCCGGCTCATCGCTCCGCTTTTTCCGTGAAACTGCATTCGCGCAAGACTTTCTGCCCGTCCTGATCCCAGAAGGCCAAATATTCATGTGATCATTCAGTGTGCGCCTCCCAGACAAGGCAGTTCAAGAGAAATGGCTCGGTTCA
>CAYTJG010000253.1:0-9670 GCA_964437865.1 uncultured Bifidobacteriaceae bacterium | reverse complement strand
GCGTCCGGCAGCAGCGGCAGCGCGATGCGGATCAAGCCGTACAAGCCGAATTTCTTCAACACGCCCGCATGGAGCATGGCGGTGGGCGAGGGGGCCACGCCGTAGGCCAGCGGCGCCCAGGAATGAAACGGCCACAGGGAGACCAGGATGCCGAAGCCGAACAGCAGCAGCGGGAAAATGAAGTTCTGCGCGCCGGCCGAGAGCGGGTTGGCCTTGATGTGATCGATGAGCTGGGGAATGTCAAAGGTGGTGGCCCCGGCCTGCAAGTAGAGCGCGATCAGGCCGATCAGTGCGATCAGCGCACCAATGCTCAGATAAAGCGTGATCTGGAAGGTGGCGTAGTTCTTCTGCTCGCCGCGGCCCCAGACGCCGATCATGATAAACGTGGGAATCAGCGCCAGCTCATGCAGGAAATAGAAGAAGAACAGGTCCAGCGACGCAAAGGCGCCCAGGATGCCGCCGCTCATCACGAGCAGGAGAATGTAGAATTCCTTTTCGCGCGATTGGATTTCAAACGAACACAGGGCGGCGGCAAAAGCCACGATGGCACCCATCAGGATGAGCCCCACGTTCAAGCCATCCACCCCCACGTGGTAGCTGATGCCCAGCGTATCCACCCACGGGATCTGCTGCTCAAACTGGAAGCCGGCCGCCCCGGGGATGAACTGGCAAAACATCTTCACCGCCAGCACCGCGGAAATGAACGTGCCCAGCACCGCGAGACCCCGGATGGGTACGCGATAATTGCGCGGCACCACGACCAGCGCCAGCGCCGTCAGCAGCGGAATACCCCAGATGTAAGTTAAAATGGAGGTCGTCATTTATTTCAACAAAGCGAAATACAGTACCAGGGCCACGCCCAGCACGAACAGGAACGCGTACGTTTGCACGTTGCCGGTTTGCACATTGCGCAGCATCCGGCCGGTCAAATCCGTGCTGCCGCGGATCACCACAATGCCGCCCTGCACCAGCCAGCGGTCAATCCAGTCCATCACCGCCGCGATCGAGTCATGCAGCCGGATAAAGGTGGCTTCGTAAAGCTCGTCAAAGTAGAACTTGTTGCGCATGGCCGTGGCCAGCCCGCCCAGCTTGGCGGGCAGGGGATCGGTGACGGCGTTGCGGTATAGCGAATACGCGGCAAACAAGCCGACCGCCACGGCGCCAATGCCCAGGAGCATGGCCCCCAGATTATGCAGCGGTTCCAGCGCCTGCTGGGTCACGGACAGGGTCTCGTGCTCCGCGAGGAACTGCGTCTGGTAATTGTTGACGATGCCGATGACGCCGCCGATCACCGAGAACACGGCCAGCGCGAGCAACGGCCAGGTCATCACCGCCGGTGATTCGTGCGCGTGCGCGGCCTTTTCCGTGCGGGCGTTGCCGAGGAAGGCCACAAAAAACAGCCGGAACATGTAGAACGTGGTCAGCGCGGCCACAAACACCGCTACCGCAAACAGCGGATAGCCGATCAGGGGCTCGCTGCGGCCCTGGTCCAGCGCCAGTCCCAGGATGGAGTCCTTGGAGTAAAATCCGCTGAACGGCGGCACCCCGCTCAACGCCAATGTCCCGATGATGAACGTCCAGAAGGTCACCGGCATCTTCTGCTTCAAACCGCCCATCTTCCAGATGTCCTGCTCCTCGTGCAATCCGTGAATGACGGAGCCGGCGCCCAAAAACAGCAGCGCCTTGAAGAAGGCATGCGTGATCAGGTGGAACATGGCCGGCGTGGGACCGCTCAACCCCACCGCCATGATCATGTAGCCCAGTTGCGAAAGCGTGGAATAGGCCAGGATGCGCTTGATATCGTTTTGCTGGACGGCGATGAGGGCCGCGAGCAGCGCGGTGAAGCCGCCGACATAAGCGATCACGTGCAGGGCGGCCGGGTTATGCGCAAATAGAAACACCGTGCGGCAAAGCATGTAGACACCCGCGGCCACCATCGTTGCCGCATGGATCAGGGCCGACACCGGCGTGGGGCCTTCCATGGCGTCCGGGAGCCAGACGTGCAGGGGGAACTGCGCCGATTTGCCCATGGCACCGCAAAAGATCAGCAGGCCGGCCATCGCGGCGCTTGCTCCCAACGCTGCGGGGTCCGCCAACAACTTTGTATTCAGCGCGTCAAAATTCAGCGAGCCCAGCAGCCCCCAGACCATCAAAATGCCCGCCAGAAAACCAAAGTCGCCGAGCCGGTTGGTGATGAAAGCCTTCTTGGCGGCATCGCCCGCGCTGGGCTTTTCAAACCAGAACCCGATCAGCAGGTAGCTGGAGACGCCCACCAACTCCCAAGCAATGAACATCATCAGGAAATTGTTCGCCAGCACGATGCCCAGCATCGAGAACGTAAACAGGCTCAGGCACGCGAAAAAACGCGCCATGCTGCGGTCGGCGTGCATGTAGCCGAAGGAATAAATATGGATCGCCCCGCCCACGCCCGTGACAATGAGCAACATCATCATGCTCAAGGCGTCGAGCTTGAGGCCAAAGTCCACCTGCAACGTGCCCAAGGTCAGCCAGTTGATGTTCGTTTCGCCGGCGAACTGGAAGCCGTTGGCGCCAATGAAGACCAGCGTCAGGATAAATCCGGCCGCGATGGCCCCGATGGAAATCAGGCTGCTCACGGTCTTGCTCCGTAGCGTAAACAGCGTTATCACCACCGCTGAAATCAGCGGCAGGAACAAAATCAACCAGGGCAGGGATTCGTATTTCATCTTGCTTCAACCACGACGGCCTGTGCACGGACGCAAAAAACACCCGCGGAGACCGGCGTCAGGGCCGGTCGCTGCTTTCAGTTCAAATTCGAGTTGCGGGTGGTTCATGGGCAATGCCACTAGAGCTTCAAACTCGTCAAATCCTCGACGTGAGCGGACCGGCGCTTGCGGAACAGCGCCACGATGAGCGCCAGGCCCACCGCCACCTCCGCCGCCGCCACGGTGATGATGAAAAACACCAACACCTGGCCGTCGAGCTGGTTGTTGAACCGCGAAAACGTGACCAGCGCCAGGTTGGCCGCGTTGAGCATCAGCTCCAGCGACATGTAAATCACCAGCAAATTCCGGCGCAGGATCACGCCCAGCAAGCCAATGCAAAACAGCATGATGCTGACGAACAAGTATTCATGGAGTCCGACGTGCATATTTTAAAATTTACTCGAGTTTCTTCCGGCTCAGCAGGATCGCGCCAATCATCGCCACCAGCAGCAGCACAGAGACGATTTCAAACGGCAGCGTATAATGGTTGAACAGCAATTTGCCGAGCGAAAGTGTGTCGCCCTCGATCTGCGGCGTGTCCGCCGTGGCCTTGACGGCGGCCAGGGACTTCAGGAAGGCGGAGACGATGGCCACCATGGCGATCAGCCCGGTCACGGCGCTGAACAGCTTCAGCCGGCGCCGCTCCTCCTCCTGCAGGTCGAGGAGCATGATCACGAACACGAACAGCACCAGCACCGCGCCGGCATAGACAATGATTTGCACCGCCGCCAGGAAAAACGCGTGCAGCAGCACAAACAAGCCGCTCATCGAGAGGATCGTCAGCACCAGGAACATGGCGCTGGTCACCGGGCTGCGGCTGAACGGATTGACGATGACGAGCACGGCGCACAGGATCGTCAAGGTGGCGAAGACGTAGAACAATACGTCGGCCACACCGCCGCTGCTGATCCATTGATTAATCGAGTCCATTACTTAAAATCCGATTTCCGAAATCCACCGGCCCAACGAAAGCCAGGCTCCGCCGTCGGCACCGCCGGGTCTGCTGCCCGGTGTCCGCGCCCTGGATTGCTTTTGGATTTCGTCATTCGGTCTGGGTATCCTTCAAACTTTCACCGGAAAATTTTCCTGTTCCCTGGCTTCTGCCAGCTTGTGCTTCCATTTCTGGATGCCGGGCGCGGTGCCGCCCAACTCCAGCAGTTTTTCTTTGTTGTAAATCATCTCCTTGCGGCCCAAGCCGGTGAGCGAATAGTGCTCCTGCAGGAAAATCGCCTCTTCCGGACAGACTTCCTGGCACAATCCGCAGTAGATGCAGCGGAGCATGTTGATCTCAAACTCCAGCGGCATTTTCTCGGCGTTCGGCCGGTCGGGCTTCAGCCCGCTGTCGCCGGGCGGCGTGATGCGAATGGCTTTGGGCGGGCAGACGAATTCACAAAGCTGGCACGAGACGCACTTGGTATCGCCATCCTGATCACGGACCAGATAGGGGGCGCCGCGGTAGCCGGCGGGCACGGTCCATTTCTGCTCCGGATACTCCATGGTGACCTTTTTGCCCTGAAACAAGGTGCCCCACGCATGCTTGGTGGTCACCTTCAAGCCGCCGATGATGGCCGGCATGTAAAGTCGCTCCCAAAATGAAAGTGGTTTGCGGTTGACGGTAATACTCATATCAACTCCTCAGCCACAGCCAGGCGGCCGTGATTAAAATGTTTGCCAACGCCAGCGGCAAAAAACGCCGCCAACCCAGATCCATCAACTGGTCGTAGCGGAAACGTGGAAACATCCAGCGCACCCAAATGAACAGCACCATGAAAAATAGCATCTTGGCCAGGAACACCACAATCTGCGCCAGGCCCATTGCGAGCGTCGCCGCCGGTTGGTTCAACCCCCAAAACGGCAGCGTCCAGCCGCCAAAAAACAGCGTGACCATCATGGCCGACGACGCCACCATGTTGGAATACTCCGCCATGAAAAACAGCGCGAACTTCATCGAACTGTATTCCGTGTGGTAGCCGCCCACCAGTTCGGTCTCCGCCTCCGGCAGGTCAAACGGCGTGCGGTTGGTTTCCGCGAACGAGGACACCATGAAGATGATGAACGAAATGGGCGCGTAAATCACCAGCCAGCCGTGGCTGGCCTGCCAGCCAATGATCAGACTCAAATTCAGGCCCCCGACGATGAGCAGTACCGGAATGACGGACATGCCCATCGAGATTTCGTAGGAAATCATCTGGGCGCTGGAACGGATGCCGCCGAAAAACGGGTACTTGGAGTTCGCCGCGTAGCCGGCCAGCACGATGCCATACACCCCCATGGAAACAATGCCAAAGGTGTAGAGAATGCCCACGTTCAAATCAGCGATGACCATTTTTTGATGGCCGAGGTTGGAGCCAAACGGGATCACCGCCACGGTCAGCAGGGCCGGGATGATGGAGATGGCGGGCGCCAGCCAGAAATAGACCTTCTTGACGCCGGCCGGCGTGAAGTCTTCCTTGAACAGGAACTTCAGGCCGTCCGCCAGCGGTTGAAAAAAACCGATGCGGGTCAGAAACGATCCCAGTACCGGGACATATTTCATGAACGGCGGCGCCACGCGGTTGGGGCCCATGCGGTCCTGGATCCACGCCGAGACCTTGCGCTCCACCAACACGGCGTACGCCACGATGGTCAGCAAGGCGCCGAACACGAAGGCGATTTTGACCACGCTAAAGATGATAAAGTTCCAGTCCATTTTCAGATTTGCACCGTCACGCCGGTATCACCCAGGGCCGCCCAAGTGAGGCCATTGAAGGCCGGCACCTCGCGGGCCATTTCATTGAACAATCCCTCGATGGTCACCAAGCCGTTCCGGCCGGTGACGTGGTAGACCAGGTCGTGCAGGAATTCCCATTCCGGCCGCGCCTCGCCCGGCGGTTCCACGGCCTTCATGAATTTCTGCACGCGGCCTTTCGTGTTGGTAAAGGTGCCGCGCTTCTCCGCGTGCGCGCAGCCGGGCAGGACATAATGGGCCAGCCGGGTGGTCTCATTCGGCAAAATATCGCTCACGATCAGCGTTTCGAGCTGCTGCAGCAACTCCGCGGTGAGCCCGTGCTCCTCCACCACTTCACTGGTGGTCTCCCGTTCGCGCAACTGTTCGGGATTCACGCCGCGCTTGGCGAGGTTCTCGCCGAAGACAATGAGCGTCTTGATCTTGCCCTGCGCGATGCCATCGGCAATCGGCGCCAGGTTGATGCCCATTTCGGTGAAACAAATGCCCGTCAGCCGCGCGCCGTTGGTGTTCGGATTCTGGTCTGTGCTCACCAGCAGGTGATCGCCCGGACCCGTGCGGGGAAGGGAATCGCTGAGGGCGCCGAGCTTGGCCTTCAATTTCGAAAGGAGCCAGAGTTCCTCGTTGGTCTGGCGCGCCGAGGCAATGATGGCCACCGAGCCGGCCGGCGCCCGCTTGAGCTGGTCGGCAATCTCGTTCAACGCGGCCGTCCACGTTGATTTCTGGCCGCGCACCAGCACGTTTTGCAACCGGTCCGCCCGCTGGATCCACTTGTAATTCAGTCGGCCGGCGTCGCACATCCACGGGCCGTTCACAGCCGCGTTTTCGCGGGGCGTGTAACGGTAGATCTTGTCTTCGCGCGACCCGATCAAGGTGTTGCAGCCGGTGCCGCAGCTGGTGCAGAGGCTCTTGCTTTCCTTGAGGAACCACACGCGCATCTTGAACCGGAAATCCTTCGAAGTGAGCGCGCCCACCGGACAAATATCCACGGTGTTGAGCGTGTAATTGTTGTCGAACGGCAGGCCGGGATAGGTGGCAATGGTGTTGTAGCTGCCGCGGTTGAGGATGCCCAACGCGTCGTCCTGCGCCACGTCGCGCGTGAACCGGATGCACCGGGTGCACAGGATGCACCGCTCCGCATCCAGCACAATCCGCGGCCCCAGGTCCACCGCCTTGGGCTTGTGGACCTTCGCTTCCACAAACCGGCTCGTGCTCTGGCCGTAATCAATCGAATACTCCTGCAGCTTGCATTCGCCCGCCTGATCGCAAATCGGGCAGTCGAGCGGATGGTTGATCAGCAGCGACTCCAGCACACCCTGGCGCATCTGCTTCACACCGGGCGTCTGGGTGTAAATCTCCATGCCGGGCGAAATGGGCGTGGCACAGGCAATGGCCGGCCGCGGCGACTTGGCAATCTTGGTCGTGCCGTCCGGGTTCAGCACCGGTTTGCGGTCCGGACCGAGCGCCGGGGTGCCGAACTCCACGAGGCACATGCGGCAGTTGCCCGCCACCGGCAGCTTGGGATGCCAGCAATAATGCGGCACGTCCACCTTGGCCAGTTCACACGCCTGGATCATCGTCGTGGGCGTCAGCTTGCCCGACCAGTCGGCGGTCAGCCGCGGCACTTCAAGCTCGCGCCCGTCCACCTTCACCTTGATCTTCTCGATCGCCGGCGCGGCGGGCTTCGTTTCAGTTGTGGCAGCGGTGGACATGATTAATGCGCGGTTTCCGATAATTGATGCGGCGTCTCGGGCGCAGCGGCCTTCGGCTTGGTTTTTTCCTGCGCGCGCCGGGCCTCGGCGGCCTGGCCCTTGGCCACAAATTCGTCCTTGAACTTGGCCACAAAGCTTTGCACCGGCCAGGAACAGGCCTCGCCAAACGCGCAAATCGTGCGGCCGCCCGGAATATTGTCGGCGATCTTGACCAGATAATCGGCGTCGCCCGCGCGGCCTTCGCCGTGGGTCAGGCGATGCAAGGCCTTGCTCATCCAGAGTGAACCTTCGCGGCAGGGCGTGCACTGGCCGCAGCTCTCATGCGCGTAAAACTCACTGAGGTTCGCCAGCGCCTCCACGATGTCCGTGGAATCGTCCATCACGATGATCGCGCTCGAACCGCTCATCGACCCGGCGGCTGCCAGCGAATCAAAATCATACGGCAGGTCCAACATGTCGGTCTCCACCAGGATTTCCTTGCCCTCGGCGTCCTTCTTCTTGAGCTTGAACTTTTCGCCGGCCTTGAAGACCTTGGCCGAGGAACCTCCGGGAATCACCGCCTTCAATGTGCGTCCGTCGCGGAGTCCGCCGCCAAATTGGGGATCGTTGATCAGCTCGCCGATGGTTGCCTTGCCGACCTCGATTTCGTAATAGCCGGGGCGCTTCACGTGGCCGCTGAGGCTCACGACGCGCGTGCCGGTGTTGTTGGGCGTGCCCAGTTTCGCAAACGCCGCGCCGCCCATGGCCACGATGTGCTTCACGTTGCAGAGCGTCTCCACGTTGTTGACAATGGTCGGGCACATCCACAGCCCGAGCACGGCCGGAAAAAACGGCGGCTTGATGCGCGGATAGGGCCGCTTGCCTTCCAGCGACTCGATCAGGCCGGTTTCCTCGCCGCAAATGTAGGCGCCCGCACCGCGATGGACGTAAATCTCCAGGTCGTAGCCCGTGCCGAGAATATTCTTGCCGAGCAGGTTCTTTTGCCGGGCCTCCTGCAACGCGCGGTTCAACCGCCGGGCGCCTTCGGGCATCTCGCCGCGAATGTAGATGTAGGCCAGCTTCACATCGTTGGCAAAACACGAAATGATCATGCCCTCGATGAGTTGGTGCGGGTCCTTGTGGATGATCTGCCGGTCCTTGAAAGTGCCGGGCTCCGATTCATCGGCGTTGCAGATCAGGTAGATGGGCTTGCCGCTCCGGCGGTCCACGAAGCTCCACTTCAACCCGCACGAAAACCCGGCGCCGCCGCGGCCGCGCAGACCGGAGAACTTCACGTCGTCGCGTATCTGCTCCGGACCCGATGCTTTTTTGCCGTCTGGCAGGTCCTTCGCCGGCAGGGCCAGCGCCTTCTTCAAGTCGGCGTAGCCACCGTGACGCAAATAGCATTCGAGGTCCGGGGTGTACCCCGGCTCGTCGATGTGCTTTAAAATCAATCTGTATTCCTGCGCCATAGCAACTTGACTCTTAGATAAAACTCATTAGGCTACTCCACGCCATTCTGCCCGATGGTGTAACGGTAGCACAGCAGACTCTGGATCTGTTTGTCATGGTTCAAATCCATGTCGGGCAGCCAATGCTTTTTCATTGGCATCCGGCCACAATTTCGTCCGCCTGCGCGTGCGTCACGCCCTCGTAAAATTTGTCGCCCACCATCATCACCGGCGCCGTGCCGCAACTGGCCAGGCATTCCACAAACTCGACGGTGAACTTGCCATCGGGCGTCGTTTGCGGTCCGTGCTTGTGCGGGTCCAAACCCAGCTTCCGGCAAAAATGCTCGTGCAGTTGATACCCGCCGCCCAGCGCGCAGCTCAACGTGCGGCAGACCTTGATCTGGTATTTCCCCTGCGGCTCCTGCCGCAGCATCGGGTAAAACGTCACGATTTCATAAACGTTGATCGGCTGCAGCTCCAGCTTCTTCGCCGTCCATTCCACCGCCGCCTGCGAGATGAAGCCAAATTTTTCCTGAATGGCATGCAGCACCATCAACGATGCCGCGCGCTTGACGGGGTAATGCGTGATCAACTCGTCAACTTCCGTTTCCAGTTCTTTGGTTGCTTCAAAGCTCATCGGTCGCTTTCTCCCATGACAAAATCCAGCGAGCCCAAAACCACGGGCACGTCGCTGATCATGCACCCGGGCAGCAGTTCGCTCAGGATGCTCAAATTCACAAAGCTGGGGGCCCGGATTTTCAGGCGGTACGGCACGCCGCCGCCCCGGCTGTTGATGTAAAAACCCAGTTCGCCCTTCGGATTCTCGTGCCCGAAATAAATTTCGCCGGGCGGGCAGTTCACGCCTTCGGTGACCAGCATGAACTGGTGGATCAATTCCTCCATGCTCGAGAGCACCTTCTGCTTGTTGGGCAGCGTGATCTTGCCGTCCGGAATGGACACCGGTTCGCCGGCGTCGTTGGCCCAGCCGCCGGGAATCTTCTGCACGCACTGCCGCAAGATAAGCATGCTCTGGCGCATTTCTTCCATGCGCACCAAATA
>CAYTJG010000252.1:0-9712 GCA_964437865.1 uncultured Bifidobacteriaceae bacterium | reverse complement strand
AAAAATCAGCTCTCGTCCGTCGGTGGTCGGGAAATGCACGTCGAGCATCTGGATGTTTCCCTTGGAATTCGTGCCCGTTCGCGCAATTGGTGTCTCCGCTTCCGCTTGTCCGTCCTATCCGGCTCAGGAAGGTCGCGAGGCCTGCCATTGCTCCACCAAGGCCGCGTTCAAGCGCTGGCGATACGCCGCGAAGGCCGCCCGGCCCGGCGGAGTCAGCCGCAGCAAGGTCTGCGGCACCTTGCCGCGATACGTCTTCTCGATTTCCACGTAGCCGGCCGCCTCGAGCTTCGCCAGATGACTGGATAAATTGCCCTTGTTCAGCTCCGTCTCGCGCAGCAAATAAAGGAAATCGCATTCCGCCACCGCCGCCAGCAGCGCCACGATCATCATTCGTCCTGGCTCGTGAATCACCCGGTCCAGGTCGGCTATGGCCCGCAACTGCTCGTTCATGGGTCTTCCAGGTCGGGCAGCGGGTGGCGCCGAATAAACCAAGCCAGCGTGGCGGCGCCCGAGAGAAACCACGCCAACCCCAAACACAGCATCACCGGTGGCAAGGATACCAGCGTCGGCGACAGCCCCGAATTAACGGCCGGATAAGGGATGGCGGGCGCCAGCATGACCGGTGCGACGAGCAGGAACGCCAGCACCAGCCATTTCCACCAGAGTTGCCTGATCACGACGGCATTAGCCATCAGGTAGAGCAGGGCATTCATCACCACCAAAAAGCCCGCAACGCCCAATTGGGGCCAGGAGATCCCGACCTGGGGCAGGGCGATCCGATACCAAAAAATCAGCCCGAGCACCACTCCGCCGATCAGGATCGGGATGCCCACAAACATGCCGAGCAAAGTGAATTTTACCGCGTGCAGTTGCTTTCGGCCGGCCGGGATCTGGGCCAGTTTTTGTTGAATCAGGGCGGCGTCGTAAGCCGTCGGCAAAGCCGGGCGTCGGCTGATGGTCTTGCGGCCCAGATAGACGGCCACGATGCCGCAAACCAACAGCTTGGCGCCAACCCAAATGAAATGGGGCAACTGCCGGTGCACGTCGGACCGGCCGATGGCTTCACGTAGGTCCGAGACGAAGAAGAAGGCCAGGGCCAGGCCGAGACCAATGGCCCCGCCCATGATCATGAGCAGGATCAACTGGGTCAGCTTCACTTCGTTCGGATTGGCCACGTACCCCGTGCGTGGCCAGGTGATGAAGCGCTTGATGATTTTCGGAATGGCATACGGGGAGAAGGCAAAACACAGGAACGGCACGTAGCCGATCCACGACGTCCACCACGACGCCCAAACCGTCTTTGGCAGGGTGGCGTTGAGATAAGGTATCAGGCCGCCCAGGAGCACCGCTACGCCCCAGCCCAGCTCGAAGCTCCCGTCCGCATTCACATTCTGCGCCGGCCGCTGCATGAGGGCTTGCAGTTGGGCGAGGTCCGCCGCCGCGGGAACCCCTGAAAGAGGGTGCAAGTTATCCTTCATGAGGCTTTGAGTTTGCATCACAAACCGGTTGGTGTCAATAGGAATGGTGCGCCTTGCTCGTTTAAAGGGTTTGGCGTTTTTAGTTTTTTGCCTCCGGCCGGGTTTGCTAGTTTACCGCCATGCGAAATCCCATCATCGCCGCGCTGGATGTGCCCACGGCCGAAGAGGCCCTGAAGCTGGCCGCGGCAATTGCGCCCGCCGTCGGCGCCTTCAAGATCGGCAGCGAGCTGTTCACCGCCGCCGGGCCGGACATCGTCCGCCGCGTGCGCGCCACGGGCGCCAGCGTCTTTCTGGACCTGAAATTTCACGACATTCCGAACACGGTGAAAAAAGCGGTCACCGCCGCCGTGCGGTTGGACGTGCAGATGTTGACCGTGCACACCAGCGGGGGCTTCGACATGCTGGAGGCGGCCGAGCAGGCGGCCACCGCGGCGGCCCAAGCGGCCGGGTACGCCCGTCCGCTGGTCCTGGGCGTCACCGTGCTCACCAGTCTCAACGCGGAAGCCCTGCGCGAGGTCGGCCTTACGGCCGGCGTGGAGGAGCAAGTGCGCCGGCTCGCCAACGTGGCCGTCAAAGCCGGCCTCCGCGGCTTGGTCTGCTCGCCCCAGGAAGTGGTCCGCCTCCGACAGTTCGTGCCGCCCGACCTGCAACTCATTACGCCCGGTATTCGCACCGGCGCGGAAAAGGCGGATGACCAGGCCCGCACCATGACCCCCAAGGAAGCCATTGCCGCCGGAGCGAACTGGCTGGTGGTGGGCCGGCCGATTTATGCGGCGGCGAATCCCCGCGCGGCCGCGGAAAAGATCCTGGCGTCCATCGCCTGACCTGCCGCCGTTTACCCAAAACCAGCTTATGAAACAAGTCACCGTCGTCGCCGTCATCGCCGCCCGGCCAGGCAAGGAAGCGGAAATGAAGCAAGTGCTGCTGTCATTTATCGAGCCCACGCGCCAGGAGGCCGGCTGCATCGCTTATCATCTGCACACCAACGCCGACCAGCCCGGTAAATTCCTTTTTCTGGAGACTTGGGCCAGCCAGGCGGCGCTGGACACACATTTGAAATCGCCGCACATGACCAAGGGGTTTGCCCGGATCACGGAACTAAGCGCCACGGCGGCAGATATCAAGCTCTGGGAACAGATCGCCTGAGTGCGGTTACCGGATGACCGCCACCACCCGCGGGCCAAGCTTGACCGGCCGCGGCGCCAGTGGGTAATCGGGAATCTTCCTGGCAGTGAAGTCGCGGACCCATTCCCGGATTTGCGCCGGCGGCAGCCGCCGGCCCTCGCGCTTGGACTCGATGACGGAAAGGAAGTTCATCTAAAGACCGCGCTGCTTAGCGAGCCACTCACGAGGATTCCACGCCGCCGGCTGCGCGCCGACGATGGAAATAAAGGCTCACGAAACTGACTTGGAGCAGCCTGAACTCAAGGCGCCCCAAATCAGATTCGGAAAACGCAGCCATTTACCCGACGAATTTCGTCGCGGCGATGCTCGCGTTGTGGCCGCCGAAGCCGAACGAGTTATTCACCACGACGTTCACGGGCATTTCCCGGGCGGTGTTCGGCACGTAATCCAGGTCGCATTCCGGATCGGGCGTCTGGTAATTGATCGTGGGCGGCACCACGCCGTGCTTGATGGCCATGGCGCACGCGGCCATTTCCACCGCCCCGGCCGCGCCCAGCATGTGGCCGGTGGCGCCCTTGGTGGAACTGACGACCAGCTTGCGGGCGTGATCGCCGAAAACCGTCTTGATGGCCTGCGTTTCGCACACGTCGCCCTGCGGGGTGGAGGTGCCGTGGGCGTTGATATAGCTCACGTCAGTCAGATTCAATCCGCCGGTCCGTAGCGCCATTCTCATGCAGCGCACCGCGCCTTCGCCGCCGGGCGCCGGGGCCGTGAGATGATGGGCATCGGCCGTGTTACCGTAGCCGGCCACCTCGCAATAAATCCGGGCCCCGCGCTTCTTGGCGTGCTCCAACTCCTCCAGCACCAGCACCGCGGAGCCCTCGCCCATCACAAAGCCGTCGCGGTCCCGGTCAAACGGGCGCGACGAGTGCTTGGGATCGTCATTGCGGGTGCTCATGGCCCGCATGGCGCAGAAGCCGGCAATGCCGATGGGAATGACCGCCGCTTCCGAACCGCCGGCAAACATGATTTGCGCGTCGTTCATCTTGATGGTGCGCCAAGCCTCGCCGATGGCGTGGTTGGCGGTGGCACACGCCGAGCAGGTGGCAAAATTCGGCCCGCGCAAATTGAAGTACATGGATACCAGGCCGGAGGCCATGTTGCCAATGAGCATGGGGATGGTGAAGGGCGAGACCCGGCCGGGTCCGCGCGCGAACAGGACGCCGAGCTGCTCGGTGGTGGTGGCCAGGCCGCCAATGCCCGAGCCGAGGATCACCCCGATTTCATCCCGGTTCTCCTGGTCCAGGTCCAGGCCCGAATCCTTCAGCGCGCCCCACGCCGCGTAAACACCAAACTGTGAATAGCGGTCCGTGCGCCGGATCTCCTTGGGTGTGGGAAAGGCCGGTAACGGGTCGAAATTGCGCACCTCGCCGGCAATCCGCGTATCGAACCCCGAGGCGTCGAACGCGGAGATCGTGTCGATCCCACAAACGCCGGCGGCCAGGTTTTTCCAAAAAGTTTCCACATCGTGCCCCAGGGGGCTGACGATGCCTACGCCGGTGACGACCACGCGACGGTCTGAGATATTATTTGCCATGGGAAAATCAAACGGGGCAGTCCGGGCTGTGACCAGCCTAAACCGCCCCGCTGGTTAAAAAAATTCCAATTATTTCTGGTTGTCTTCGACGTATTTGATTACGTCACCGACACTTTGAAGCTTCTCCGCTTGTTCATCCGGGACTTCAATGCCGAATTCCTCTTCCAGCGCCATCACGAGCTCGACGGTATCGAGGGAATCGGCGCCGAGATCTTCGATAAACTTCGCCTGGGGCGTTACCTGCTCCGGTTTGACACCGAGCTGCTCCACGACGATGTCTTTTACACGTTGGTCAATTGGTTTGTCTGGCATAAATATTAGTGCTGTTTTCTAGCTTACAATCGCCTCATCCGTCAAGCCCTGTCTTCAGAATTTTTCTGGACCCGGGTCGACGGATCCGGGTCACATGACCATTCCGCCATCCACCGTGAGGACCTGCCCGGTCACATAACGGCCGGAGGGAGCGGCCAGATAAAGCGCCGCCGCGGCAATATCGTCGGCCTGGCCCAGTGTGCCCAACGGGATCTTTTTCAGGATTTCCGCCCGCACGGCCTCATTCAGCTCCGCCGTCATGTCGGTTTCGATAAAGCCCGGGGCGATGGCGTTAACGGTGATGCCGCGGGAGGCCAATTCACGCGCGCAGGACTGGGTGAAACCGATGAGGCCGGCCTTGCTGGCGGCGTAGTTGCACTGGCCGGCGTTGCCGATGAGGCCAATGACCGACGAGATATTAATGATGCGGCCGGCGCGCGCCTTGATCATGGCCCGGCTGAACGCCTTGGTCACCAGAAACGCCCCTTTCAGGTTCGTGTCCAGCACGGTGTCCCAATCAGCATCGGCCATGCGCATGAGCAGGCCGTCCCGGGTGACCCCGGCGTTATTCACCAGGAGATCCACCTTGCCGGCGTCGGCCAAAATTTTCTCGGCCGCCGCGTTCACGGCGGCGGCGTCCGCCACGTCCACCGCGTACGCCCAGGCCCGGCGGCCCAGGGCGCTGATTTCGGCGGCCACCTTCTCGGAGTTCTGCTGCGTGCGCGAGACGACGGCGATATCCGCGCCCTCGGCGGCGAATTTTAGCGCGATGGCCCGGCCGATGCCGCGGCCCGCGCCGGTGACCACGGCAATCTGGTTGGTAAGCTGGCTCATAAATTGTTCACGGGAGGTTTACCCACGTATCGATATCAATGCACATGAAAAATAAGCGGCTGGCGCGCGGACCGGCCGCTCAGGCGGCGGTCAGCACCTTCACGGTGGCTTCCAAGCTGGCCGCATCAGCCACGTTCAGCATTTGCGCGCTCTTGTCGATGCGCTTCATAAAGCCGCTCAGGGCGGTGCCGGGGCCCAGTTCAATGAACCGCGTGAAACCCTGGGCCAGCAACGTGCGCACGGATTCCTCCCAGCGCACCGGGGAACAAACCTGCTCCACCAGCCGGGCGGGAATATCGGTCCCATGAACCTGCGCGGTGACATTGGAGATGACCGGCACTGTGGGTGCGTGAATTCGGATCTTGGCCAGTTCAGCCTGCAATTTGGGTTGGGCGGCCGCCATGAGCGGCGAATGATACGCGCCCGCCACGGTCAGCGGAATGGCGCGTTTGGCGCCCTTGGCCTTGGCCAGTTCGCAGGCCTGGGCGATCTTCCCGGCGGCGCCGGAAATCACCAATTGGCCGGGACAGTTCAGGTTGGCCATCACCACGCCCGCTTCCGCGCACGCGGTGCGGGTGGACGCCTCGTCCAAGCCGATCACCGCGGCCATGCCGCCCTGGGTCGCATCGCACGCTTCCTGCATGAATTTGCCACGCTGGCGGACCACGCGCAGGCCATCCTCAAAACTCATCGCCCCGGCGGCCGTGAGCGCCGTGAATTCACCCAGCGACAAACCCGCCGTGGCTTCGAAAGCCAGCCCCGGCACCTGTTCCTTGAGCAATTCCAGGCAGACCCAGCTCACGAGGAAAATCCCCGGCTGCGCGTTCTCGGTCTTGGTCAGTTCCGCCTCCGGCCCGGCGAAACAAATTCCGGTCAAATCATAACCCAGCGCCGCGTTGGCGCGGTCAAACCAGGCCCGGGCGGACGGGAATTTTTCGGCAAGATCTTTTCCCATGCCGACGAATTGAGCGCCTTGCCCGGCAAATAGAAGTGCGGTTTTGGTCATAAAGGAGGCGGAGCTTAACACAGATTTTCACCCCAGCGAAAGCGAAGATTTTCGCCGCCGGAGGACGGCGAAACGGGGGCCGCGAGTCCGGTTCGTTTACTCCCCGCTGGCGAGGCTCATGTCATGGGTGAAGTACAGGATCCGCCCGCAGCTCGGGCAGGTCACCACCTCGACCTGGCCGCGACAGTTGGCTAAGACTTGGGCGGGCAGTTTCATATGGCAGCCGCCGCAGGCGCTGTGCTCGATGCCCACCACCACGCTTTCACCCTTGTTCTTGAGCAACCGCTCGTAGCGGCCGCGCGTGCTTTCCTCCACGGCCGCGGCCAGGGCGGTCCGGCCGGCCTGCAGTTCCGCCAATTCCTTTTGCAAATTGGCTTCGCGCTGATCCAGCTGGCCCACCTGCTCATCCACCAGCCGCTTGGCGGCCGTGGCCTCGCCCGTCGCGCGCACCACGTTCTTTTGCGCCACCTCACCCTGTTCCATCAGCACAATCTGCGCGTCCTCGATCTTGAAAATCTCGGCTTTCGCCGTTTCGATTTCACTGGTCAGCGCCTTGTATTCCTCGTTCTTGCGCGTCTGCAATTGCTGATTTAAATATTTCTCAATCTGGGCTTTCTTGGTCTCGATCTCCAGATCGCGCTGCTTGCGCTCGGTCTCGATCTGCTTGACGCGCGCCTTGGCGGTTTCCAATGCGCTTTGCGTCGTGGCGGCCTTGGACCGCAAGCTGTCGCGTTCGGGCGCGATTTGGTCAAGTTCCTGGGAGACACGCAGGATGCGCCGGTCACGATCCTGCAACAAGAGCAGTTTCTCAATTATTTCCAGCATTGAACGACAGAAAATAATCGCCGGTGATGTCCAAGTCAATGCGCACCATCGTTTGACCCTGGGAAATTTG
Organism: uncultured Bifidobacteriaceae bacterium; assembly: GCA_964437865.1. GTDB lineage: Bacteria > Verrucomicrobiota > Verrucomicrobiia > Limisphaerales > UBA11358 > UBA11358. The sequence continues at coordinate 2,465 of CAYTJG010000252.1, read as the reverse complement.
CCCCCAAGGCCCTCGCCAAATCACCAACGCCCGGCGGAAATCCGGAGCCAAGAAGCGCACAACTGATTGATAAAGCCAAATATAGCTTGCCGCCTCCGGCTGCATTCTGTTAATGGTGCCGGACACCGTAGGATCACTGATAAACCACCATGAAAATATTTTTCTCCACCGCCTCCGCCCTGTTGTTGGCCGGCGCCGTTTTGGCGGCTGATTCGCCCGCACCCGAACCAGGTTTCGTCAGCCTGTTCGATGGCAAGTCGCTCGACGGCTGGAAAATCGGCTCCAATGCCGAACTCTTCACCGTGGTGGACGGAGTGATCCAGATGGAATGTCCCGCCACGAACCATAATCCGGGCCACCTGTTCTATGTGGGCGACATCAACGGCCATTCGTTCAAGAACTTTGACCTCAAGGTGGACGTGATGACCTTCCCCTACGCCAACTCCGGAATCTATTTCCACACCGAATTCCAGGAATCCGGCTGGCCCAACCATGGCTTGGAGTGCCAGGTGAACAACAGCCACAGCGATTGGCGCCGCACCGGCAGCTTGTGGGGCATCAAGAACCTTTCCTGGGGACCGGAACTGCCCGGGAGCGACAATCAGGAGCCGGCCATCTCCTTTGCCCAGCCGCCGGTCGTGGACAATGTCTGGTACACCCAGGAAGTGATTTATGTGAACGGCAAGATCACGGTGAAGCTGGATGGCAAGACCGTGCTGGAATATGACATGCCCCAGGCCGATACCGAGCACAAGATGCCCACCGGCAGCACCTGGATGCCCCAGGGAACCTTTGCATTGCAAGGCCATCCGCCGCTGCCCGGCAAAGGCAGCAAAGCCTGTTTCAAGAACATCCGCGTGAAGATTTTGCCTGACTGATCGGTTCGGTTTGTTCTCCTCCAAACGAAGCGCCCGCCGGCCATCCGGCGGGCGTTTCTGTTAAGCAGCTCGCTCAGGCCAGATGAAACGGCGCGCGATACGGGCGCGACAGCAATTTGCTGGCTTCGTGGTCCCCGTGAATCTTCTCATGTTTCGCGTCCCATTCGACCTTGCGGCCCGTGAGCATGGAAATCAGGCCCAGATGCCCGGGAATGGCGGAGTGATGCGCCGTTTGCACCGGCGTAATCGTGGGTTGGCGCGACTTGACGCAATCCAGGAAATTGCGCTGGTGCCCGGGCGACTCATACAGCTTCACCTTGCGTAGCGCTTCCGGCAGGTTCTTCCCCCTCTTCCATTCGGGATTGGACGCCTCAAAACCGCCGCGGTCCACCCAGACCCAGCCTTCCGTGCCGATCCACTTGGTGCCGCTGCGAATGTCGTCATGCCCGCCGGCGATGATCATCGTGATGTCGCCCGGGTACTTGAGCTCGATGCGGTACTTCGTGCAGGTATTCCAAATGGCGTCCGGCGCCGGAAATTCGCCCTGGCCTTCCACGGTGGACGGCCCGTCGTTGTCAAAGCCCAGCCCCCAATGGGCGATATCGCAATGGTGCCCGATCCAATCCAGCAACTGGCCGCCGCCGGTGTTGTAATTCCAGCGCCAATTCATGTGCACGCGCTGCTTGATATAAGGCTCCATCCGCGACGCCCCGATCCAGGTTTCGTAATCCAGTTCCGGCGGCGGATCGCTCACGGCGAGTTTCCAGGCCTCGGTGCCCGGCCGGATCAGCGAAAGATCGCCGGGCTTGTCCGGCAGCGTTTCCAGCCGCGCCTTGAGTTCGGGCGCGGTGCCCGCAAAATCGTAATGCCCGGAGGGCAGTCCCACCTCCACCCGCGTCACTTGGCCGATCAGTCCGTTGCGCACGATTTCCGCCGCCTTGTGGAAGGGCGGCTGCGAACGCTGCCAGGAACCAGTCTGCCAGATGATGCCGTTCTTTTCCACCGCGTGCACAATGGCCTGCTGCTCCGCAATCGTGCGGGCCAGCGGCTTTTCGCCGTACACATCCACCTTCCGCCGCGCCGCTTCCGTGGCCACCAAGGCGTGCCAGTGATCGGGAATGGCGATCATCACCGCATCCAGGTCGGGCCGGGCAAGCAACTCACGGTAATCATGATAGGCCGTGCAATCCTTGTTTTGGTAATGACCGTTGATGGTGTCCACCGCGCTTTGCAGGTGGTTCTTATCCAGATCGCAGGCCGCCACCACCTGGCAATCTTCCTCGGCCAAAAAGGCCTGCGTATCGCCGGGTCCTTGCATACCCCAACCGATCGCCCCGAGGGTGATCTTGTTGGACGGCGCCGTCTTCCCATCCCGTCCCAGCACGGAACCAGGCAAGAGGGTCGGCAAAACCACGGCGGCGCCAGCCACCTTCAAAAAGTGCCGGCGATTCAAAGTTCGGGAATTCGGAGTCTTGTTCATGCAAAAAAACGCTGTTTTCGGTTGCGGTTAAATGTCTTCGGGCGGAACGCTGAATAGTTGCGGCAAGTGATCCGGATGGCAATGCTTTTTTTCCCCGGGCGGGCCCG
>CAYTJG010000251.1:0-9741 GCA_964437865.1 uncultured Bifidobacteriaceae bacterium | reverse complement strand
GGAAAGTCGCCTTTACCCGCCGACAAGAATGTCGGCGCTACGATGTGTCCGCTCCATTGGTAGTCGCGCCGGCGCCTGTTTCAGCACCCGGAGACGGGCGCATCACCGGCCCGGCCAAGGCAAGAATCTGGAAAAAAAGCTGGCTCCCACGCCATCAATTTCGGACGATTCCAACCCATGAGTTTGGACGTAACGCAGAAGCCGACTTTGGAGGGGTCAGCTTCGCCAGCATCACCGGGAGAGTTTGAACTGCCCATTGAGGGCTTTAGCGGAACCCCGGAGGAAATCGAGCGCCAGTGGTTCGAGCAAGTCTATCGCGGGCGCGGCGATTCGATGGCCCAGCTGACCTGGCGGGCCGTGATCATGGGGTCGGTGCTCGGCGGCGTGCTCGCGCTCACCAACTTGTACATCGGCTTGAAAGCCGGCTGGTCCATGGGGGTGGCCATCACGGCCTGCATTCTCTCCTACGCCATCTGGACCACCTTCGTTAAGATCGGCCTGGCCCGCACGCCGATGACCATCCTGGAGAACAACTGCATGCAGTCCTGCGCCAGTTCGGCGGGGTACTCCACCGGGGGCACGCTGGTCTCGGCTTTTTCCGCCTTCATCATGCTCAACGGGCACGCGCTTTCGGTGCCGCTCACGCTGGCCTGGGTGTTTTTCCTGGCCATTCTGGGCGTGACCATGGCGGTGCCGATGAAGCGGCAGATGATCAACATCGAGCAATTGCGCTTTCCCAGCGGGGTGGCGGCGGCGGAGACCTTGCGGGCGCTGCATTCCCACGGCGGCAAGGGCATGCGCGCCGCCAAGGCCCTGGGCATCGCCGGCGCGCTCGCCGCCCTCGACAATTTCTGGCACGACGGCCTGGCGGCGCTCGACGATTTTCTGCTGAAGTTTTATCACGTGGTCACCCATTTCAACAACTTCTCCAGCGACACGCTCTGCACCCTGGCCAACAAACATTTTTTCGGCGAGGCCTGGATGAGCCGCACGGTCATGTTCAGTTGGGAACCCATCTTCATCGCGTCCGGGGCCATCATGGGCATGCGGGTGTGCCTCAGCATCCTCTTCGGCAGTGTCGTGTGCTGGATGGGGTATGTGCCCGCGCTGCAGCACCACGGGTTGATCGTCCAAGGCGGGTTCAAGGAATGCGTCCAGTGGGCGTTGTGGCCGGGCGTGTCGTGCATGGTTTTTGCGAGTCTCCTGAACCTGATCCTGCAATGGCGCATTTCGCTCCGGGCTTTCATTGATATGGGCAAGATGTTTTCGCCCAAGTCAAAATTCCCCACGGAAATGGAAGCCATCGAGACGCCGATGTCGTGGTTTGCGGTGGGGCAATTTGTCTCCCTGGTGGCGCTGGCCGTGCTGGCCCACTCCACGTTTGCCATGCCCTATTGGCAGAGTGTGGTGGCGGTGGTCCTGTCCTTCGCCCTGGCGATGGTCGCCTGCCGGGTCACGGGCGAAACGGATACCACGCCTCAGGGCCCCTTGGGTAAGGTCACGCAATTGACCTTTGGCATGCTCAACCCGGGCAACATGAATGTAAACCTGATGAGCGCCAATATCACCGCCGGTGCGGCCGGTTCATCCGCCGACCTGCTGACGGATCTCAAGAGCGGCTACCTGTTGGGCGCGCACCCGCGCCGACAATTTCTCGCCCAGTTCTCGGGCATTTTCATCGGCACCATTGTGAGCGTGCTCGCTTTCCGGTTGATCGTGGACAAGCCGGAGGTGCTCGGGTCCACTCAGTTTCCGGCGCCGTCGGCGCAGACTTGGGCGGCGGTGGCCCAAGCTCTCAGCAAAGGCCTCGAGGCGTTGGCGCCCGTGAAGGTTTGGAGCATTGCGGTGGGCGGGGCGGTGGGCGTGATCTTCACCCTCCTGCCGGTGCTGTTTCCCAGACAGGAAAAATATCTACCCTCCGCTTCCGGTTTCGGCCTGGCTTGGATTTTTCAGTGGTATTACGGCGTCTTGTTTTTCCTGGGCGCCGTCATCGCCTGGGGTTTTAAAAAGAAGGCGCCGGCGCAAGCGGAGGAATTCACGTTCCCGGTGGCCTCTGGGGTGATTGCCGGCGGCGCGCTCATGGGAGTGGCCATCATCTTCTGGGAAAATGGACCGGAAATGTGGCAGAAATTCCTAGGGCATTAGAGCAGGGCAAACCGAGCAAAAATGAAGAGAGAACTGATCACCTCGACGTTGGCGCGCCGCCAGCTACTGGTGTATAGTCAGGCCCAATGAGGCTTGGCCAGACTAATTCGCAACGGGGGACCCCGCGGGTTCTGCTCGCGGTGGTTCTAATGATCCTACTTTCATCCGTCACCACGGGCAGTGCTTTCACCGCTCTGTACGTTTTTGGTGACAGCCTTTCGGACACGGGCCGCAACCCGGCGCCCGCGCCAGACTATTATGATGGCCGTTATTCGAATGGCCCCCTCTGGATTGAATACCTATCCGCGCAGCTAGGGTTGCCTTATAACGCCTCGAACAATTTTGCCGTCTCCGGCAGTACCACGGCCGATTTGCAATCCCAGATCGCCGGTCTGACGTCGTCCACGAACCTGCAGTCAGGGCTCTTCTCGGTCCTGTCGGGCGGCAACGACTTTCTCGACGCTTCGCCGGTCCTGGGCGTGAACGATGCCGCTTGGGGCGTCGTTGTTTCCAATGCGGTGCTGAACTTGACGAATGCGGTCAGTACCCTGTACGCCCTGGGCGCGCGGGAGGTCATGGTGGGCAATCTGGCTTACGTCGGGCAAACCCCGGCGTTCCTCGGCACACCAGTTGGGTATGCCGAATACGTGGACTCCAAGGTGGCGTTGTTCAACGCCCGGCTGGCATCCGCCCTCACCAACCTGGCGCAACTCGCTCCTGGATTACGCATCTATGCATTAGACGACAATCTGGCTTTCGCCAACTTGCTGAGCTCACCGGCGAAGTATGGTTTGACCGTCACGACCAACGGCGCGTTGGAAGACCCCAATCTCACGGATAAGAGCTTCACCGGGCCGGGGGCGGACTATGTTTTCTGGGATGTGGTTCACCCGACCACCAAGGTGGATGCGTTGACTGCCGCCGGAGCCTTCCAATCCGTGAGCCCACAGTTGAACCTGCCGCGCAATAGCGCCGAATCAAATCTGATGGTCGTGAACCTCTACCCGGGGCTGCCCTATGCGATTCAAACCAGCACGAACCTGGTTACTTGGTCGGATTACCAGACGATCACCCCGGCGGGCACGAACGCCATCGTGGGCTGGACTAACGGGTCCGCCTCCCAATTTTTCTATCGGGTGAAATATTAGGGTAGGTCGGCAAGATGCAAGCGCGCCGGTCCGCGGCCGTCGTCGGCCGCTGAGATGCGATTTTGAACCAACCATCACCGGCTGGGAATTTCTCAAAACGAATGGCTACCTGGTCGCGGGTCCTTCGAAGTTTCAGCGGCCAAGACGCCTGCGGACCAACTGTGGCACGACCAACGGGGCGGCCGTGAAACGCGCCAGTGTCCTGGAGTGCGCCCGGCCCTCCGGCGCTGTGGCCCAAGGCAAATCTTGCCAACGAGCGGGTGAATGGGTTTTCCCCGGGCGCGGCGGTTGGCGGACGTCTCAAGGCTCGCGCAAAGGCACGGCCCGAGTGAACGAACCATGATCGCTTTGGTTGGAAACAGGGACGTGTGCCAAAGCGGTGGAGGGCCACCGCACTCCGACGACGCTGGCGCGTTCGCCCGGCTCCGTGCAGTCAGGAAACGCTCCGGTCCGCGGCCGTCCCGGCCGCTGAGATGCGATTTTGAACCGGGCGTCACCCACCAGAACTGCTCATAACTAAAGGCCGCACGGCTGGCGGGTCAGATTGCTGCGTGAATCTTTTTTCAAGCCGCGCTGTCGCGTACTTCGAGTTTCTTCCAAACGGTTCCGTAGGCGGCAATGACGACGAAACAGATCAACGGGATGATGAAGCCCAGGCGCATGTTGCCCCGGTCGGCGATGAGCCCCATCAGCGGCGTCATGATCGCGCCGCCCACAATGGACATCACCAGCAGCGAGGCGCCCTGTTTGGTGTGTTCGCCCAAGCCGCGGATGCTGAGCGCGAAAATCGTTGGGAACATAATGGACATGAAGAAGAAGCTGGCCATCAGGCAGACCACGCCCGTCCAGCCACCCGCCACCATGGAAGCCACCATGAGCACGGCATTGATGGCGGCATAGCCGGCCAGGGCTAAATTCGGTTTCGCAAAGCTCACGACCGCGCTGCCCACGAGCCGGCCGCCGGCGAACAGCATAAACGCAATGGTTTGGAGGTTGCCGGCCGACTGGTCGCTCAGGTCGTTGATATTGGCCACCGAATAATTGATGAAGAAACTGAAGATGCCGGTCTGCGCGGCTACATAAAGAAACTGCGTCAGCACGCCGAGGGTGAAATGGGAACGTTTAAAAATGGATTTCGAGGTTCCGCCCTGGGTTTCCGGCTGAAATTCCTCCTCGGCCTTGAGGTCCGGCACCTTGGAGAAGAGAAACACCACCAGCAGAACACTGACAGCGATGCCGATGCCAAGGTAGGGAATAAAAAGTTTTCCGTTGCTGGCGTTCACCTCATGGGTGGCGGAGAGAATGATGTGGCTGCCGATGAACATGCCGGAAATCCAGCCGAGCCCATTGCAGATTTGGGCGATGTTGATGCGCGTGGCCCCGGTTTCGGCCGGCCCCAAGACGGTCGTGTAGGGATTGGCGATGGTTTCCAGGCACGCCAGACCGGTCGCCAAAATGAGCAACCCGGCCAGGAACGCGCCAAACGTGTTGATTTGGGTGGCCGGGATGAACCAAAACGCGCCGGCCGCCGCCAAGGCCAGGCCAGTGATGATGCCCCCTTTGTAGCCAAACCGTTTGGCGATCACGCCGGCCAAGGGCGCCATCAGGAAATAACCCATGTAAAAGGCGTTCTGCACAAAACCCGACTGGAATTTTGAAATTTTCAGCGAGTTTTGAAAGTGCTTGTTTAAATTGTCCAACAATCCACTGCAGAATCCCCACAGCAGAAACAAGGAACACATGAGTATGAACGTGACGAGCAAATTCTTGCCGTCAGCCGTGCGAAAAAGCCCGCGGCGGGATGTGCCGGAGCCCGAGGTGGGGATGGGGGCCATCATGATAAGTCGTGGATGATTCCGGGAAGTGTTGGGAATTGTCGCCGTGCGTCAAGTGCCAAGTGGGTTTTCAGCCGGCGAAAATCAACATTGCCGCCGGCGCGGCGATGTGAAATGTTTCCGGGTAATGAGCGAGTTCAAATACGCATGCCCGGTGTGCGGCCAGCATATCCGTTGCGACTCGTCCCAAGCCGGCACCGTCATGGAATGTCCGACCTGCTTTCAAAGGATCATCGTGCCGCAGGCGCCCGCGAACCAGGACCAGAAGTTCATCCTCACCGGGACCAAGGCTGACGAGAAGCGGCCGACCACCCTGGCGCAAGCCGTGGGAAAAAGTCCGCGCCATCCCGGCCGGAGTTTTCCGGTGGCGGCGGGATTGTTTGTCCTGGTGCTCGCGCTGGCCGTGGGGGCGGGTCTCCATTTCTTTGGCTGGCGCCTGACGCAATGGCTCGGGCATTGGCAATCGGTGGACGTCGGCCCGGTCGGTCTGCCCGGCTCGTTTGAGCGGCAAGGCGACGATTGGACGATTGCCGGCTCGGGCGCGGACATCTGGGGCCAGAGCGATGCGTTTCATTTTGTTTGCCGGCCGGCCAACGGCGATGTCAGCCTCACCACGCGCGTGCTGGGCTTGCAGCGGTCCGATCCCTGGGCCAAGGCGGGCTTGATGATCCGTGATTCACTGGCGCCGGAGTCGGCCTACGCCATGGTTTTGGTGACGCCCAGTTCCGGCGTGGCTTTTCAATTGCGGTCCACGACCGGCGGGCAGGCCGACTCTGTGCTCATTGCCTCCACCACCGGGATGCCCTGCTGGTTGCGGCTGGCGCGCCGACTGAATGTTTTTTCGGCCGATTATTCCGCGGATGGCAAATCCTGGACGCCGATGGGTTCCACGGTGATTGCCATGCAGCCAAAGGCTTTGGCCGGCCTGGCGGTGACCGCGCACAATTATTCCGCGCTCTGCCCGGCCCGGTTCGATCACGTGAACATCCAGGGCGGCGAGTCGGGCGGACACACCGCTTCCGCCACCGCGCTGGCGCTGCCCGGGGAAGCCCAGGAGTTGGTGGCGCCGCCGGCCAACGACAGTAATTGGGTGCTGGCCTTGAACGGCCGCCCCATTCCAGACTCGCCCGCTGCCGGCCGAATCCATGGTCAGGATTTTATCACGGAACGCGCGTCGTTCCAGGACAACACCCTGGTGTTACGCGCGGGAAAGCACGAAGCCGAATTGGCGGCGCTCATCGATTTTGGTGGTGCGCCGGTCGCGCAACTGGCCGGCAAGACCATCAACGTGGCAACCAATGCCGCCAAAGCCGCCAAGGTGACCCTCTCCTGGAAGGATGCTGCCGGCAACGTGCAGACGCCCAGTTACGCCGCGGGCTACGCGCTGCGGCTGGAATTTGGGAACCTGGCCGACGACCGCCTGCCTGGAAAAATTTATCTTTGTCTGCCGGATCCGCAAAAGAGTTATTTGCTGGGTTCGTTCGAGGCCAGGGTGGCCAAGCCCAAGACGCAGTAAAAGTATGAACGTGGAAATTGTTAACACCGGCAGTGAGTTGATGCTTGGCCGGGTCCTGAACACCCATCAGCAATGGCTCTGCCGCCGGTTGGCCGACCTCGGCCACGTGGTCACCCGACAGGTGGCCGTGGCCGACACCGGGGCGGACATCCAAACCGCCGTGCGCGAGGCCCTCGCGCGGGCTGAATTGGTCATCGCCACCGGCGGCCTCGGGCCCACGTCGGATGACATTACCCGCGAGCTGATCGCCCAATTGCTGGGCCGGAAACTGGTGCCTAACGCCGAGGTGCGGGCGCAGATCGAGGCTTTCTTTGCCCAACGCGGCCGGCCGCGTCCCGCCATGACCGACGTGGAAACCATGGTGCCCGAGGGCGCGGTGGTCTTGCCCAATCGCACCGGCACCGCGCCGGGCCTGGCCATGCAGATCGGCCCGGACGCTGCGGCCCGGTCCGCCGGGGCCCCTGGCGCCAAACAGTGGCTGATCATGCTCCCGGGACCGCCGCGCGAACTGCGGCCCATGTTCGATGAGTTGGTGGTGCCGCTGCTGCAGCGTGAGTTTGCGGAAGAAGTATTTGTCTGTCGCACGTTGCGCTCCACGGGCATTGGCGAATCGCGCGTGCAGGAGCTGATCGAAGCTGATATGCGGCCGTTTGTAAAAGTCGGCCTGGAGGTGGGCTATTGCGCGCGGCCCGGCGCGGTGGATGTGCGGCTGACTGCTGCCGGCGCGTCGGCCCCGCAACTGGTCCAGTCGGCGGTCGCCGCTGTCCAAAAAGTACTCGGTCCGGCCGTTTATGGCTACGACGATGACGAGCTTGAAAGCGTTGTCGTGCGGCTACTGACGGCGCAGAAAAAGTCGCTGGCGCTGGCGGAGTCCTGCACGGGCGGCATGCTCGGGCATCGTCTCACCAACGTGCCGGGAGCATCGGCTGTGTTTTTTGGCGGGGTGATCAGTTATGCCGATGCTGCCAAGGAGCAGTTGCTGGGCGTGCGCGCGGAGACGCTCCGGCAATACGGCGCGGTGAGCGAGCCCGTGGCGCGGGAAATGGCCGCCGGCGCCCGGGAGAAATTTGGTTCCGATTTTGCGCTGGCGGTCACCGGCATCGCCGGGCCGGACGGCGGTACGCCCGAAAAACCCGTTGGCACGGTGTTCGTGGCGCTGGCCGCGGCCGACGGAGTGACGGTTGAAAAGCGGCTGAACCCCTGGGACCGGCTGACGTTCAAGGATGTCGTGGTCACGCAGGCGCTGGAGCTGTTGCGCCGGCGGCTGGTGTAGGCAGCCATAGATAAATTCCTTGTCCCGTTTTGCCTTTGGCGGACGTTTATGGGTGAATGATGTCCATGCTCGACACTGACCTGCTTCAGGAATACGCCCGCTCCGGCTCCGAACCGGCCTTTGCCGCCCTCGTGGAACGGCATTTGGGCCTGGTCTATTCCGCGGCGCGCCGGCAGATGCGAGATGCGCAACTGGCGGAGGACGTCACTCAGGCGGTGTTTGTGGTGCTCGCGCGCAAGGCGGGCCGGCTGACGCGGCATCCGGGCCTCGCCGGCTGGCTGGTGCAGGCCACGCGCTATGCCGCCAATGCCCACATTCGCGCCGAGGTGCGCCGAACCCGCCGTGAACAGGAAGCCGCCATGCAATCCCACCTTGCCGAACCGTCGCCCGCGGACTGGGCACGAATGGAACCCCTGTTGGACGAAGCCATGGCGTCGTTGGGCGAGACGGATCGCGCGGTGCTGGCCCTGCGCTATTTCGAAAACAAGACGGCGGCGGAAATTGGCCACGCCATGAATTTGAACGAGGAGGCGGCCAAGAAACGGGCCAATCGGGCTCTGGAAAAGTTGCGCAAATTCTTCGGTCAACGGGGCGTGGCCTCCACCAGCGCCACGATTGCCGCGGCGATTGCCGCCAACAGTGTTCAATCCGCTCCGGCCGGACTGGCCGCCAACATTACCGCCGCCGCTCTTTCCGGCAGCGCTGCCGTCACCACGGCGGCCGTGATTGCCATTACCAAGACCATTACCATGACCCTCCTGCAAAAATCCCTGATTACGGCCGCGCTGGTGGTTACCATCGGCGCGGGCGCCTATGAAGCCAAACAAGCCGCCGATGCGCGTGGCGAAGTCGCTGCGCTCCGGTCGGCCCAGGCGCCGCTGGCCGAGCAGTTGCGGCAGATGCAGCGTGAGCGGGACGAAGCCACGAACCGGCTGGCGGCGCGCGACGCCGAGCTGGCCAAGGCCAACGGCAACCACGCCGAACTGCTCCGGCTACGCGGCCTGGCTGGCGTGGCTCGACGTAACACCGAGGAGTTGGAACATCTGCGGGCCCAGCTCGCCAAACCGTCGAGTGAGACCAATGCAAATCCCTTCTCCAGTGCCATGGCCGATGCCATGGCGCAGGCCATGGAACAACAGGTGCAAGGCAAGCTGGCTCGCATGGCGGAGACCCTCCATCTCACCGCGGACCAGATGCAATCCATCAGCAACATCCTGATGAAGCAGGCTCAGGTGCAAACCCTGGCGATGCAGCAGGGCATGAGCGGGAAGATCAACAGGGAGGAACTGATGAAACAGGCGCTGGCGAATGGCGATCCAGAGGCGCAAATCAAGGCGCTGCTAACGCCGGACCAATTGACGGCCTATCCGCAATACCAGCAACAGGAATTTGCCCACACGGCCTCGCTGGCGGCCAACACGGAACTCGCGCAACTCGAATCATCCCTCAGTTTGTCGTCCGACCAACTAGATGGCGTCTATGGGGCGCTGTACAACGTGGGCTTTGACCAGATGAGCGGGAATCTAAAACCGCCGGCCTCCATGACGAACATGGGGGAGGCAATGACTTGGGCGCTGGATCAAAAGACCAAGGCGTTGGAAGCGGTACTCACTCCGGCGCAGTTCACGGCCTACCAGCAGCAGCAGGCGAACCAGGCCAAGTTGTTGAAGAACGTCATGAGCCAGTGGGATAAATGATCATAGACCTTGTCGATCACGATTAGCCAGTGTCGTTGATGATGCCCCCTGCCATGGTGGATTCCAGGACAACGGGTCACTGGGCCGTCAGCAAGCTTGAAAGGTCGATTTGGGACTCGGCGCCTTT
>CAYTJG010000250.1:0-9750 GCA_964437865.1 uncultured Bifidobacteriaceae bacterium | reverse complement strand
GGCCGTTGGCCCAGGCTGATATGGGGCGTCCCGTGGGCGTTGGTGGGAATGGTTCATGCGGGTCACGGGGCCCCGCGCCAATCATGCCATTGTGGTGGCAATGGTTTGCGTTGACCGGATCAAGCCGGCCTGACCTTCCGGAGTCTTGACCAATCGGCCTGGCCGAGCACCACGCCGGCCGCGATGAACAGCATGGCTACAAAAAAGGTTGGGGCAATGGGTTCGTGCAACAGCCAGTGGGCCCAACTGGCGGTGGCCAGCGGAATGAAGTTGTTGAACAACATCACCCGGCTGGTCTGCCAGTGCCGCAACGCGGTGTTCCACAACGCATACGGCACCACGCCGCCAAACAGGATGCAGCCGCCCTGGACGGCCAGATGCGCGCGGTCCACGGGCAGGGAGTGAAAAGCCAGCTCGCATAAGCCAAACGGCAACAGCCACACACCGGACATCCACATGGAATGGGCGGCCACCTCCACGCCGCTGAGCTCGCGCGCCAGCACGCGGCCCTGGTGGTTGAAATTGGCCCACAGCACACTGGTCAGCAGGCCGCAGCATTCGCCGGCCAGATGGAAGCCCGAGTGGCGTAGCGCCGGCCCGAACAGCACCGCCACGCCGGACAGCGCCAGCAGGGCCGCTCCGTAGCGGCGCACACTGGACCAGTTCTTTTGCGGTGCTCCCTCCACCAATAGCGACCAGACGGGCGAGGCGCCGAGATAGAGGGCCACATGGGATACTGATGTCAGTCGCAAAGCCCAGCAAAAGACGACAATATAGACCGCCAGGCTCAAGCCGCCCCGCCACCACAGCCGCCAGCGCAGCTTCGGTGTGAGTGGCTGGTAATCCCCCAGCCAGCGGGTGAACCGGAGAATGGGTAGCATCAGGAGCCCGGCCAACAAAAAGCGCGTGCCGCCGGTCCAGATGGGCGGCCAGTCATTGACGAGCCACTTGGTTCCGACGTTGTTAGCCCCCCATAAAACGACCGCCAGCAACAGTCCGCTGGCGGTGAGGGTGTGATGCGATTGCTTGGTCCCTTTAAACACTGCGTCGAGAGAATACCCGATCATCCGTCGCCCGGCAATCGACCGTGCGGAGACAAAGGCAGCCAGCCAGACGAGGGTTGAGCATCAATCAGCACCAGTTCACAATAATTTAACAAAGCGGAAAGCGATTTTCGCTCATTCAACCGGGCGGTGGCAGGTACACCCGATGGGGCAGGATTGTTTCGTCCAAATGTGCGCTGGCAACGCGGCGCATCCTGTGGCAATATACGAACAGTTAACGAGGCATCAAGCATGAGTACGGATACCAGGGACATCCTGCCAATTCACGGTGGGTGGCTGACGCCACTTGGCGGGAGTTCTTTCCGGACCTGCGATCCATCATAAATCTAAAGACACGAGTACGGACAGGCAGATGAAATGGCCGGCCTGGAGGTTGACATTACGACTCCAGGGGCTGGCTCCACTGCCGGGGAGAGATTGTGGACTGATGGCGGCGATTGGGGCAGGTAGCGAAGACGTGCTTGCAAAATATTTTAGCCTGACGCGGTCGCAATTTCGCTTTTAGAGAGTGAGGCGATGAATTAATCATGTCAAACGAGAGTGAGGCCGGTTTTATGGAGGATTCCGCCAACAATTCAGTTGCGTTTGGCGCCCCGGGCATTCCGGCTCGCTGGACCTCCAGCGCCAAGGAAGGAGTGGGCACGGCGTACCACACCAGTTGCCGGCTGTGGTTCACCATCAGCCACGGCATCATCAATGAGATTTATTATCCCCAGGTCGACCAGCCCAAGACGCGCGATTTTCAATTCCTGATCACGGATGGGGAAACCTTCTGCCATGAGGAAAAACGCGATCTCACGCACGCCGTGGAGTATCCGGTGCGGAATTGTCCGTTCTACCGGCTGGTGAATTCCGAACCCAACGGGCGCTATCGGTTGGTGAAACAGGTGCTGGCCGATCCGCACCGCTCGGTGCTGCTGGTGCAAACGAGGATTGAATTCAAGGATGAATCATCGCGGGATAAGGTGCGTGTTTACGCGTTGCTGGCTCCGCACGGCAACCAGAATTCGGCCCAGTGTGCGGAGGTCGGCGGCACCAACCTGCTCCACGCCAAATGCCGGAACACGCCGGATGTGCATCTGGTGATGGGGTGCATTTCCGGTTTCAGCCGGCGTTCGGTGGGTTATGTGGGCACCAGCGACGGCTGGCGGGACTTGATGGATAATTATCAGATGGATTGGGAGTTCACGTCCGCGACCGGGGGCAACGTGGCGTTGATCGCTGAAATCAAGCTGCCGGCGGAACTCGAGTTCACCGTGGCCATCGCCTGCGGCGGCAGCTACCAGAGCGCGGTCACCAAGCTCCTCCAATCGATGGCGGAGCCGTTTGAGCACCACCGCCTGGGTTATGTGCGGCAATGGCAACGCGCGGTGGTGAATCCGCAGTTTGATTTCAACGACGACACCGGTGATGACGGCAGCCTGTATCGCTTGAGTCGCTGCGTCCTGCTCTGCCACGAGGACAAACTGTTCCAGGGCGCACTGGTGGCGTCCATGAGCATTCCCTGGGGCGAAACCAAGGGCGATGATGACCGCGGCGGCTACCATTTGGTGTGGACCCGCGACCTGGTGCAGAGCGCCACGGCCTTGCTGGCCACCGGGCAAACCGGCACCCCCATGCGCGCCCTGGTCTGGCTGGCCGCCATCCAGCGGCCCGACGGCAGCTTTCCCCAAAACAGTTGGATTGACGGCTCCGCTTATTGGACCGGGTTGCAACTGGATGAGGTGGCCGCGCCCCTGCTGCTGGCGTGGCGTTTGTTCAAACAGGGGGTGGCCCCGAATCTGTTCAACCCGAAGGTGATGATGTTGCGGGCGGCGGGCTATCTCATCTTGCAGGGGCCGGTGACCAGCCAGGAACGATGGGAGGAAAACGCCGGCTACTCGCCGTCCACCCTGGCCACCGTCATTGCCGGTCTGGTTTGCGCCGCGGATTGCGCCCTCGAACATGGTTACCAAAGAGTCGCGGATTTTATCCTGGTCTATGCCGATTGGTTGTCCGCCCACCTCGAGGATTGGACGGTTACGACCCAGGGGCAATTGGTGGAGGGCGTGCCCCGGCATTTCATTCGCATCAACCCCAGCGATGCCCGGGTGCCGGACGCGCATGCGGACCCGAACGCTACCCTGATCCAGGTTGCCAACGGCGGCGGCCTTCAACCGGCGCGAAACGTGGTTGGTGGCGACTTTCTACACTTGGTCCGGTTCGGCATTCGGGATGCGCTGGACCCGGTGGTTCTGGATTCGCTCAAGGTGATTGACCAAGTGATCAAATATGAATTGCCGCAGGGGCCCTGCTGGCGGCGCTATAACCATGATGGGTACGGACAAAAGGAGAATGGGGCGGCTTTTGATGGCGCGGGGGTGGGCCGTTGCTGGCCGATTTTGACGGGCGAGCGAGGCCACTATGAATTGGCGGCTGGGCGCGATCCGCTCCCGTACATCACCGCCTTGGAGTCGTTCGCCAACGAGGGCGGCATGATTTCCGAGCAATTGTGGGATGCCGACGACTTGCCGGACGGCCTTATGAAACGTGGCCAGCCGACTGGAGCGGCCATGCCGCTTTGCTGGTCGCACGCGGAATACATCTCCCTGGTGCGCAGCCGGCATGATGGCGTGTGCTTCGACCACATCGAGTCCGCGTATCAGCGCTATGTCGTCCAGCCGGTGCCGAGCCGGCACGAGATTTGGACCCTGCGCCATGGTCTGCGGCGGATGGCCCACGGTAAAATTTTGCGGATCATCCTGAATGCCGAAGCCACCGTGGTGTGGAGTCAGGATGGCTGGGCGCATACCCACAGTCTGATCACCACGCGGGAAGGCGGGCTCGAACTTTGGTTCGCTGATTTTGCCACGGCTGGCATGCCGGTGGACACCACGTTTACGTTTACGTTGTTTTGGGAGCGTGACCGGCGCTGGGAGGGGCGAAACTGGGAGGTGAAGGTCGCATGAGCGGGCCGCTATCCTCTCTCTATCTCGTGCGGCATGGCGAAACGGCCTGGAGCGTCTCCGGGCAGCACACGGGACTCACGGATTTGCCCCTGACCAAGCGAGGTGATGCAAATGCCCTGTGCTTGCGCGGCCGACTGGCGGGGATTTCCTTCGCCAAGGTTTTTCGGAGTCCGCTGCAGCGGGCCAGCCGCACTTGTGAGCTGGCCGGCTTCGGCGCCGTGGCCGAGGATGATCCGCACTTGGTGGAATGGAACTATGGCGCTTACGAAGGTCTGCGCACGGCGGAGATCCACGCGCAGCGCCCGGGTTGGCAGATCTTCCGGGATGGCTGCCCGGGCGGCGAATTGCCGGCCCAGGTGGCCGGCCGCGCCGATGCGGTGATCCAGCGGGCCCGGGAGGCCGCCGGTGCCGTACTGCTCTTCTCGAGTGGTCATTTCCTGCGCATGCTGGCCATGCGCTGGCTCGAGCTCGACCCGACCGCGGGGCGTTTTTTTCTGTTGGACCCGGCGAGCATCAGTCTCCTCGGATTCGAGGGCGATGGGCCGCAACGGGCGATGCGTCTCTGGAACGATACCGGTCATTTGCCGAACCGGACACCAAACCAAACCAAATGAATGCCACCAAACAATTGAACGAATTGGGCCAGAGTATCTGGCTGGACAATATCACGCGCGAACGGCTCCAAACGGGCACGCTGAACCGCTATTGTATGCTGGCAGCCAAGGCCAATCAATTGAAGCCGGCGGTCGCAGCCCCGGTCCGGGTGTCATGAAGGTGCTCGTCATCGATGTCGGCGGCACGCACGTGAAGCTGCTGGCTTCCGGCCAGAAAGTCCACCGCGAGTTTGTCTCCGGGCCGCACATGACGCCCCAGCGCATGGTGGCTGGTGTTTGTAAATTGGTGACGGATTGGGACTACGAAGCCGTCAGTATCGGTTTTCCCGGTCCGATCCGGCGGGGGCGGGTGGCTCGGGAACCGTGGAACCTGGGGCGGGGCTGGGTGGGGTTCAATTTCAGCCGGGCGTTCAAATGTCCGGTGAAGCTGGTCAATGACGCGGCCATGCAGGCGTTGGGCAGCTATCGTGGCGGCCACCTGCTGTTCCTGGGATTGGGGACGGGATTGGGGTCCACGTTGATTCTGGACGGACTGTTGGCGCCCATGGAACTAGCGCATCTGCCGTATCGCGCGGGCACCTTTGAGGATTATGTGGGGTTGCGCGGATTGGAAAAGTATGGGAAGAGGAAATGGCGCAAGTTCCTGTTCGACGTGGTGGCGCGCCTGATGGCCGCGCTGGAAGCCGATGACGTGGTGCTCGGCGGCGGCAATGTGAAGAAGCTGAAAAAATTGCCGCCGGGCTGTCGGGCCGGAGATAACGGCAACGCCTTTCGCGGCGGATTTCGGTTGTGGCAGGAAGAAGAAACCCAGCAACGGTTGAAAACGAGGCACGGATAATTGATTACCGCATTATGAACAAGACGAAAACGCATCCCAAGAAAATCGAGCCGCTGACCAAGCGTCCGGCTTGGAAAGCCCTGGCGGCGCACGCCAAGACGGTGTCCAAACGCCATCTGCGAGATTTGTTTGGCGAAGACCCCCAGCGCGGCGAGCACCTGACGGCCGAGGCCGCCGGATTGTTTCTCGACTATTCGAAGAACCGCATCACGGGCGACACATTGAAGCTGCTCTTCCAATTGGCGGACGAAGCCGGCCTGGCCGGCAAGATGGATGCGATGTTCGGCGGCGAAAAGATCAATTTGACCGAACACCGCGCCGTGCTCCACACGGCCCTGCGCGCGCCCCGGGACGCAACCATCGTGGTGGACGGTCGAAACGTGGTCCCGGAGGTGCATGCGGTGCTGGATCGCATGGCGGAATTTGCTCGGCGTATTCGGAGCGGCGAATGGAAGGGCCATACCGGCAAACGCATCAAGAACGTCGTGAACATCGGCATCGGCGGTTCGGACCTGGGGCCGGTGATGGCGTATGAAGCCCTCCGGTTCTACAGCGACCGGGGCCTTACCTGCCGGTTTGTTTCAAACGTGGACGGGACTGATTTTGTGGAGGCGGTCCAGGGCTTGGACGCGGCGGAGACCTTGTTCATTGTGTCGTCCAAGACTTTCACCACGCTGGAAACCATGACCAATGCGGAAACGGCGCGCGATTGGCTGCTCAAGGCGCTGGGCGGCGACAGTCAGGCCGTGGCGAAACATTTTGTCGCCGTCTCGACCAATGCGGAAAAGGTGTCCGCCTTTGGCATCGATACGGCCAACATGTTTGGCTTTTGGGACTGGGTGGGCGGACGCTACTCGATGGATTCGGCCATCGGGCTCTCGACCATGCTGGCGGTGGGGCCGGAGCATTTTCAGGAGCTGTTGGCGGGGTTTCGCGAACTGGACGAGCACTTTCGCACCGCCCCGTTTGAGCGGAACCTGCCGGTGCTGCTGGGTTTGCTGGCGGTCTGGAACACGAATTTCCTGGGCGCGGAAACGGTGGCGGTGCTGCCCTATGAACAATACCTGAAACGATTCCCCGCCTACCTGCAACAGTTGACCATGGAGAGCAACGGCAAGCACGTGACGCTGACCGGCAAACCGGTGGATTACCGGACGGGGCCGATCTATTGGGGCGAGCCGGGCACGAACGGGCAGCATTCGTTCTATCAGTTGATCCACCAGGGAACGCGGTTGATTCCCTGCGACTTTATCGCTTTTACCGAGGCGCTGACGCCCCTGGGGCGGCACCATGATTTGCTGCTGGCCAACGTTTTTGCCCAGACGGAAGCGCTGGCCTTTGGCAAGACGGCGGAACAGGTGAAAGCGGAAGGCACGCCCGATTGGCTGGTGCCGCACCGGGTATTCGCCGGCAACCGGCCGTCCAACACGATCCTGGCAGAGAAGCTCACGCCGGCCGTGTTGGGCAAGCTGGTTGCGCTCTACGAACACAGCGTCTTTGTCCAGGGCGTTATCTGGGAGATCGATTCCTTCGATCAATGGGGCGTGGAGTTGGGCAAGGTTTTAGCCCAGCGGATCATCCCGGAATTGACCGGGGGAGACAGTGCCCTGCTTCAGCATGACAGTTCAACCAACAACCTGATCCGGCGTTACCGGAAAGCGAAAGGCAAATAATGAACCTCCCCGACCGAAAAGAACAACAACAGCGGAAGATCAAGACGCAGCCCGGCTTTCTGGCGGCGCTGGACCAAAGCGGCGGCAGCACGCCCAAGGCACTGCTGTCCTATGGAATTCAGGAAGGCGCCTGGTCCAACGATGACCAGATGTTCGCGCTCGTCCACGAGATGCGCGCCCGGATCATCACCTGTCCAAGCTTTAATGGCGACCGGATTCTCGGCGCGATCCTGTTCGAGGGCACCATGGACCGGGACATTGCCGGTCAGCCCACGGCGGATTATCTGTGGAACGTCAAACGCGTGGTGCCGTTCCTGAAAGTGGATCAGGGCCTGGCCGCTGAAAAGGATGGAGTCCAATTGATGAAACCCATACCGGGCTTGCCGCCGCTGCTCGAGCGGGCCAACGCCCGGCGCATCTTTGGCACGAAAATGCGCTCCGTCATCAAGCAGGCCAACGCCGGCGGGATCCAGGCCGTCGTGACCCAGCAATTCGAGGTGGCCGCGCAGATATTGGCGGCCGGCCTGATGCCAATCATTGAGCCGGAGGTGGATATTCACTGTCCCGGGAAGAGCGGCGCCGAGACCCAACTCAAGGCGGCGCTGCTCGAAAAGCTGGCGGCGCTGCCGACGAATCAGCAGGTCATGCTCAAGCTGACACTGCCGGAGCAGGACGACTTTTACGCCGAATTCGTCCGGCATCCGAGGGTTCTGAAGGTGGTGGCGCTGTCGGGCGGTTATTCGCGGGAGGAAGGCAACCGCCGGCTGCGGCGGAATCACGGGGTGGTGGCCAGCTTTTCGCGGGCGCTGGTGGAAGGCCTGTCGGCGCGGCAATCGGACGCCGAATTCGATGGGCAACTGGATGTCGCCATTCAAAGCATTTACGAGGCGTCCCTGACCTAGCGGTGACGCGGTGGGGGCGGTGATAGCCAAACAACAACCAAATGAAAGGAACAAGTGTATGCAAATTGGCATGGTAGGTTTGGGCCGGATGGGGGCCAACATGGTTCGGCGATTGATCAAAGGCGGCCATCAATGCGTCGTTTATGACCGGGCGCCGCAGGCGGTGGCGGAGCTGGTGAAAGAGCAGGCCACGGGGGCCAACTCGGTGGCAGTTTTCATCCGGCAGTTGGCGAAGCCTCGCGTCGTCTGGCTGATGGTTCCGGCGGGAGTGGTGGACCAGACCATCGCCGATCTCGCCCCGCAGTTGGAGCCGGGCGATATACTGATTGATGGTGGCAATTCCTACTATGTGGATGACATCCGCCGCGCCAAGGAACTGGCGGCCCGGGGCATTCACTACGTGGATGTGGGCACCAGCGGCGGGGTGTGGGGCTTGGAGCGCGGCTATTGCCTGATGATTGGTGGCGAACCCATCGTGGTGGAACATCTCGACCCGATCTTCGTCACGCTCGCGCCGGGCGTGGGGGCCATCCCGCGCACGCCGGGTCGGGAGCAAGCCGGTGGCACGGCGGAGCAGGGGTATCTGCACTGTGGCGCCAATGGCGCGGGCCATTTTGTGAAAATGGTCCACAACGGGATTGAATACGGGCTCATGGCCGCCTATGCGGAAGGACTCGGGATTCTACGGAGCGCCAACATTGGCCGGCGGCCCAACGAGAAGGATGCCGAGACCACCCCGCTGCGGGACCCGGAGCAATATCAATTTGACCTGAACCTGGCGGACGTGGCGGAGGTGTGGCGGCGCGGCAGCGTGGTGGCTTCCTGGCTGTTGGACCTGACGGCGACCGCCCTGGCCGGGGACCAAAACCTGGCGGAGTATGGGGGGCGGGTCTCGGATTCAGGAGAAGGTCGCTGGACCATCAAGGCCGCGATTGATGAGGGCGTGCCGGTGCCGGTGCTCTCGACGGCCCTGTACGAACGATTTGCTTCCCGCGGCGAAGCGGATTACCAGGACCGGCTGCTCTCGGCCATGCGCTTTGGCTTTGGCGGGCACCTGGAGCGAAAGGCACAATAAGATGGACGCCAAACCTTGCGACGCGCTGGTCTTTTTTGGCGCCACGGGCGACCTGGCTTACAAGAAGATCTTTCCGGCCTTGCAAGCCATGATCAAGCGCGGGAATTTGAACATGCCCGTGATTGGGGTGGCCAAGGCTGGCTGGAATCTCGATCAGCTTCGGGCCCGGGCCCGGGAAAGCCTGGAGAAACACGGCGGACTCGACCCGGCGGCGTTCGACAAGCTCTGCAAGCTGCTGCGTTATGTGGATGGAGATTACAATGATTTCGCCACCTTTGAGACGCTCCGCTGGGAACTCGGGTCGGCCGAGCGGCCCGGATATTATCTGGCCATTCCCCCGTCCGCGTTTGGCGCGGTGGTGACCCAATTGTCGCATGGCGGCTGCACCCGGAACGCCCGGATGATTGTCGAAAAACCCTTCGGCCGCGATCAGACGTCCGCTCACGAACTCAACGACATTTTACTCCATACCTTCGACGAACCAGCCATCTTCCGGATCGATCATTATCTGGGCAAGACGCCGGTTCATAACCTGCTGTTCTTCCGTTTTGCCAACGCCATGCTGGAGCCGTTCTGGAATCGGGAGCACATCGAGAGCATTCAAATCACCATGGCCGAGGACTTCGGGGTGCAGGG